>CAYXPN010000007.1:0-30471 GCA_964467075.1 uncultured Planctomycetaceae bacterium
TTAGCGCCGCCCTGGGTTCGGTGGCCGGCACGCCCGCTGAACCCTGAAAGGGTTGTTCACCGGCCAAGAAAGGCGTTTTTTGGTGGCCCTTGGGTGAATATGGCCTTCGGCCAAACGACGGTTCATCGTGCCCGCTGATTGCCTGGGGTGTTACCCCCAGGCTACGGTGAAGACCGGCTTTCAGCCGGTCCTGAGCGGAAGCAGGTGGCCGGCACTGGGGTGCGCCGCGGCAAGCGCCTCGCTCTTTGCGATCAGCCTGTGGCGGCTTTCTCCAGCTTCAGACGGCTGAAGTGTTACGGATTTGGTAACATTTCAGCCGAGTGGAGCAACTAGCCCCGCAAGGGGCGAAGCAGAATAGCCGCGGGTGTCAACCCACGGCAAAGGGCCGCACAGAGGAAACCAAAGCCCCAAAGATCCGGACATATGTCCGGATCAACGGGGCGCAATCGCTCATCCTGTCGGCGTGCGCCCCTGTCTTGCCATACGACAGCCCATGGTGTAGTGCAGTCTTCCGGCTCCAGACGGCTGAATTGTCGCTCTCACTTCAGTTCAAGCGATTACCACGCCGCTGTAGAGCGTCTTTCGCCCCTCGCGCGTCTGTAACTCCAGCGCCCCATCCGGGGCGATCCCCAGACAGCGCCCCTCCACCACTTGCGAGCCCGACTCCACCCTGAGCCACTCGTCTCGCTGCAGGCAGCGTGCGTCGGCCTGCCCAGCCACGGCCGCGGGATCAGACAACAGGGTGTCGAGCAGCCGCTTGAAGGCCGCGAGCACGTCGATGAGCACTTCGCCAAGCGGGTGTTCGCGCCCCGCAAGATCGCACAGCGTGGCAATGCGGTCTCGAAGTTCCGCAGGTGCATCCGCGGCCGAGTCGTTGCAGTTCATACCGATGCCCACCACGACGTGACCACCGGGCAGCACCTCCACGAGGACGCCGGCCAGCTTGCGCCCGGCCGCAAACACGTCGTTCGGCCAGTGGATGCCCAAGGGCACGTCGGGCAATCGGCCACCGGCCGCCTCGACCACGGCCACGGCCGCGGCCAGGCCCACCAGCGACGTGGCCGGCTGTTGTGACGGCGCCTGCGACGAAGGCTTTGTCTCGCCCGGCCGTTTTCCACGCCAGCGCGGCGAACCGGCCATTGTGTCGGGCAGCGGTGGCAGCAGCAAGCTGAAAGCCAGGCTGCCGCGACCGGTCCACCAGCGGTTGCCACCGCGGCCCCGGCCGGCCGTCTGGCGCTCGGCCAGCACTAAGAGCGGCAACGGCCCGCCCTCGGCCGCGGCCTGCTGGGCCCGGTCGTTCGTCGAGCCGAGCTCTGCGTGTAACTCAGCGCGGGCGACAAAGGTTTCGCGGAGCAGGCGGTCCAGGTCGATCATGGCGGCAACCACGCGCTCTCTGGGGTGGCACGCCCGGAGCTTTGGCGACGGGCGTGGCTCGCATGAGATTCGCGCTTTTCTACCACGCCCTTTCAGGGCGTGTCACCCCGCCGCGTGCAAGCACACACCCTACGGCCACGCGGCCGGGTGGCTGGCAACCTTCGCGGTGGTATGTTATGTTTGGCCTTCAGACTCTGTAGTCCTTGCCCGCCGGGTGCCACTGCTGGCTTGTCCAGCAGTGCAGTGGCGCATCAAGCGGAAGCAGACAAGCACGGGTGGACAAGCCACCCGTGGTACCCCGGCACAAGGGGTTGGAGGTGGCGTGGAGCCTTCTGCAACCGCGCCCAGTGCCGCTGAAATGAGGACCATGGACATTCACAACGATACGGCCGTCTGGAGCCGGAGAACTGCGCTGCACGACGGGCCGTCGTATGTCACGGCAGGGGCGGTCGCAGGCTGGACAGGCGATTGTGCCCTTTCAGGGCTGGGGATACGGTGGCGCCGCGTGTAGCCCCGGGGCTCCGCTGCGCTTCGCCCCGGGCTGACGGCTCCCAACCGGCCGCAGCCCCGAGCCCCGGAAAGGACTCATAACCGGCGCAAAGCCAAGCCCCGAAGGGCCTGGGAGTCTCCGTGCGAGCCGAGTCCGCTTCGCGGGGAAAGCGCCGGCTCAGCCCTTCGCCGCCGCGGCTCCGTCCTTGGGCTTGGCCTTCTTGGCGTCGGACGACGTCTTGCCGCCTGTGCCGGAGGAGTCGGCCTTCCCCTTTTCCGCAGACGCGCCTTTCTTGTACGACTCGCTGCGGTAGTCCGTCGAGTAGAACCCCGAACCTTTGAAAACAATGGCCGCTCCGGGGCCGATCAGCCGCCGCAGTTTCAATCGCCCGCACGCCGGGCACTTGCGTTTGGGGCCCTCGGTGATCGGCTGGAACAGCTCGAACTGATGCGCGCACGCATCGCAGACGTAATCGTAAGTCGGCATCGGCGTATCACTCGCTTTCGCTTTGCACAGAAACCACGACCCGGCTGGGACGCACGACCCGGTCGTGCAACCGGAATCCCGTCTGGGTCACCTGGAGAACCGTGTTGGGAGGATATTCGCTGGAAGGCTGCTGCAAGACCGCTTCATGAACGTTCGGATCAAAGGGAGCGTGCAGGGCCTCGATACGCACGCAACCGTGGCGCCGCAGCACGTCTTCCAACTGCTGCGCGACCATCTCGAAGCCCTCGAGCAATCCCTCGACCGCCCTTGCATTGCGCCCCGCCTCGATCGCCCGATGGATGTTGTCCAAGACCGACAACAGGTCCCGCAAAAGCGGCAAGGCCGCGTAGCGACGTTCGGTCTCCAGCTCGCGGGCCGCGCGTTTGCGGTAGTTGTCCAGCTCGGCCTGGAATCGCAGGGCCCGGTCGCGGGCCTGGTCCAGCTCGACTTCGAGCTGTTCGACTTGCCGGCGCAGCGGGGCGACCTCGGGTAGCCCTTGGCCAGCGGCGCCGGCCGGAGTTGACGCAGCGTGATCGGTCTGATCATGATCCCCGCTTTCAGCCCCTGCGCCCGCCCCGGAATCCGGCCGGGCCGCGGCGCCGGGGTGGTTCGGTTGCGACGCAGCAGGGGCCGGCTCGGACGGGGCCTCTCGCGGCTGTTCGGCGGGCGGACGGTGCTGGGGTCGCTTCTTGCTCACGGTTCGATCTCCACGGACGCAGCAGCCCTAGCGGGTTTGGAAGTATTGCCTGAGTTTCTCGATGAAGCTTCTGCGCTCGGGCGAGACGTTCACGTGCTCCAGTTCGGCCAGCTTGCGCAGCAATACCTCGTGTTCGGGGGTAAGGCGGGTGGGCACTTCGACCTGGACGCGCACGAGCAGGTCGCCCTGGGAACTGAACCGCGGGTGGGGCATGCCGCGGCCGCGCAGGGTGAACACCTGGCCGCTCTGGGTGCCGCGCGGGATGTCCAGTTCCTCGGGGCCGTCAAGGGTGGGCACTTCGATCTTGGCACCCAACGTCGCCTGGGAGTAGGTGACCGGAATCTCACAAAGCAGGTCCTGGCCGCGCCGCTGGAAAAGCGGATGGGGCAGCACATGGATTTGGCAATAGCAATCGCCGGGCGGTCCGCCGTCCAGGCTCACGTGGCCTTCCCCGCTCAAGCGAAGCTGCGCCTGATCGTCCACGCCCGCGGGGATGTTGACCTTTCGCGTCACCCGGCGAGCCACCAGGCCGCTGCCCCGGCAGGTGCGACAGGGATTGCGCACGACCTTCCCGCTGCCGCGGCACGACGGGCAGGTGCTCTGAACGGTGAAAAACCCGGCCCGCTGCACCACGCGTCCGTGGCCGCCGCAGTAGGGGCAGGGATCGGGCTGGGTGCCCGCCCGGGCCCCCGTGCCGCGGCAATCGTCGCAGACCTGTTGGTGTTCGAAGTGCACGGTCTTGGCAGTGCCGTGGGCGGCCTCGATCAGGTCGAGGGTGACCTCGCAGTGGACATTTGCACCCTTGTGGCCGCGGCGAGGGCGACGGGCCCCGAACAGGTCGCCGAAGAGCGTATCGCCGAAAATCTCGCTGAAGGCGTCGAAGATGTCGCCCACGTCGTGAAACTCCGGCAACCTGCCCTCCAGGCCGGCGTGGCCGTAGCGATCGTAGCGCGCGCGCTTCTCGGGATCGTGGAGCACCTCAAAGGCCTCGGCCGCCTCCTTGAAGCGCGCCACCGCTTCTTCGTCGCCGGGGTTGCGGTCGGGGTGATACTTCAGCGCGAGCTTCCGGTAGGCCTCGGCGATCTGCGCCTGCGTGGCAGAGCGCTCCACGCCGAGCACCGCGTAGTAGTCGCGTTTGGCGGACATCGTTGCCATGGCACGAAGGAGGATCTGGAAACGACCCGGCCTTACTATTCTAGCCCACCCGGCCATGGGCCCGCGACGGCATTTTGTGGTGCGGCCGTCTCGGCTGCACACCGCTGAACCGCCGCCAGTGCCCAGCGCAGGCAAGACGCCTGCACCCCAATGCCCGGCCGGTGCGGGCAGCGACAAAATCGGGCCACCCCTTTCCGCTGAGGCGGCCCGACTGGCTTACCCCGACCTGTGATCGACTGTTGTCACGCGGGCCGGCGCAGGCCGGGCCGACACGCGTGCATGCCCTAGCGCACCGTTCCTTCGACGGCCTGCTTGTCTTTGTCCTCCTGCTTGAAATCGGTCACCAAAGTTTCGGTGGTGAGCATCAGCCCGGCGATGCTGGCCGCGTTTTCCAGGGCGATGCGCACCACTTTGAGCGGGTCGATGATGCCGGCCTTGTACATGTCCACGCAGTCGCCGGTATTGGCGTCGAAGCCGACGTTGGTGGGCTTCTGGGCCACTTCGTCCACCACCACCGAGCCGTCGCGCCCGGTGTTTTCGGCGATCTGCCACAGCGGCATTCCCAGGGCGCGGAGCACGATGTCCACGCCGATCTTCTCGTCGCCCCGGGCGCCCTGGCGGGCCTTTTCCACCGCTCCCCGACAGCGCAACAGCGCCACCCCGCCGCCCGGCAGGATGCCCTCCTCGGCCGCGGCCCGGGTGGCGTGCAGGGCGTCTTCGACGCGGGCCTTCTTCTGTTTCATCTCCGCTTCGGTGCTGGCGCCCACGGAGACCACGGCCACGCCGCCGCTGAGCTTGGCCAGGCGTTCCTGGTATTTCTCGCGGTCGTAGTCGCTGTCGGTCTCCTCGATCTGGCGGCGGAGCTGGTCGACGCGGGCTTTGATGTCCGTGCGCCGGCCGCCGCCTTCGACGATCGTGGTCCGTTCGCGGTCGACGGTGACTTTCTTGGCGCGTCCGAGCTGGTCGAGCGTGAGGTTTTCGAGTTTCACGCCCAGGTCTTCGCTGATCATGGTCCCGCCCGTGAGGATGGCGATGTCCTGGAGCATGGCCTTGCGTCGGTCGCCGAACCCCGGCGCTTTGACCGCCACGCACTGCAGCACGCCGCGCAGCTTGTTGACCACCAGGGTCGTGAGCGCCTCGCTCTCCACGTCCTCGGCGATGACCAGCAAGGGGCTGCCGCTCTGCACCACGCGCTCCAGCAGGGGCACCAGGTCGCGCAGGTTGCCGATCTTCTTCTCGTGAATCAGGATCAGGCAGTCCTCCAGCACGCAGTCCATCTCGGGCATGCGGTTGATGAAGTAGGGCGAGATGTAGCCCTTGTCGAACTGCATGCCCTCGACGATCTCGTAGGTGGTCTCAGCGGTCTTGCCCTCTTCGACGGTGATCACGCCGTCGCTGCCCACCTTCTCCATGGCTTCGGCCAGCAGGTTGCCGATGAACGCGTCGTTGTTGGCGCTGATCGCGCCCACATGGGCGATTTCCTCCTTGCGGGTGACCTGCCTGGCCATCTCCCAGAGCTGCTCGACCGCGGCGTCGACCGCCTTCTCGATTCCGCGGCGCAAGGCCGCGGGGTTGCTGCCCGCGGCGATGTTGCGCAGGCCCTCGCGGAAGATCGCCCGCGCCAGCAGAGTGGCCGTGGTGGTGCCGTCGCCGGCAATGTCGGAGGTCTTGGAGGCCACCTCGTTGACCAGCTTGGCCCCCATGTTCTCGAAGCGGTCTTCGAGCTCCACTTCCTTGGAGACGGTCACGCCGTCCTTAGTCACCGTGGGACCACCGAAGGATTTGTCCAGAATGACGTTATGGCCGGTCGGTCCCAGCGTGACGGCGACCAGGTCGGCCAGCTTGTCCACGCCGCGCAACATGCGCTGTCGGGCATGGTCCTCAAAGAGCAGTTGTTTGGCCACGATGGCGGTTCCTCCCTGTTTTCAAGGCACTCGGGATGGGCACGCAGGCGGAGCGGCCGGACTACTTGACCACCTTGGCCAGGATGTCGCTCTCGCGCAGGATTTTCACCTCGCGCCCGTCGATTTCGATGTCCGACCCGGAGTACTTGCCGTAGATGACTTCGTCACCCACGGCCACTGACAACGGGCCGCGCTGCCCCCCTTCCAGCAATTTGCCCGGCCCCACGGCCAGCACGGTGCCGCGTTGGGGCTTCTCCTTGGCCGTATCCGGCAAGACGATGCCGCCAGCCGTCATTTCCTCGGCTTCGACCGGTTCGACCACGACCCGATCGTCCAACGGCTTGAGTTTGATATCCTTCTTCATCTTTTGGGTCCCTTTGTCATGACTGGTCACAGATGATTGGTCTGAAATCCGCTTTGATTCCCCTCTGGGGAGGATTTGCTTCGCCAGACGTGTGGATCGACGTCCTCTGCTGGTTCCCGCTCCAACCGGCGGCTCATGCCGCCGGCTCGCCTGGCCAGCCCTCAACACTCTCAATAATCCATGCCGCCCATGCCGCCCATGCCGCCCATGCCGCCCATACCGCCCATGCCGCCCATGCCTTCCATTCCGCCGGGGCCGTGGGCCGGAGGACCTTCCTTTTTGGGAATCTCGGTCACCAGACACGAGGTGGTCAGCAGCAGGCCGGCCACGCTGGCGGCGTTCTGCAGGGCGGTGCGCACCACCTTGGCCGGGTCGATCACGCCGGCCTCCATCAGATCGGCGTACGCGTTGCGCTCCGCATCGTAGCCTTCGTTGGTCTTCATCCCACGGACCCGATTGGCCACCACGGCGCCGTCCTGGCCGGCATTCTGGGCGATGATGCGCAGCGGCGTTTCGAGCACGCTCTGGACGATCCTTACGCCCAGGGCCTCGTCGCCGTCCGCCTCCAGCTTGTCGAGCACCTTGGCACTGCGCAAGAGGGCCACCCCGCCGCCGGGCACAATGCCTTCTTCCAGCGCCGCCTGGGTGGCCGCACGCGCGTCTTCCATCAGGGCCTTGCGCTCCTTCATCTCGGTTTCCGTGGCCGCCCCCACGTTGATCTGCGCCACGCCGCCGGCCAGCTTGGCCAGCCGTTCCTGGAGTTTCTCGCGGTCGTAGTCGCTGGTGGTGGTCTCGATTTCCTTGCGGATTTGCTCGGCCCGACCCCGGATCGCCGCCTTCTCTCCGGCACCGCTGATGATGGTCGTATTGTCGGCGGTCACAAGCACCTTTTTGGCCCGCCCCAGGTCCGTCAATTTGACCGACTCCAGCTCCACACCCAGGTCTCTGAAGATCGCCTGGGCCCCGCAAAGCACGGCAATGTCGCCCAGCATGGCCTTGCGCCGGTCGCCGTAGCCGGGGGCCTTGACCGCGCAGGCACTGAGGATGCCCCGCAGCTTGTTGACCACCAGCGTGGCCAGGGCCTCGCCCTCGATGTCCTCAGCGATCACCAACAGCGGCTTGCCCGCCTTGCTGACCGCCTCCAACAGGGGCACCAGGGCCTTGGCATTGGCGATCTTCTCTTCGTGGATCAGGATCAGGCAGTTTTCCAGCTCCACGGTCTGCTCTTCCTGGTTGGTCACAAAATGGGGCGACAAAAATCCCCGGTCAAACTGCATGCCCTCGACCACCTCCACCTGGGTCTCCGCCTGCCGGCCTTCCTCCACCGTGATCACCCCGTCCTTGCCCACCTTGATAAACGCGTCGGCCAGCACCTGGCCGATCGTCGGGTCGCTGTTGCCCGCGATCGTGGCCACCTGGGCGATTTCCTTCTTGCTCTGCTCGTCCACTTTGCGGGCCATCTTGCGAATGGCTGCGACGACCCGTCGGGTGGCTTTGTGGATGCCGCGGGCCAGGGACATGGGGTCGGCCCCCGCGGCTACCATGCGCAGCCCTTCCTTGTAGATTGCCTCGGCCAGCACGGTGGCCGTGGTCGTGCCGTCGCCGGCGGTCTCGTTGGTCTTCGAAGCCGCCTCCTTGACCAACTGAGCGCCCAGGTTCTCGTCGGGATCGTCCAGGTCGATATCCTTGGCCACCGTCACGCCGTCCTTGGTGACCCTGGGCGATCCCCAGCCCTTGTCCAGCACTGCGTTGTGGCCGCGTGGGCCCAAGGTGCTGGCCACGGCACGGGCCAGCTTGCCTACGCCGCTGGCCAGTTTCAGCCGCGCGTTGTCTTCGAAGACCATCTGTTTTGCCACTGTGGTTCCTCCTGTTGTTCAGAAGCCTGGCGACGGAAGCGGCCGTGGTCGCCCCCTGTCGATCCGGCCGGGGCCCTCCAGGACCACACGGCCGGGGCAAACCGCCTCCCCGACGCCACATTTGGCAGTCAATACGAAATCACCCGCCCTTGACGCAAGCGCTGTGCCAATGGCCCAGCGCCAGCCGCAACCTGCCTGCTGGAACGACCTTACGACAATCTACCAAGGCTTCGCCACGCGGCCCCACCGGGGCGCGGCAGGACCGCATGTCATTTTGGCAGCCCCCGGAACTCCGCCGGAACCTTAGCAGCGGGTCCCGCTCGAAAAGGGAAGTGACGGAGCCCGGAGAACGGGCAGGCAAACTGCTGCCGCGCCGCGTGCTCGTTGTGGTGCGGCCGTCCCGGCTGCCCGGAGGGAAATCATTGTGCTGCGGCCGTCCCGGCTGCACATCTCCGGACCAGGCGCAACGCTTCGTGCGGGCGAGACGCCTGCACCACAACCTGCAGCCTGCACCACAAGGGCCGGACGACTCAGCCGGGCGTGAAATCGGACTGCGGATCGATGCCCTCGGCAAATCGGGCCAGCAGGTCGGCCGCCTGGTCCATGTCGCTAAGCGCCACCATCTCCACCGCGCTGTGCATGTAGCGGTTGGGGATGCTCACCAGCCCGGTGGCCACCCCCGCGCGATTGATTTGGATCGCATTGGCGTCGGTGCCCGTGGGCTTGCCCGCCGCGGCCAGTTGGCAGGGAATCTGGTGGGCCTCGGCCGCCTCCACCAGCCGGCGCACTACGTGGGGGTTCATGTTGGGGCCGCGATAGACCACCGGCCCCTTGCCCAGCCGGATATCGCCTTCCTCCTTCTTCTCGATAGTCGGGCAGTCGGTGGCAAAGGTCACGTCCACGGCCACGCCCACCTGCGGGTCGATGCCGAAGGAGCTGGTCCGCGCCCCGCGCAGCCCCAACTCTTCCTGCACCGTGGCCACGGCATACAGACCGCAGCGCAGCTTCGCGCGATCCACCCGGCGCAGCGCCTCGATGACCACCCACAGCCCTGCCTTGTCGTCCATGCCCGGGGCCACGGCGCGGCCGTTGCGCAGCTCGGCCACGCCGAGCTGGAGGGTGACTGCATCGCCGATGCGCACCGCCTTTTCGGCCTCTTCCTTGCTCGAGGCTCCGATATCCAGCCAAAGGTCCTTGAGCTTTGGCACCTGCTTGCGTTCTTCGTCCGTAAGCAGGTGGATGGGCTTGCGCGCGATCACCCCTTCGACCGGTCCGTTCGCGGTCCACACCACCATGCGCTGGCCCACGAGTTGGATGGGGTCCCAGCCGCCGATGGCCTGAACGTGCAGGTAGCCGTCGTCGTCGATGTGCTGCACGATCAGACCGATCTGGTCGCAGTGGCCGGCCAGCATCACCCGAAACGGCTCGTCCGGCCGGATCACCGCGATCACGTTGCCGTGCACGTCCGTGCGCACTTCGTCGGCGAACCGGCCCGCGTACTGGCGGACCACTTGCTGCAACGGGCCTTCGTAGCCCGAGGGACTGGGCGTCTGCAAAACCTGCCAAAAGAACTCCCGGGCAGGCTGTTCCATAGGACCTCCCTCTGAATCGAGAAGCTGCTGCTCCCTCTGAACCGAAACCGAACTCGAATTTGCTGCTCCGCGGGGCTTGGAGATCCGAACGGGCAGGGCTGCCGGTCGTCCGGCCGCGCACAGCGCTCAAGTATGGCAGCTTTGGCCAGCGCCACAAGGCCCTCGATTGCTGAACCCGCAACGACGACCGGGCGTATTGGGAGGCATACTTACTGGCGGGATTCCGCGAGTTGGCGCGAGCCTCGGGGTTTACCCCCGAGGGATTTTACGAATTGGCACGAGCCCCGGGTTCCATTCCCGAGGGCTTCCCGGCCGAACGCTCCGGCTCGGCCTGCGGTGTGTGGGCCGCGACCCCGCCCCCCGCCAATCCGGGGGGAATAGCCGACCCAGCCGGCGGCGAATTATCAGACAAAGACGCCGAACCGATCGGGTTTGACAGTTTCCGGGGCGATGGGGATGATGAGGGGAGTCGGGTCCTCTCTGGTGGTGTGTCGATATTGGGGCATTGGGGCGGAACTTTTCGCCCGGCCCGCGCGTCACAAATAGTGAGTTCGCGGTGAACGACGACGTGCAACTGATCGACGAGACCCTGGCCGGCCGGACAGCCGCGTTTGGGGAGTTGGTTCGGAAATACCAGAACCGGCTGTTCAACACGGTCTTCCACGTGGTCGGCAACACCGAAGACGCGCGGGACGTGGTTCAGGACGCGTTTATCCAGGCATTCCTCAAGCTGGACACGTTCCAAGGTTCGAGCACGTTTTACACCTGGTTGTACCGGATCGCCTTCAACGTGGCGGTGAGCCATTGCCGCCGCCGCCGGGTGACGGCCTCGGTCGATCGTGCCCGCGAGGTTGCCGGTGTCGAGCCGGCCGATCCGGCAGACAATCCGGGCCAATCCGCCGAGCGCGAAGAGCGTTGCGGCCAGGTGCGTCGGGCCCTGGCCGAGTTGAGTGAAGAGCACCGGACCGTGCTGGTGCTTCGGGAGATCAACGGCTGCTGCTATGAGACGATCGCCGAGATTCTCGGCGTGCCCATCGGCACGGTGCGCAGCCGGCTGCACCGCGCACGGCTCCAGTTGCGAGAACAGTTAAGAGAAGTCCTGACGGTTGACGATTAGGTAGGCCCAAGCCAACGAATTACCGGCATACCTGTTCCCCCCCACAACCAGCCTGCCGGGAGCGCGTCGGGCCGCTGCCGGAAATGCCTTCCTGCACGGTCCTGCCTTCCCCGGCGCTTTCGGGGAGAGACGAGCCCGCTCAAGCGGGACCACGCCCGCCCAGCGACCACGACCATGAACGAGATGTCGCACGACGAACTGCTAAGCGCCTACCTGGACGGCGAGCTTTCGGCCGACCAGCAGGCCCAGGTCGAACGCCGCCTGGCGTCCGATCCGCGTGCGCGCCAACTGGTCGACGACCTGCGTACGCTGAGGGCCACGCTCCAGGAGCTGCCCGAGCAGAAGCTCGACGAGGACCTCGCCCCGATCGTCCTGCGCTTGGCCGAGCGGCGCATGCTCACCGAGCCGGCCGAGCCGGCCGAACCGGACCAATCAGGCCGGCCCACCCCGGCGGCCACGGTCCGCCGCGTGTTTGTCGCGGCCGGGCGCCGGCTGCTCAATCCGCGTGGCGTGGCCTGGGCCGCGGTCGCGCTGTTGGTGGCGTTGTTGCTCTGGCTGAACGAGACGGGACGCGACGGGCGCGAGCGCATCGTGGCCGATCGCCCGCCCGCGGAGCAGCCCGACCGCGAGCCGCCGGTTCTGCGCGCGGCACCCGGGGCCGGTGAGGCAGCGGCCGAAGGCGGGGATGCCCCCGCCGAAGAAACGCTCGCAGGCGACCGCTTGGCAGAGAAGAGCGCCGGCGACGGCAGCGCGCGAAGGGAGCTTACCGAACCCGGCCGACCACGGGCCGAGCACGCCAATGGCTTCGTCGCCGGTGATTTCGCTCCCGCTGATCTCGAGGGCGCGGCGGCCAGCGCGGCCACCCCCGGCGCGCCGGGCGCCGGCGCCGGACCTGCGCCGGCCGAGGGGGAGGAGGCTGTGCCGGGCAGAGGGGCCATGGGCCGTTTCGCTGCGGAGAACGGCCTCGAGCAGGGCGATCACGCGCCCGAGCCGCCGATCGTCGGCAAGGGCGGTCTCGTCCCCGGCAGGCCGATGGCCGAGCCGGGGCCCGACCAGGTGGCCCAGGGCAGAGAGGGCCCCTCGGGCCACCTCAGGCGTGAAGGCGGAACGGGAATGATTGCCAAGGGAGGCCCCGCGACCGCCCCAGCCGGTGCGGGCATTGCCGGCGGCGCGCCTGGCGAGCTGGCCCAGGCCGAAGCTCCTGCGCAGACCCCGGCCGAATTCGACGGCCAGGGCTACCGGTTCGAACACGACCAGGCGCTTGGCGTGCAGGTAGCGGGCGGACTGATGCTCGTCTATTGCGACGTCAACTCAGCCGGCCTTGAGAACCGCACGCTCGACAATGTGCTGGTGCGCAACGGGATCGTGTTCGAGGCCGATACCGAGACGGCACGCTTTGCCCAGGGCCCGGCAGGCGACCCCCAGGCGCAGCTCGGCACGGGCGCCGACCAGCCGCTTGCCCGGGCCGCAGGGACAACGGCAGAAGCCGCTGAGCCGACGCCGGCAGCGGCGCCTCCCGAAGCAGAGGAGCCGCAGGCGTTCGGCCCGGAGCCGGCCTTGCCGTCCGCCCCGCCTGCTGCTCCCGCGCCGCAACAGCCACCAGCGGCCACCGAGGCGGTGCCCTCCGGCGAGGACCCGTACGCACTCGCGCGCAAGGCCGAGACCGGCGGGAGGGGGTTGCTGAGCGACGAGGCGGCCGGCCGAGCGCTCGGCCAGCTCCCCGTGGAAGCGATCTACGTGGAGGCAACGCCGGAGCAGATCCAAAACGCACTCAGCCAACTGGCCGCGCAGCGCAGCGAGGTGGTTAGCCTGTCGGTCCAGCCGGCACCCGGCGTGGCCGCCCAGAAGGAGCTGGCACTGCACTTCAATCGCCGCGCATCGGTCCAGCGCGACGCGCCTTTGTCGGCGGCCCAGCCGGCTCCCGACCAATCCGGCGCGCAAGCCCCGCCGCAGTTCGAGGCACCGGCACCCGAGGAGGCACCAGCCGAGGCTGCCGCGGCCCAGACGTTCCAGGCCCTGCCCGAGCAGCCTGCCGCTCCGCCGGAGGGGTTTCGCCGGGGCCGGGCCCAGCGCGTGCCCTTGCTCAGCGCGGCCGCAGGCCCACCAGAGGCCATGCCCGGCAGCGACCCCCGGCAGGTGGAAGAGCACAGGACGCAGGAGGGCGGCGAGGCCGGGACCAGGCAGCTCGCCGGTGCCGCCGATCAACCCGCGCCGGCAGCACCCTGGGGTGCACAACGCTACGCGCCCCAGGTGGCACAGGCACCGCCGCACTACCGCGTCTTGTTCGTCATCCGGCTGGTCGATTCGGGCCTGGCGCACGAGCCGCCCGCGGCAGCCGCGGCCGCGGAGATCGAAGCCGCGCCCGCGGAGAATGGCGGGGAAGCGGCCGAGGGCATGCTCCTGGAGACTCCACCTGTAGAATCGGCTCCTGCGCCCGCGGGGCCGGCTGCCCCGGCGCTCGAGCAATAGGCTCACGCGCGGTGGCTTCGTCGCGCACGAATCTCCCCTCTGCCGCGCCGCGGCGCGCACCACGAAGTGGTCGGGGTCGGGGGCAAGGGCGGGTTGGAGCACCGGGTGGCACGCGTGGCTTGTCCACCCGTGCTTGTTTGCTTCGAGATCATGGGCTGCCGCACTGCTGGACAAGCCGGCAGTGGCACCCGACGATCCGCACGTGCTTGGATTCCGACCGCCCTTGCGCGGCCAACCTCTCCCGCACGGCGGGAGAGGGTTGACGCACCCTGCTGGAGCAAGCCGGCAGTGGCACCCGGCGCGCTCACTCGCCCCAGAGCCCCGCGGTCAGCCGGATCTGGTGCTCCACGCCCTGCTCGAACGGTTCACTCGCAAACGTGGGCTGCCGGCCGGCACGCTCGAATCGAACCTTCAAGCGCCCGTCCGCGCTGCGCCCGGCCAGCCGGCAGACGTAGAGGTCGGCCACCCGGTAGCGCTGGCTCTCGTCCAGGCCGCAAACCTCGCTTACCCGCGTGATCTTGCGCGAGCCGTCCTCGCTGAACCGCGCAAGCTGCACGACCACGTGGATCGCCGAGGCCACCTGGGCCCGCGCCACATAGACCGGGATGTCCACGTCCGACATGAGCGAGAGGATTTCCAGCCGGGCCAGCGCATCGAGCGCCGTGTTGGCGTGGATCGTCGACATCGCCCCGGAGTGGCCGCTGATCATCGACTGGATCATGTCCAGCGCCTCGCCCCCGCGCACCTCGCCCACGATGATCCGGTCCGGGCGCATGCGCAGCGAGTTGACGAACAACTGCCTCACGTCGAGCCCCTCGCGCGCAAACCGGCCCGCGTGCCGCGCCTCCAGGTAGAGCGCGTGCGGCTGCACCAGGCGCAGCTCCGAGGTGTCCTCGATCACCACGATCCGCTCCTCGTCGGGAATGGCCCGGGCAATCGCCCCCAGCAACACCGTCTTGCCCGTGCCCGTGCCGCCCGAGATGAGCACGTTCTTCCTCAGGCGCACGCACAAGCGCAGGAATTCCCAAACCTCTTCCGAAAGGCTCTCCAGGGCGATCAGCCTTTCGACGGTCAGCGTCTCGCGCGAGAAGCGGCGGATGGTGAGATAGATGCCCGTGCGCGCCGCGGGCGGGATCACGGCGTGGACGCGCGCGCCGTCAGGCAGGCGCGCGTCGAGCACGGGGTGGTCCTCGCTGATCTCGCGGCCCACCCATTGGGCCACGTTGTGGATGGCCGAGAGCAGGGCGTCCTCGCTGTCAAACTTCGCGTCGGTGCGCTCGAGCCTGCCCCGGCGCTCGATATACACCTCGCCATGGCCGTTGACCATGATCTCGGTGACCTCATCGTCCTCCAGGAACGGGGCGATCGGCTGGAGGAAGTATCGGGCGCTGGCCTCGAAGATCGTCTCGCGTGACATGCCGGGTCCTCGCTGGGGGCCTCAACTTCATCATCCTCGGGGCTGTCCTGCCGGTCAAGGTGATTCCCTGGACCGCAGCGCCACCCCAATCACTCATGGGGCGCAAGTGCGGCGGGCCCGCGGTATTGGTTTGGCGAGCCCGCGGCGTAAGCCGCGGGTTCGGTCGAGAGTGCTGCTGGACGTGGTTGGCGATTCCGGCCGAACCGGGAGCTCACGCTCCCGGCTGGCCGAGTTTCGCGTTTTCGCCCTTTCGCGCTTTCGCGATTCATTCCAAGTCCGCTTTCGGCTTTCCGCTTTCCCCTTTGCCTTCCCGTGGGGATAAACCCCACGGCTCGCGTGTTGTCCGTCAACGGGAACTGCCGCGCGAACCGGGAGCTGACGCTTTCGGCTCGCCACGCGCCGATTTGGAATTTCAGATTTGCGATTTCCGACTTCCGGCGAGCGACAGCGCGCAGAGAAACACCCCGCCGCGAGGGGATTGCGACGGGGTGTTTGGTCTCGCAGAAGTCAAGTTGTGGAAAGGGAAAACTCTGCGATCGTTCCGACCGCCCTCGCCCCCGACCCCTCTCCCGCGTTTCGGCAGAAGGGAGAGGCCGCCCTCACCCCGGCCCCTCTCCCGCCAGGCGGGAGAGGGGAGAGTGAGTTTGCACCAATCGGTTTACTTCCGCCGCCGGCGCCAGGCCAGACCCACCAGGCCCAAGAGGCCCATCACGGCCAGCAGGCCCAGGCTGCCCGGCTCGGGCACCAGGTCCAATGCGTCGGCCGCGGCCGGCACCACGATTTCCTGGCCCGGTCCGCTGGTGATCAGGTAGTAGTTGCCCTGTTGGGTCGAGCCGAACATCTCCATGTACGCCCCGCCGCCGCCTTCGTACGATACGGCGGTAAACGGGTAGTTGCCGGCCGTCAAGGTGATCTGGCCCACGGTGTGGCTGTTGCCGGTCCAGGCGTCGGTGACCATCCAACTGTCATCCGCCGGGTCGATGATGGCATTGCCGGTGGCGTCTTCGACAATCGCGTCCCACACGCCGCCCTGGATTTGCAGGGCCATGCCGTCGTCGCTCCGATAGCCGATGTAATAGGTCCCATCCACGGGGATCACCAAGGTGCCGGTGGCCATGGTGGCGAAATCGTTATCGTCGGTGCCGGCCACGTCGTTGGGGAACGGCAGGTCGCCGCCGTAGATTCCGCCGCCGTTGTCAGGATCGCTGTGGTTGACCCGGTCGGCCACGGCCGCATGGATCTCGCCATCGACACGCGCGTTGGCGATTTCCAGGAGGGCCGTATCACGGCTCTCTGCTCTGGGATTGTTGTATTCCGGCGTGGTGGACTCGACGGTCACGTCGCCGTCGAGGCCGGGCACCCAGACCGAATAGGCCGGCGCGCCGGGATCGCCGGAGCCGATCAGGCGAAACAGTTGCAGGTTGGTGGTCTGGCCGCGTGCGGCCGCCACTTCCACATTGGCCCCGCCGCCGTCTTCACGGTGGACCACCTGGATGTTGTGCCAGCCGGCGGTCAGGTGGACGGTGCCGAAGTTGTTGGCGTTCCAGGTCTCCGAGGAGATTACCAGGGCGCGGTCGTCAACCGTCAGCTCCACCCCGTCGTCGCTGCGCACGTAGAAGGTCCAGTCGTCTTCGACCGGGATGTCGACGATTCCCCGGGCCAGCAGGGCGATATCGTCCACGCTGCCGGCAGCTTTGATCCCAGCGGCAGTCACGCCGTAAGGTCCGTCTCCGGGGAAATTGGCGGCATCGGACTGGGGATCGGAGTCGTTGATGTTCAGCGCGCCGATGAGGTTGTACTGGTGGCGCGTGCCGCCGCCGCCCTCGATCGAAGCCACGGCCGCGCCCACGCTGCCCATATTGCCGTTATCGACCACCTCCACCACGCCCCAGCCGCCCATATAAGGCCCCACGCCCTCCGGGTCGGCGACCGGGTCGCCGGGCTTACGGGGCAAGGGCCCGGCCGGCGTCTGCGCAGCCAGGATTTCTACGTTGCGGAAATGGGCCGTCTCCAGGCGCCCGTCGTTCTTGTGCGCGGTGACGAACAGACCGGCATACACAGGGTCACTCGTGTTGAAGGTCCACCGGGAAGGACCCACCTGCTGCCAGCCGGCGCCCCCGCCCAGATCGACAAAAGCCTGGGCCAAGCGGTCGCCTTCCGGATCGGTCCAGAGGTTCAGCGCCACTTTCTGGGGCACCACACCATAGCCTGTCTCGGTGTGGCTGCTCATGTTGCTGGTGGACGTATTCCGCCACTGATACGAGACGCCCTCGCGGTCGGGCCGCAAGAGGGCCATCACGTTGTTGACTTCCTTTTCATTGCCTGCGCCGGTGTCCACATCGTTGCGCACCAGCAGGCCCGCCTTGACCCAACCATCCATGTCGCCCCAGTTGCCGGTGCGGTTGACCCATTCCACGTCCGACTCGAGCCAGAAGTCGCCGGACATCGACTTGTAGGCGTAGTGGCAGTATTCGCCGGCGTTCCACACGTCGCTGCCACCGCCCTCGACGGTGTGGGTAGCGGTGCCGACGTCATAGGCGTGGCTCCCCGCGGCCTTCGGATCATCGCCCGGACGCCCCAGATCCGTGTTGCCGTCCGGCATCCAGGCCACGGCCATTGCCGGGCTGGTGCTCAGACCGACCAAGAGCCCCAGGCCGATCACTCCACAAAGCAGCCAAATGCGTCTCATTGTGTTTCCCCTCTCTCCACTTGCTTCTGCGGACCCCAAAGATGCGAAATACGAAACACCACGTTGCCTCTCGTTCCACTCGCGTGATTGCTCTTCTGCCCGCAACCGCTCTCGCTCGACCCGCCGGCATCCGAAGTCCTCGGCCGTACCCGGCGCCGACCACGCCCGCTAAAAACAGCGCGCACGCGCCCACGTCGGGCGAACGCGGGGCCAAAGGCTTTCAAGATGCCGCCGAGAGCCAGTCGGTTGCCAACTGGCGCTGCTCGCGCCCGCTCTAGACGGCTTCGCGCCTTGCAAGCCGGCGGGCAATTGTCTCAAAGCGGCGAAACGCTGCCTCGCTGAACATGAGAGTAACGGGTTTCTAACACCCCCTTAGCATACTTGCCCGTTCGTGCGGTTCAAGCGATTGGTGAGGATTTTTTCGCCCGCACACACTCCTTATGGGGGATTTGCATCATTTGCTGGCAGTACGTCCGGATGCGCCATGGCAGCGCAATACGTTGTCCCGCAAGAGGTTAGGTCAATCCACCGGCCGCTCGGCCCCCGTTGCCGGTGGCGCGTTCGCGGCCGAAAAACTCAGAGGGAATTGCCCTCAAGCAGCGCTTTTTTTCCCCAGCGAGCCGCCGGGTTTATCCCGGCGGGAAGGCCGGCAACCCAAATCAGCACGCGCGACTTGGGTACACGTCGGGGACCGACACATTCTTCGGCCGCCGGTTCTCGGTGCGCGCAGGGTTCTGCGACCGAAGAATGAGGTAACCGTTCACGGGCCGTTATTGTCGCCTTTCGCTCCGCGAAAGTGGCACTGCTTTCGCGGAGCGAAAGGCGACTATCCACGCGAAATGGCCCGAAAACGGGCAGCGGCCCGTGAACGGTTACGAATGAGCCAGTCGTTGGGACACGCGCCCCAGCAGCGCGAGCCGGCTACATGCCGCCCTGGCGCTCCAGCGTGGGGTCGAGCTGCCACAAATAGAGAAACGCCGGCAGCCGGCTCCGCTCCAGCCCCGGGATGCTCACCGGCAGGAACTTGCCCGTGGCCGGGGCGTTCGACGTGACCGCGAACGGCGAGCGCGCCGGGTCGTCCGGCCGATGGTACATCACCACCCGCGCCGGCCCGCAGTCGGCCTGGGCCTCGGCCAGTTGGACGGCGTCTTCGAGATAGCCGATCTGGTCGATCAATCCTCGGGCCTGTGCCTGGGTGGCGGTAAACACGCGCCCGTCGAAGATCGTGGGATCGTCCTGGCGCACCTGCCGGCGCCGGCTGAGCACCACGCGCCGGAAGCGCTGGTGGAACTCGTCGGCCATGGTTTGCAGCCACTGCCGGGCCTCGTCGCTTAGAGGGCCGAGCTGCGAGCCCATGTCCATCTGCTCGCCGGCTGTGATCGGCTGGCTGAACACGTTGAACTGGGCCATGGCGTCCTGGAGGTTGTAGAGATTCAGGATCACGCCGATCCCGCCGGTGATCGAGGTGGGATGGGCGCAGATCACGTCGGCCCCCGTGGCCAGGTAGTAGGCCCCGCCTGTGCCCACGTCCATCAGATAGGCCACCACGGGCAGCCCCGTGCGCTCGCGGAACGAGCTGAGCTGCTGCCACATCAGGTCCGTGGCCGTCACCCCGCCGCCCGGACTGTTGATGCGCACCACCAGGGCCCGCACCCGGGGGTCGGCCGCGGCCGCGTCGAGCTTCTCGCGAAACAGATCGACCGGGTTCTCGCCCGAGGAATACGGCCCGGTGAGGTTGGTATTCACCAGCAGGCCGTCCACGTCGATCAGGGCCACCTTGGCGGAGGAGGCGGGCAGGTCGCGGCCGATGACCGTCATCTCGGCGACCGGCTCCAGGTTGCGTCGCGGGGCCAGGTCCGCGGTCACCTGGGCCGAGACCGGGCCGACCAGGCGCATGCGGCTGTCGGTGCGCACTTGCATGGGATGGCGGAAGCACCCGCCGGCAGCCAGCAGCACCAGCACGCCCAGGGACATCCATCGGCGCATGAGGGGAATCCCACTTGGTGGAACGCCGGGGCCCCTGCGTGTCTGGGGCCTGGCGGTGTCGCGGCAACTCGGTATCGGTCCGCCCGGTGCGCGATCGAGTTGATCGTCAAAGTCGATACCACCATTCCTATCGGAATAACCGGCCCGCCCCGGCCATTCTGGGTGCCTTGATCGGTCCGGCGACATGAGTGCTGGCCCCGGCCCGAGCCCGCACAACCGCTAAAAATTCTCCGGGCCATCTATGTTGCGCAATCCAGAGCAAATAGCCTGTTTTGACAGGGCCCTTGCCTTCGGAAGACAGGCAAGATAAGACGATAAGCTAATTTGGGTGATTTTTGCTCCCGCGCTCCAAGACCGGTAGCTCGGGGCCGGCGTTGCGTGGGGCAGTGGTCGGGCAGTGTTTTGGCCGGAATCAGCACAGCCGGGCTATCCCTCGGGATTGAGTCGGGGGCTACCAACGTCGTGTGCTCAGGGTAGGCCGCGGCCGCGGATCGTGCGTTCACAGACGTGGCCGCGCGGCCGGCCGCTTGGCGCGATTGTACGGAATTTGGCCGTTCTGCCGGGTGTCCCGGACAGGATCGGACCGCAGACCGGGTATCGGTGGGCGGACTGCTCGTTGGCGCAAGTTGGCCCGTGCGCGTGACGATTGCCGTGGGCCGCGAGGATACGAGCGAGACCGGGCGTGGGACTGCCGTGTATCGCAGCCCCTCGACAGGGGGACGACCGGCCCGTAGAATGCGACAGCAAGTGGAATGCGTACCAGTTGCTTGCCACCACGCCGCGAATCGTCGAAGCTGCACGTCGAGCCTCGTGCCCGAAAAAGCCATCCTCCCCGAAGAAAGCACCCTGCCTGATGATTGCCTGCCCGGCCGATGGAAGCGGCCCCCAAGCCGGGCAAAGCCCTCGCGAGTCGGCCTTGGACAACACACGGAGGCTTGGGCCGGGAAGACCGGTTTCTTCACCTGTAATCGTAGTGACGTCGTTTGCCCAAGGCGCGACGCTTCGCGGGCGGCCCACCCCGCCAGCCCAAGCCCACCGCGCACCAAGAGCCCGTCGTGCTCCTGCTGACGCCTGAAAGCCAGCCCATCATGCCCGAACTGCGTTTGATGGTTGTCACCGCGCCGGGTCCTCCGCGCGAGGAACTGGCCATTGCCGCCTGCCGCGCCGGTGTGCCGGGTGTGGTCGACCTGGAGTACGCGCCCGATGTGGATGGGGCGTTGACGACGTTGGCGCGGCTGAGGCGATTCACGTCGGCACCCTTTGGAGCGAAACTCGCCGCGGACCGCGAGGCCATCTGCCGCGCGGTGCTGCGGGCCGAGGGCGCACGGCCCGACTTGGTGCTGCTCGCCGGTGGCGAACAGGCCGAACGGGAGCGCTGGGCCACGGAATTCCGCGCGTTCGGCGTGCACGTGCTGGTCGAGGCCGTCTCGTTGGAAGAGGCCCTGCTGGC
Organism: uncultured Planctomycetaceae bacterium; assembly: GCA_964467075.1. Taxonomy (GTDB): domain Bacteria; phylum Planctomycetota; class Planctomycetia; order Pirellulales; family Thermoguttaceae; genus CAYXPN01. The sequence goes on from CAYXPN010000007.1 coordinate 21,047, forward strand.
CGAGCGCGTCGGGGCCGCGGGCGTGGTGCTCAAAGGCCACGAGGCCGCGGGCCATGTGGGCAGCGAGAGCACGTTCATCCTGCTGCAGCGCTGCGCGGGGCGTGTCAATCTCCCCTTGTGGGTCGAAGGCGGGGCGGGGCTCAGCTCCGCGGGCGCTCCGCTGGCAGCGGGCGCCGCGGGCATCGTGCTGCAGGGCCAAGTGCTCCTGGCGAGCGAAAGCCCCTTGCCGGACCAATGGCGCCGGCGCTTGCGGGCCTTTGACGGCAGCCAGACGATCCTGTTGGGCGAGAGCCTGGGCTGGGCGGTGCGCTGTTATCATGCGCCGGGGCTGCGGGGCGTCGAGCAGCTTCGCCAGCTCGAAGAGCAGCTTGCCGCCGCGGAGCTTGCGCCGGCAGAGAAACAGCGCCGCTGGCGCGAGGCGGTTGTGCGCCTGGTGGCCGCGGGAGCGGAGGAGGGCATCTGGCTGCTAGGCCAGGACGCGGCTACGGCAGCGCCGATGGCCGAGCGGTATGTGACGGTCTCAGGGACCATCGAGGCGGTGCGCCTCAGCGCGCAGGACCACTGGAGGGCGGCTTGCCGGACGCGGCCGTTCGAGCAGGGCTCGGCCCTGGCCCAATCCCACGGCACACGCTTCCCGGTAGTGCAGGGCCCGATGACGCGCGTAAGCGACCGGCCCGAGTTCGCCCACGCGGTCGCCCGGGCCGGTGGGCTGCCGCTTCTGGCCCTGGCCCTGATGCGCGGCGAGCAAGTGCGGCGCTTGCTCCAACAGACCGCGGCCCTGCTGGGCGACCGATCCTGGGGCGTGGGGCTGCTGGGCTTTTCCCCATCAGAACTCCGGGCCGAGCAACTCGAAGCCGTGCGCGCCGTGTGGCCGCGGTTTGCCCTGATCGCCGGCGGCCGGGCCGACCAGGCGCGCGAGCTCGAAGCTGAGGGCATCGCCACCTACCTGCACGTGCCTTCGCCCGAGCTGTTGCGCGTGTTTCTGGGCCAGGGCGTGCGGCGCTTCGTGTTCGAGGGGCGCGAGTGCGGCGGACACGTGGGCCCGCGCACCAGCCTGGTGCTCTGGGACGCGATGTGCGGGTTGCTTCTGGACCACATAGCGAAGCACGGCGCGGCCGAAGAAATCCACGTGCTCTTGGCCGGCGGCATCCACGACGAGCTGTCGGCCGCCATGGCCGCCGCGGTGGTCGGTCCGCTGGCCGAGCGCGGCGCCAGAGTGGGGCTGCTGATGGGCAGCGCCTATCTGTTCACCCCCGAGGCCGTCCAGACCGGGGCCATTGTGCCGCGCTTTCAGCAGGAGCTTCTCTCGGCCGAGCGCACGGTGCTCTTGAAGACCGGGCCGGGCCACGAGGTGCGCGTGCTGCCCACTGCCTATGCCGAGACCTTCCAGCGCCACCGCCGGCGCTTGTGTGCCGAGGGCCACCGCGGCGACGAGCTGCGCAGGCTGCTGGAGCAGATCAACGTGGGCCGGTTGCGCATCGCGGCCAAGGGCGTCCAGCGCGCGGGGAGCTCGGGCAGTGAACCACCCCGGCCGGGCCCTGCGTCGAGCAGCAGTGCCGCGGACTCCGGCCAGCCCGCGGCCGAACTCGTGCCCGTCCCCGAGGAGCGTCAACTGGCCGAGGGCCTCTACATGATCGGCCAAGTGGCCCCTTTGCACCGGGAGATCGTCAGCATGGACCAACTGCACCAGCAGGTCTGCAACGGGGGCACCCAGCGCTTGCTCGCCCGAGGGCAGCCGCAGAGCACTGCCGAAGGCATGCCGGAACACATCGAAACACAATCCCAGGGCGCAGATCGGCCGCCATCTGCGGGCCGGCCGGACGACATCGCGATTATCGGCATCGCCTGCCACTATCCGAAGGCAGGCTCGCTGCGGGCCTATTGGCGCAACATCCTGGCCTGCCGCGACGCCGTGACCGAGGTGCCGCTGGACCACTGGGACTGGCGACTCTATTTCCAGGAGCAACCCGAGCCCGGCCGGATCACGTCCAAGTGGGGCGGATTTCTCGACGACATTCCCTTTGACCCGCTGCGCTACGGCATGCCGCCGGCCACGCTCGATTCGATCGAGCCCTTGCAACTGATGCTCCTCGAGGCGGTGCGCGAGGCGCTGGGCGACGCCGGCTATTCCCGGCGCCCCTTCGAGCGCGAGCGGACCTGCGTGGTGCTGGGCGCAGGCGGCGGGGCCGCGCAGCGCTCGATGGCCTATGCCCTGCAGGCCTACCTGCCGCTGTTGGAAACGGTGCCGGGATTGGAAGGGCGCGCGCAGGAGATTCTCGAAAAGTGCAAAGAGCGGCTGCCCCAGTGGACCGAAGACACCTTCCCCGGCATCCTGCTCAATGTGGCCGCGGGCCGGGTGGCCAACCGCTTCGACCTGGGCGGGAGCTGTTTTTCGGTGGATGCGGCCTGTGGGTCGTCGCTGGCCGCGGTCTATCTGGCCACGCGCGAGCTGCAGAGCGGCGCGAGCGACATGGCCGTGGTGATGGGGGGCGATACGGTCCAGAACCCGTTCACCTACATGCTCTTCAGCGGCACGAACACCTTCTCGCGCCGCGGGCGCTGCCGGCCGTTCGACCGCGACGCCGACGGCATCGTGATCAGCGAAGGCGTCGGCGTGGTGGTGCTCAAGCGTCTCTCGGATGCCCAGCGCGACGGCGACCGCATCTATGCCGTGATCAAAGGCGTCGGCTCCTCGAGCGACGGCAAGGGCCTGGGGCTGACCGCCCCGAGGCCCGAGGGCCAAGAGCGGGCCCTGCGCCGGGCCTACGAGGCCGCGGGCGTCTCGCCGGCGCGGGTGGGGTATTGGGAGGCCCACGGCACGGGCACCGTGGCGGGCGACCGGTCGGAAGTGGCCTCGGCCGGCCGGCTGCTCTCGGAGCACGGCGCCGAGCAGCGCTGTTGCGCCCTGGGTTCGGTCAAGTCGATGATCGGACACACGAAGTGCGCGGCAGGTCTGGCCGGGCTGATCAGTGCCACCATGGCGTTGCACCACAAAATCCGCCCGCCGCTGTTGGTCAACCAGCCCAATCCCAAGGCCGATTTTGAGCACAGCCCCTTCTTTCTCAACACCAAGGCCCGCCCGTGGGTCCACGGCAAGCCGGAGCCGCGCTGCGCTGCCGTGAGCGCATTCGGCTTCGGAGGGACCAATTTCCATGCCGTGCTGGAGGAATACACCGGCGAGTTTCTCGGCCGGCCTTGCGCCGGGTCCGATGCCTGGCCCGCCGAGCTGTTTGTCTTTCGTTGCGCCAGCCGGCAGGCGCTCTCAGACGAGGTGCACGCCTGCCGCGAGGCACTGGCCGCGGGGGCCCGACCCGACCCGGCCGACCTGGCCGCCTCGCTCTGGCATGCGTGTTCGCCGCGGGCGAGCGACCCGGTGCTGGCAATGGTGGCCGCGTCGCTCGACGAGTTGGCCGAGCGGCTCGACCGTGCGCTGGCCATCCTCGAGGGCGACCAGCCCGCGGCCGCTGATCCGCGCGGCATCTATTTTGTTGAACGCCCCAGCGCCTCGGGCGGCAAGCTGGCCGTGCTGTTCCCGGGACAGGGCACCCAGTACCCGGACATGCTGGCCCAACTGGGCATGGCCTTTCCCGTGGTGCGCCGCACGTTCGACGAGGCCGAGGCGGTGCTCATGGGCGAGCTCGAATCGCCTCTGGGCAGCCTGATCTACCCGCCTTCGCCCTTTAGCGCCGAGGAAGAGCAGGCGGCAAGCGAGGCCCTGGCCCGGGCCGACGTGGCGCAGCCGGCCGTGGGTGCGGCTGCCGTGGCCGTCTGGCGCGTGCTCCAGGAGTTCGGGCTGAAGGCCGACTGTTTTGCGGGCCACAGCTACGGCGACCTGGTGGCCCTGGCTGCGGCCGGTGCCATGGAGCTGGGCGAGTTGATCCACCTTTCGTGGCAGCGCGGTCGAGTGATGCGCCAACTGAGCGCCAAAGGCACCATGCTCGCCGTCGACGCCGGCGCCGACGAGTGCCGCCAGGCGCTGGCGGGCGCGGAGGGTGTGACCCTGGCCAATTTCAATGCCCCGCACCAGACCGTGATCTCCGGCACCGATCAGGCGCTCGAAGCGGCCCGGGCCGCGCTCGAACGGCAGGGTCTGCGCAGCCGGTTGCTGGACGTGCGTGGCGCGTTCCATTCGCCGCAGATGGCCCGAGCGGCCGAGGCGTGGCGCGAGGTGCTGGCGCAGTTTCCGCTGCGCGCCCCGAGCGCCGGGGCGTTCTCCAACACGACGGCCGCTGAGTTTCCCGACGAACCGGCAGCCATCGCCGAGCTGCTGGTGCGCCACATGACCTCGCCGGTCCGCTTTGCCGACGAGATCGAGGCGCTCTATCGCGAGGGCGTGCGCGTGTTCGTGGAAGTCGGGCCGCAGGGGGTGCTCACCGGCCTGATAGGCCAAATCCTCGGCGACCGACCCCATCTGGCCGCGGCCTCGAACCGGCGCGGGCGGGACGATCTGGTGCAGCTCGAACACTTGCTGGCCCAACTGCTGGCCCACGGGCAGGAGCTGTCGCTCGATCTGCTGTTCGCCGGGCGCCAAGTGCAGGTCTTCCCGCTTTCGGAGCTTGTGCAGCAGACCGGCCGGCCGCAGTACTCGCCCACCACGTGGCTGGTCAACAGCGTGCGCGTGCGCCGCTGGAACGAGCCCGAGCCATGTGTGTTCGGCCAGGCCAAGACAGAGGCGGCAGAGACGCCGGGTGTCGAGTCGGTTGCCGGCTTGCCATCCGCTGGCGGTCAGGATCCCGGCGGGATAAACCCGCCGGCTCGGCCGGCCAACGATTTGGCCCAGCCGAGCGGGCCGGCCGAGGATTTGACCGAGCTGAGCGCACCGGCCGAGGGACCCGATCCGGCCGAGGCACTCGGCCTGCCCGAGTTGCCCGCTGCGCCGGGCTTGCTGCCTGCCGATGCACACCAGGCCGCGGAAGTCATGATGCGGTTCCAGGATTTGATGTCGCAATTCCTACGCACCCAGCAAGCCGTGATGGAACGCTACCTGGGGGCCGACGGCCATACGGTGTCGGACAGCCCGGCTGCCGCGCGCTCGGGCGCGTTGCCCGCCGCGGCCGAATCGCGACCGAGCGTGCCGGTCACGGTGCAACCCGCGCCGGCCACCGCTCCGCTGCCCGAAGCGCCGCCCGAAGCCCAAGCCGACGCGGCAACCGATGGCCAACTGCCGGAGAGGACCCAGCTACCGGAGCCCGCCACCACCGACAGCCCGGCGCCCGGCCCAACCGCGGGGCAACCCGCCGCGCACACACCCGCGGAGCCGCAACCGGCCACCAAAGCCCCGGGCGCACCGGCCGCTTCCCCGGCAACGCCCGGCCAAGGCGTGGATCGCGCAGCAGTAACCCGTCGGCTCTTGGACCTGGTGAGCCAGCGCACCGGCTATCCGCCCGAGATGCTCGACCTGGACCTGAACCTCGAGGCGGAGCTGGGCATCGACTCGATCAAACGGGTGGAGATACTCAGCGGACTGGTCGCTTCCGACGGGTTCGGCCCAGAGGCCGGCAAGCTGGAAATGGAGAAGCTCACCGCGCTGAAGACGCTGCGCGAGATCGTGGATTACGTGAGCGCGGCGAGCGAAGTGGATGCACACGGCAGCACCCCGGCGCCTGAATCGCAGCCAGCACTTGAGGCGCAAACCGCACCCGACGCGGAAACATCACCCGAGACACAAACCGCGCCTCACGCTCAAACAGCGCCCGACGCCGAGACAACGCCCCGGGCGCAAACCGCGCCCCCCGGCCCGGAAATCGCCGCTGCTTCCCAGCCGTCCGGCCAACTGCAGCGCGGCACGATCCAGCGCATGCTCGTGCGCCCCGTGGCCATCGACCCGCCGGCCGCGCCGGGCCAACCGCTGCCGGGCCCACTGCTGGTGACCGACGACGGGCGCGGAGTGGCCCGGGAGTTGATCCACCGGATGAGCGACAACGGCCGCGTGCCTACGCTGCTGGTGCGCATGCCCGGCGTCAACGGCAGCGCCGCGTCCGAAGGATCGCTCGCCGCCGACCTGACCGATCCGGAAGCCGTCGAACAACTGCTCAGCCGCGCCGGCGCGCAGACGGGCGGCATCGCCGGGCTGGTCCACCTGCTGCCGCTGGCCCAATCGACCGGCGGCGACTGGAAGCTGCGCATCGACCGGGAAGTCAAATCGCTATTCCTGCTGGCCCGCGCCCTGGCCCGACAGCAACGCCAGACCCGGAGCACCCCGAGGCTGCTGCTGGCGGCCACGGCCATGGGTGGCGGTTTCGGCGCAGGGCTGGCGCCGTTGCCGGCGGATTTCTTCCCCGGACAAGGCGGGGTGGCCGGCCTGGTCAAGAGCCTGGCCCACGAGTGGCCCGAGGCCCTGGTGCGCGTGGTGGACTTCGACGCACGCCGGAGTCCGGCCGAGTTGGCCCAAATGTTGCTGGCCGAGTTGCACGATGCGAGCGCGCCGGTCGAAGTGGGCCACCTGGACGGCCAGCGCGTCACACTCGAGTGCGATGCCGCGGGGTTTGAGCACACTGACGGATGGACCCCGCTGGAGCCGGGCTCCACGCTGTTGGTGACCGGCGGTGCCCGGGGAATCACGGCCGCGGCCACCCTGGAGCTGGCCCGGCGCTATCGCCCGCGATTGGCCCTGGTCGGCCAGTCGCCCTTGCCACCCGAGAACGAATGGCCCGAGACGGCCGGCCTCGATGAGCCGGCCCGGCTCAGGGCCGCGCTGATCGAATTGTTGCGCAGGGAAGGCCGGCCGAGTGGACCGGGCGAGGTGGAGCGAGCCTACCGGCGGGTGGTCAAGGAACGGGAGATTCGCGCCAACCTGGCCGCCCTGCGGGCCTGTGGGGCGGAGGTGGCTTATTTCGCGGCCGACGCTCGGGACCGGCAGGCGCTGGGCGAAGTGATCCGGCGGGTCGAAGAGCGCTTCGGCGCGATCGACGGGGTGATCCACGGGGCAGGGGTGATCGACGATAGGCTGATCGGCGACAAGACCGTGGAGTCCTTTGAATACGTCTTCCACACCAAGCTGCAGAGCGCACTGAACCTGAGCGAGCTGTTGGACCCCGAGCGCCTGCGCTTTTGCGCGTTTTTCGCGTCCGTGGCCGGGCGGTTCGGCAATCGCGGCCAGTCGGACTATGCCGCGGCCAACGAGGTGCTCAGCAAGCTGGCCGCCTGGCTCGACCAGCGCTGGCCGGGCCGGGTGGTCTCGGTGGTCTGGGGTCCCTGGTCGCAGATCGGCATGGTCTCGGAGCTGGAACAGCACCTGATGAGCCGCGGACTGGAGCTGATCCCGCCCGACGTCGGTCCGCTGAGGTTCGAAGAGGAGTTGCGCTGCGGGCGCAAGGGCGAATATGAAGTGGTGATCGCCGGCGACGTGGGCCAGTTGGGCCGGCGCCACAGCACGGCGATGGCGCAGGCCGTGGTACGGAGTTGAGCATTCCCATTTCCTGGCTGACTGTGTGAGATTCAGCCTTTGTAGCCACGCTGGCCAGAGCGTGGACCTTTGTAGCCACGCTCACCAGAGCGTGGACGGTAGTTTGTAGGGTGGGCCGAGCGAAAAGCGAGACCCACCGACAAGGCGTTTGTGGTGGGTCTGCGCCTACGGCTTGACCCACCCTACGCGTCTGGGCGCGGCTATGGAATGATCCGCCCATTCATTCCGCCGTCTGGCTTTCGGCGGCTACCGGACCACTGCGAACCAATCCCACCAGACCGTATCCGCACGGACCAATCATGATGAGCCGCCGGAAGTCAACCGCACCGACCGAGGCGTTGCGCCGCTGGCCCACCGAGGTCTTCCTGCTCTGCGGCGCCGACCGGGCCCAGTTGCGCGCCCGCGCCGCGTGCCTGGCCGAGGCGCTCTCGCAGGCGCAAGAAGTCGAGGCGCTCGACCTGGCGTTCACCCTAAACCGCTGCGCACCCGCCCAGGGGCCTGCCGAAGGGGTGCGCCTGGCCGTGGTGGCCGGTTCCGCCCGGCAGCTTGGCGCGCGCCTGGCCCAGGCGCTTAAGCGCCTGGACGACCCGCAGTGCGGGCAGATTCACGACGCGCAGGGCATCTATTTCACCGAGCGGCCGCTGTACGAGCCGGGGCGCCTGGCCGCGTTGTTTCCCGGCGAAGGCGCGCCCTATGTGAACATGCTGGCCGACCTGAAGCCCCATTTCCCCGAGGTGGGCACGCATTTCGACCGCTGCGACCGCGTGTTCCTCGAAACCCGCCCGGGCCAGGCGCCGGCCAGCCGCTCGTTCCTGTTGCCCGACGATTGTACGGAGGAGCTGCGCCACCAGGCCGCCGAGCAGATGTTGCGCATCGACCGGGCGGTGTCCGCGGTGTTGATCGCCAATTGGGCGGTGTATCTGATCCTGTTGCGGATGAAGTTGCAGCCGGACGCCGTGTTGGGACACAGCTCGGGCGAGCTTTCGGCCCTGGCCGCGGCCGGAGCCATCGTGGACAACGACCGGCTTTTGCACGAACTGTTCGCCACGGCCGACGTGCTCGGTCGCGAGGAGATCGAAGGACGCCTGGCACGCGGGGCCCTGCTGGCCGCGGCCACCAGCGCCGAGCGCGTGGAACGCCTGCTGGGTGAAACCGAGGCGCAGGCCTGGGTGGCCATGGACAACTGCCCGCACCAGACCGTCGTGGGCGGCCGGCCCGAGGCGGTCGACGCGCTGCGCCGCCGGCTCGAGGGCGAGGGCGTGCTCTGCGAGGCGCTGCCCTTTGCCCGGCCGTATCATACGCGGCTCTTCGAGCCCCACGTGGGCCCGATCGCGCACCTGTACGAGCGCATTGACATGGAAGCGCCGCGCCTGCCCGTCTATTCCTGTGCCACCGCGGCCAAGATGCCGGCGCAGGTGGACGCGGTGCGCCGGCTGGCCGTGGACCAGTGGTCGCGGCGCGTGGAGTTCTCGCGCACGCTGGAGGCCATGTACGAGGACGGCATCCGGGTGTTCCTGGAAGTCGGGCCGCGCAGCAATCTGAGCAGCTTTGCCGGCGACGTGTTGCGCGGCCGGTCGATCCTGGCTGTGGCGGCGAACGTGCCCCATCGCGACGGGCCCACGCAACTAAACCACATGGCCGGCCAGTTGTTCGTACACGGGGTGCCCTTGAGCCTGAAGCACTTCTACGCCCGGCGCCGGCCCGCGGTGGTGGATTGGGCCGAGCCGATCGTCCGTCCTTTGGGCCCCAGCGCCGGGAGGAGCAGTGCTCCGGCACCATCGGCGCGCGCACGCGCATCCGCCGGCACGCCCGGCGCACGGCCGCACAAGGAAACGGGCACGCCCACGCGCCAAGCGGTCATGGCCCGCCATTTCCAGGTGATGGAACAGTTCCTGAATCTGCAACAGCAGGTCCACGAGCAGTTCCTGGACACCCTTCGCACGAAGGCGGCGGGCCAGAGACCGGCGAGCCGCCGGCGTGAGCCGGCGGTTGAGCCGGCGGTTGAGCCGGCGGTTGAGCC
>CAYXPN010000007.1:30571-32563 GCA_964467075.1 uncultured Planctomycetaceae bacterium
CGAGCCGCCGGCGTGAGCCGGCGGTTGAGCCGGCGGTTGAGCCGGCGGTTGAGCCCGCTCCGCAACAACCCCGCCCAATGCGTGCAATCTCCGACCCGCCTGAATTGCGCCCCGACCGCCCCATGCTGGGCCAAGTCCAAAGCTACGAGCCGGGCCGGGCCATGGTCGTGCGCCGGGAAGTGGACCTGAACGAAGACCTCTACGCCCTCGACCATACGCTGGGCGGACGGTTTGCCAGCGCCCTGGAGCCCGACTACCACGGCCTGGCCGTGATGCCCATGGCCATGACCCTGGAATGGATGGCCGAGGCCGCGCTGGCCATGGTGCCGGGCAAACGGGTGATCGGGCTGAACGAGTTCAAGCAACACCGCTGGATTCCCCTGTTCGACGACCCGGTCACCCTGGAGCTCAGCGCAGAGCTGGTAAAGATCGGCGCGCACGGTTCCGGCGCGCACAAAAGGGGCAAAGCCGCCTTGGGCGCCGAAATGCCGCGGGGAACTACCCACGCGATCCGCATGACGCTTCGCGACCTGGGCAACGCCCACCAGCCGCCGATCAACGAACATCCGGCTGCGCAGGCCGTCGTGCTCTTGGGACCCGAGTGGCCCGAGCCGCCGGAGGTGGACGACTTCCAACTGAGCGACGAGCGGCCCTGCCCGCTGGGTATGCGCGATCTGTATCAACCGGGCCGGATGCTGTTCCACGGTCCGGCGTTCCAGGCCGTGGCCTCCGGCGACCGGCTGGGGCGCCAGTCCATCGAAGGGCGCCTGCGCGTGCTGTCACATGCGGCGCTGTTTGCCTCGTGCGAAGAGCCGGACCTGGTGCTCGACCCGGTGGTGATCGACGCCTCGACCCATTTGCTGGGCCTCTGGCACCTGGCCCAACCCGACCAGACCGGGCGCGTGGTGTTCCCCTACGGCCTGGGCACGGTGCGGTTCTACGGGCCGCGCCCCGCGGAGGGCGCGCTGCTGAAGTGCCAGGTCCAGGTAGAAAGCTCCACCGACCGGCAGGTGATGCACCGGATCGACATCTTCTCGGCCGAAGGACCGCTCTGGTGCCGGCTCTATCCGGCGCAATACTGGCGGTTCTACTGGCCGCAGCCCTGCGTGCGCTTCTTCCGCCACCACGACCAACAGCTTGCCAGCGAACCGCTTGCCGGCGCAGTGCCTCGGGAGCGGGCGGGCGACGAAGCCCGGCTCGCTGTGCGCTGGATGCCCCTGGCCCGCACGCCCGACCTGGTGCAGCCGGTCATCCGCGCAGCCGCGGCCCGCGTGGCGCTCAGCCCGGCCGAGTGGCAGACCTACTATACCATGCAAGGCCCGGACAAGCGGCGCACGGAGATGGCCTTCGGGCATCTTGCGGCCAAGGACTGCGTGCGCGAGCTTTGGGCCCGCGAGTCGGGCCAGCGCCTGTTTCCGGTCGATCTGGAGATTCAGCACGACGCGGCCAGGCGCCCGCGGGCGCGCTATCGCGGGCCGGAGCGGGTCGAGTTGCCGGCGGTTTCGCTCAGCCATACCGAGGGCGCCGTGGCGGCCGTTGCCGCTTATCACGCCCACGTGGGCATCGACATCGAGCGGATCGCGCCGCGCGGAGCCGATTTCGAACAGGCGGCCTTCGACCCCGCGGAACGGCAGTTGATCGACCAGGCGCCGCTGGAGCGCAGCGAAGCGCTCTTGCGCGTGTGGTGTGCCAAGGAAGCGGTGGGCAAGGCGCTGGGAGTGGGGCTGGCCGAGGGACCGCACACGCTGCGCGTGCGCCGGGTGGACTGGACCTTCGGGCGCGTGGGGGTGATGCTGGCCGAGGTCCTGGCGGCGCGCTTCCCCCAAGCAGCCGGGCAGATGCTCGTCGCCTGGACCAGCCGGCACGAACACTATGCGGTGGCCCTCAGCTTTGCCGAGCCGGCCGCGGATTGGATCGACACATCGGAGTGAACGATATGAACGGGCAATTGCCCGGATACGCAGGTCGGTAGCCGCCGTCGCCAGACGGCGG
>CAYXPN010000007.1:32663-39595 GCA_964467075.1 uncultured Planctomycetaceae bacterium
CGCAGGTCGGTAGCCGCCGTCGCCAGACGGCGGACATTGCGATTGCGGGCATGCGCCGGCCCCGGCCGGTCCACGCTCTGGCGAGCGTGGCTACGATTAGCAGGAGCACGAGCGGTGAGCCAGATGAGCTTTGAGCAGATCATGGACGACCTGGCCGGCATGTTGCGCAGCTTCGGCGGCCGCGAGTATGGCGGCCAGATCACGCCCGAGACCCGATTCGCCGCCGACCTGGGCTTGGCCTCGATCGACGCGGTGGTGCTCGGCGAAGAGATCGAGGTGCACTACGAGCGCAAGCTGCCCTTCCACGAGTTCCTGGCCGAGTTGGGCCGCCAGGGGGCCTACGACATCGAGGTGGGTGCCCTGGCCCGTTTCCTCCAGAAACACCTCAACCAACCGGCCGAGCCGGCCGCCTAAGTGCGCCCGGTAGGCCGGCCGCGGAGCCTGTTACGCCAGTTGCGAGGAGCCCGATCATGCCCAAGATCGCAGTGGACGGCATGAACTTCTACTATCAGCAGACCGGCCGGGGGCCCGACGTGGTGTTGATCCACGGCGTGACCGGCAACATGGCCATCTGGCCGCTGATCAACCTGATCCACGACCTCTCGCGGGACTTCCGGGTCACCTACTACGACCTGCGTGGCCACGGCTACAGCGACACCCCGCCGAGCGGCTACACCTCGGCCGACATGGCCCACGACCTGCGCCGGCTCCAGGATGCGCTGGGGCTGGGCCCGTCCTACCTGGTGGGCCACAGTTTCGGCGCAGTGATCGCCGCCCACGCCGCGGTGCTCCATCCGGAGATGGTGCGCGGAGTGGTGCTCTCGGACGTTTACTTTCCGGGCCTGCGCGGACTGGAGACCGACATCACCGCTTGGGAGGGCTGGGAGCAGTATGTAGCGGACTCCGCGGCCACGGGCCTCGAGGTGTCGCCGGAGAACTGGTACGACGTGGACTACATCCTCCGCCAGGCGGCCACGCTGCCGCCCGAGCGGCGGGCGCAGTTTATCGCGCAATTGGGCGAGCCGGCCTTGCAGCGACTGGTGCGTCTGGCCGGGACCACCTGCGGCCGCGACGTGATGCAGCCGGCCGGGCTCACGCGCCAGCGCATCGTTTCGATCGCCCAGCCGGTGTTGGCGCTGTACGGCGAGCGCTCGCCCTTCCTGGCCACCTGCCGCTTCCTGGCCGAGAGCCTGCCCCGCTGCAAAGTGGCCCTGATCCCCGGCGCCAAGCACCTGGCCCACGAAGAAACGCCCGAACAGTTTGTGACCGCGGTGCAGCGATACATCCGCGCCATGGCGGGCGTCGGCAGCACATGGGACCAGATCGACGCCTGCCCGATCGAACAACTCGCCGCACCGGGCAAATAGTGTCAGCACACAACCTCCCCTCTCCCTTTGGGAGGGGGGTCGGGGGGTGAGGGCGGCTGAACACACGCTGGTTGGTGAGTCGCAGGTGGAGGTGAGGGCAGTTGGGAACACGAGGTGCGCTTCCCAAACGACGATCGCGCACTGCTGGACAAGCCAGCAGTGGCACCCGGCCATGAGCAAGTAGCGGCAGTAAACAAGCCATGCATTCCGTCAGGGTTTCAAAACCGATCGAACACTGCCCGCCGCCTGCGCCACCACCGCCGGCCGACCCGGCGCGCGCCCAGACGCGTCCGGCCCCCGGGTCTGCGCCGCGCGGCACGTTCGCCGACCAGGTGGCCGTGGTCACCGGGGCGGCCAGCGGCATCGGCCGGGCAGTCTGCCGCGCGTTGGCCGAGCAAGGGGCGCGCCTGGCGCTGGTCGATTGCCAGCACGACGCGCTCGCCGAGACCTGCCGCGAGCTGGCGTCCGGCGACGATCGCGTGTGGCCGGCCACCGTGGACGTGACCGACCGGGAGGCGCTTACCCAGGCCATCGACCACGTCGCTGCCGCGCTGGGACCGCCCGACCTGCTGGTCGCCTCGGCCGGCATCACCGGGGTCACGCTGCTGGACGATCTGGACGTCGGCCTGGCCGAGACTATTGCGCGGGTGAACTTCCTGGGCGTGGTCTATGCCATCGACGCGGTATTGCCGGGGATGCTCGAGCGCGGACGCGGCCGGATTGCGGTGATCTCCAGCCTGGCGGGTTGCCGGGGCATGCCGTTCTCCGCGGCCTACAGCGCGAGCAAAGCCGCGGTGTCGAGCTATTTGGAGAGCATCCGGCCGGCGCTGCGCAAGCGGGGGATCTTTGTCACTACGGTCTATCCGGGCTTCGTGCGCACGCCGCTGATGGAAAACGCCCTGGTCAAGCCGCCGGTGCCTATGCTCGAACCCGACCGAGCGGCCCGATACATCCTTCGCGCGATCCGGCGGCGCAAGCGCACGTACGGCTTTCCCTGGAGCACGAACCTGATGGTGCGCTGCCTGCGGTGGCTGCCGCCGACCGTGTACGACTGGGTGATGGCCCGGGCAGCAGCGAAGGTTCCCGACTTGGTGTATTGATTTGGTCGGGGGAACTGCAATAGCGCATGTAGCCGCCGAAAGCCAGACGGCGGAGAGAATCGACATCCACGCTCTGGCGAGCGTGGCTACCGTAGCCGCCGAAAGCCAGACGGTGGACAAAACCGACATCCACCCGCGCGTCAATCCCATGACCAGACTCGACGGCAAGACCGTGCTCGTGACCGGCGCCTCCGGCGCGATCGGCCACGCGCTGTGCCTCGCCCTGGCTAAGCGCGGCTGCGCGCTGGGGCTCTTGGGCCGCCGGGCTGAGAAGCTCGCTGAGCTTCGCCGGCGCCTGGCCGGGTTCGGCGTGCCTTGCAGCGCCCAGACGGCCGATCTGCGCCGGCGCGACGACGTCCACCGGGCCGTGGCGCGAGTGACCGAGGACCTGGGCGCCGTGGACGTGCTGGTACACAATGCGGGAGTGGGCCGCATCTCGCGGCCTTCCCGGCCGCAGGTGGAAGACGTGGACGAGATGTTCGAGGTCAATTACCTGGGCGGCGTGTATGCGGTCGAGGCCGTCTTACCGGCGATGCTCGCGCGGGGGAGCGGACACCTGGCCGCGGTGAGCAGCCTGGCTGCGCTTCGAGGCATGGCGTTTACCGCCGGCTATTCGGCCAGCAAGGCGGCGTTGGGCGTGTTTCTGGAGGCCCTGCGCCCGGCGCTGGCCCGGCGCCACGTGGCGACCACCGTCTGCCACTTGGGGTTCGTGCGCACCCCGCTGAGCCGGGCGCTCCCCCTGGCCCGCACGTTGTGGATGGTCTCGGCCGAGCAGGCGGCCGGGGCGATCATCCGCGCGATCCAGCGCGGCCGGCGCGAGGCGTTCTATCCCTGGTACGATGCCCTGGGCGCGCGCCTGGCCCGGCGCCTGCCCAATTGGATGTTCGACGGCCTGATGCAGAGATTCTCGCGCCTGGTAGTCAAGGCGGAGCATTAGAGGCAAAGCCGAAAGCCGAAAGCGGAGCCCCAAAAGCCGACGGTGGCGCATGGCGAGCCGGGGGCGTCAGCCCCCGGTTCGGCCCGAATCACCAGGAACGCCCATTGGCGATGCCGGCCGAACCGCTCCGGCGGGCGAAGACCAATTCCCTATGACCATCTCCACGCCCACAACCCGAGCCCACGCACCGCCCCAGTGGCGCTGCACCCAGTGCGGCGCCGCGCTGGGCCCGCTGTCGGGCGAGGTTGTCGCCTGCGCGGCCTGCGGGCGGGAGTTCGAGCGCGAGGAAGGCATCCTGCGGGCCATGGGGGCGCTGAGCGGCAGAAACCGGATCGCCGAGGCCTTTTACAACGGGCCGCGTTTCGAGCGGTTCCGCTTCTGGGAGAATCTGTTCTTGAGCTATGCGGGCGGGCGCAAGGGGGCCCGGCTTCAAATCCTGCGCCACCTGCCCCAAGAGCCCGACGGCTGGTGGCTGGAGGTGGGCATCGGCGACGGCGACAACCTGCCCCTGCTGCCCGAGGGTGCGCAAATGGCGGGCGTGGACATTGCCCGGCAGCGCCTGCGCCGGTGCCGCAATGCGCACGCCGGGCGCGCGCCGGTGCTGGCGCTGGCCGAGGCCGAGTGGTTGCCGTTTGCCGACGGTTCGTTCCAGGCGGTGTTCAGCGTGGGGGGATTTAATTTCTACAGCGATCCGGCCCGGTCGCTCAGCGAGATGGTGCGCGTGGCCCGGCCCCGCGGCACGATCGTGGTGGCCGACGAGATACCCGACTTTGTGCGCTATGGCTGGGGCCATCGGCTGCGCGTGCCGGCGCTGGACCGGTGGCTGATGGACCGGTGGTTCGGCAGGGAATTCCGAGAAATGGTCTTCCAGAACGAATGGACCCTGGGGAGCATCGAGCGGCTCGGCCGCCGGTGGCTCGAAGAAGCCGAGCTGCACCGGATTTGGCGGGGATACGGATATTGCCTGACCGGGCGCGCGCCGCAGGCGGATTGAGCATTTCTCCCCCTCCCCCGCGCGCGGGAGAGGGGGATTGGTAGGGGCGACGCATGCGTCGCCCCTACCAGCCCGGCGGGAGAGAATCGAACAAGACCCCCGACCGATTGCCAAAGGTGAGCGTCATGTCGCAAGCCACGCACCAAAGTGCCGATACCAGCGACTGCATTCGCAGCCCGGCCGACGAGTGGGCCGAGGCGCTGCCCTTGCTGCGCTGCACTGCTTGCCGCGGCGAGCTGCGCCGTGCCGAGGCCGAGGCGCTGGCGTGTGCCCGCTGCGAGCGCGTGTATCCGATCCGCGAGGGCTTCCTGGACACGCTGGACGAGCTGAGCGGCAACAACCAGGTGGCAGCCGAGTTCTACGACGGGCCGTTGTGGCCCAAGTTCCGCTTCTGGGAGTTCTTCACCTTCTTCCTCAACGGCGGCGTGCGCCGCTCGCGCCGCAAGGTGATGCGCCATCTGGGCGAGCTGTCGGGCACGCGGCTGTTGGAGGTGGCCATCGGCGACGGATCGAACCTGCCGCTGATCCCGCCCGACTGCGAGGTCTACGGCAACGACATCTCCATCGTCCAACTGCGCCAGTGCCGGCGCAAATTCCCCGATCGTCGCGTGCGCCTGATCCTGGGCGAGGCCGAGACCCTGCCCTTTGCCGACCACACGTTCGACAACGTGCTCAGCTTCGGGGCGTTCAACTATTTCAACGACCCGCTGGGCGCGCTCAGGGAGATGGCCCGGGTGGTGAAACCCGGCGGACTGATCGTGGTTTCCGACGAATATCCGAGCCTGCCCAACCGAATGGTCGGCCACTGGATCGGGCTGCCGCAGATCGACCGCTGGTTCATCAGCCGGGTGATGCGCCTGGGGCCGAAGTTTACCGAGATGGTCGAGCGCCACCGCCACATGAAGCTGGAGCCGATCTTCGACGAGGTGCTCGAAGACTGGAAGCTGGAATCGATCTGGGGCCGGGTGGGCTACGTGGCTGCGGGCCGGCCCAAACAGCCGGCGCCCGCAACAAACGCGAGCCCTTGAGCGAAAGGACGCGTGATGCGATTCACTACGTTCATCTTCAAGAACCTCCTGCGGCGCCCGGTGCGCTCGCTGCTGACGGGCGTGGGCGTGGCCCTGGCCGTGGGCGCGGTCGTTGCGCTGCTGGGAGTCTCTTCGGGGTTCGAGCAGTCGTTCGTCCAGCTCCTCGAGCAGCGCGGCGTGGACCTGATGGTCGTGCGTGCCGGCAAGGCCGAGCGCCTGACCAGCACTCTGGACGAGTCGATCGGCCGACGCCTGGCCGAGCTGCCGGACGTGGAGGTGGTCACCCCGGGACTGATGGACGTGGTCTCCTTTCCCGAGGCGGACCTGATCAGCGTGCCTGTCCAGGGCTGGGCCCCCGAGAGCGCGATGTTCAACGACATCGAGATCGTGGCCGGGGAGCGTTTGAAACGCGGTGACGAAGGCGCTGTGATGCTGGGCACGATCCTGGCCCGCAACCTGGACAAGGAAGTCGGCGAGACGATCGAAATCGACATGGAGCCGTTCCGCATCGTGGGCGTCTACCGGTCGTTCAACGTCTATGAGAACGGCTCGGCCGTGATGCTGCTGGGCGAGCTGCAGCGCCTGATGGACCGCCAGCGCCAGGTGACCGGCTTCCAGTTGGTGCTCGAGGATTCGCCCGACAAGCAGCAGACCATCGAACGCGTGCGCCAAGAGATCGAAGGACTCTGCGACTCCCAGGGGCGCCCGCTGAAGCTCACGGCCCTGGCCACGCGCGACTACGTGGACAGCACCCTGCAAATCCGCATTGCCCGGGCCACGGCCTGGCTCACCTCGGTGATCGCGCTGGTGATCGGAACCGTGGGCATGCTCAACACGATGATCATGTCGGTTTTCGAGCGCACGCGCGAGATCGGCATCCTGCGGGCGATCGGCTGGCGCCGATGGCGCATCATGGGCATGATCCTGGGCGAGAGCCTGGTGCTCTGCGTGGCCGGGGCGGTGGTGGGCACGCTGGCCGCGGTGGGTTTGACACGGTGGCTGAGCACCTTTCCCGGCGCGGCCGGATACGTCCAGGGCGACATCCCGCCGATCGTGTTCCTGCAAGGATTCGCCCTGGCCGTGCTGGTGGGCCTCTTGGGCGGATGTTACCCGGCCTATCGCGGGGCAAGCCTTTCGCCCACCGAGGCGATTCGGCATGAATGATCCGAGGTCGGAACTCGGAGGTCGGCTGGCCGTTTAACGGTAAGCCGCAGGCGACTGTGTCTGTCGCAGGTCGGAAGTCGCAAGTCGCAAAGCGAAGGGTGGCCGGGGCTGGACCGAAGGGAAGCCCCGGCGGGCCCAAAGTCGGAGGTCAGGGTGGCCGGGGCTGGACCGAAGGGAAGCCCCGGGAAGACAAAGACGGACAGCCGAAAGCGGAGGTCGCAGGTCGGAGGTCGGAAGTCGGAACGCGGCGAGCCGGGAGCGTCAGCTCCCGGTTTGGATGGCAGCTCCAATTGACGGACAACTGCGAGCCGTGGGGTTGATCCCCACGGGAACCAAAGCGGA
>CAYXPN010000008.1:0-26653 GCA_964467075.1 uncultured Planctomycetaceae bacterium
GAGCTGCAACGTTTTTGGCGATTGTTCTGGCAAGGGGCAAGAACACCATTGGGGGCCGATCCCCCCATCAAAGATCTACCCATCGCCGCGATCCGAACCACTTGGCGCTGGGGGGTTGGGCACCCCGCCCATCTCGCCCCGGCCTTCCTGGCCCGAGACATCTCTGGGCGCGCCCCCACGATGCTCAGGCCGGCTCGAGGCGCACGGCGCAGACTTTGGTCTCGGGGATTTTGGCCACCGGGTCCAAGGCGGCGTGGGTCACCACGTTGGTAGGGGCTTCCGCGAAGTGGAAAGTCAGCGAGACGGTTCCCGGCGGGCAGATGTCGGTAAGCCGGACCTCGACGGTCAGCTCGCCGCGGCGCGAAAGCACGCGAACCCGCTGGCCGTCGGCCAAGTCCAGCCGGGCCGCATCGCTCGGATGGATCTGGAGCGTTTCCCGGTCTTGCAGCATGTGCAACCCCTTGACCCGCCGGGTCATGGTGCCGGTGTGGTAGTGAAAGAGGCTGCGGTCGGTGGTGAGCACCAAGGGGAATTGCTCGTCGGGGATTTCGGCGGGCGGTTTGTACTGGAGCGGCACAAAGCGGCCTTTGCCGTTCGGGCGGGCGAACTGCCGGGTGTGGAGCACGGGTGTTCCCGGGTGGTCGGGTGCAGGGCAGGGCCACTGGAGCCCGCCGTTGTCCAGCCGGGCATAGGAAATTCCCCCGTAGCTGGGCGTCACCGAGGCGATTTCCTCCATGATTTCTTCGGGTCCGGAGAAGTCAAAACCGCGGGCGCCCATTTGCCTGGCGATCTGGCAGGTGATCCACCAGTCGGGCTTTGAGTGGCCGACCGGCTCGACGGCCTGGCGCACGCGCTGCACGCGGCGTTCGGTGTTGGTGAACGTGCCGTCTTTTTCGGCGAAGGTGGCGGCCGGCAGCACTACGTCGGCCAAGCGGGCCGTCTCGGTGAGAAAGATGTCCTGGCAGACAAAGAAATCGAGACACCGGAGTCCTTCGACCACATGGGTGGAATCGGCCTCACTGAGCAGGGCGTTCTCGCCGACCAAGTAAGCGGCCTTGATCTTGCCCTCGCTCATGGCGTGGAACATTTCCGTCAGTGCCAAGCCCGGCACATCGCTCAGGCGCGCCCGCCACGCGGCCTCGAACTTGGCCTTCACATCCGCATCGTCGACGCGCTGATAGCCTGGATACACGTTGGGCAGGGCTCCCAGGTCGCAGGCGCCCTGGACGTTGTTCTGGCCGCGCAAGGGATTCACACCGCTGGAGGTCCTCCCCACGTTGCCGGTCAACAAGGCCAGATTGCTGGTGGCCAGGACGTTGTCGGTTCCGTGGGTGTGCTGGGTGATGCCCATGGCATAGAGAATGGCGGCCGGTTTGCGCGTGGCATAGGCGCGCGCGGCTTCGGCGATGGCCTCCGGAGAGACGCCGGTCAACTCGGCCACGCGCTCCAGATCGAACTCGGCGAGCGACTCGCAAAACTCCTCGAAGCCCTCACACCGCGCTTCGATGAATTCCCGGTCGGCGAGTGCCTCGTCGACGATCACGCGGGCCATTCCCATCAGCAGGGCCACGTCGCTGCCCGGGCGGTGCTGCAAGAACAGCGTGGCGTGGCGAACAAGGTCGATTTGCTTGGGGTTGGCCACGATGAGCACCGCGCCGCGCCGCACCGCCTCCTTGACGTGCAGGCCGATGATGGGATGGGCCGCCGTAGTGTTGGTGCCGATGGCCAGGATGCAATCTGCGTCGCGCAGCTCGGCAATGCTGTTGGTCATGGCTCCGCTGCCCAGGCTTTGCACCAGCCCGGTCACCGACGGAGCGTGGCAGAGGCGCGCACAGTGGTCCACGTTGTTGGTGCCCATCACCTGCCGGGCGAACTTCTGGATGACATAGTTCTCTTCGTTGGTCACCTTGGCGGAGGCCATGGCCACGAACCGCTCCCCGCGGTATTGCGCCAGGCGTCGGGCCACCAGGTCCAGTGCTTCGTCCCAGGAGGTTTCCACAAATTGCCCGTCGCGTTTGACCACCGGCTGGGTGAGGCGCTCGGGGTGGTGGATGAACTCGTGGCCGAACCGGCCTTTGACACACAGCCGGCCGTGGTTGACCGGGTTTTCACGATCGCCCCGCGCACTGACGATCCGGCCGCCGCGCACGCCCAGGTAAATGCCGCAGCCTGTGCCGCAGTAGGGACAGATGGTCTTCACCTGCCGGGCAGGCGGCTGGTGAGCTTTCGGCACCAAGGCCCCGACCGGGCAGCGGACCACACACTCCCCGCACGACTCGCACCACGACTCGACGATGGGCCGGTCGCCAAAGGTGCCGATCTTGGTGCGATATCCGCGGAAGACATAGTCCAGGGCATTGGCCCCTACGATTTCGTCGCAGGTTCTCACGCAGATGCCGCAGAGCACGCACCGGTCGTGATCGAGCAGAAAGAAGGGATTGGAATCATCCACGCGCCCGGTCGGCTGCGGCCGGCGGTAGCGCTTGAGGCGCTCTTGGTCCACGCCCACATAGGCCGCGGCACGCTGGAGTTCGCAGTCGGTGTTACGGGCGCAACTGAGGCACTCTCCGTGGTGATTGATGATCAACAGCTCGACGGCGATGCGCCGGGCGGCGTCGACCAGCGGGCTGTCGGTGCGCACGACCATGCCCTGCTCGACCGGCGTCCGACACGCCAGGACCTGACCGCGGCCCTCGACCTCTACCAGGCACAAGCGGCAGACACCCACCGGCTCCAAATCCGGATGGTGGCAGAGGTGGGGGATATAGATGTCGTGGGCCAGGGCGGTCTCCAGGATGGTCGTCTGCGGCTCCGCCGAGACTTCCCGCCCGTCGATGATCAGCGTAATCCTATCCACGAGTATCTCCTCGCTTCCGCTTCCAAACAAGGCCACAGAAAATGGACAGTGACCGACTGGCTCGGCACTCGAAATTGCCCGTATTCCGCAAATGTGGACTAATATCCCAATCGTGTGGACCTATTCAGCAACTTGCAGATGATGACAAAGCCATACGGTCAAGCTGCATCCCCGGGACGGTTGTGCTCATGAATGCAGTCCAGGTGCGCTTGCCTGACCGCTTGCGAGTACTATTGCGCCCTTTGCCTCTTGTTCACCTCGCACCAATGGGCAATCATCCTTCCGAACGCCTGCCGGCCTGGCCCGAGGCGAGCAGTAGTTTCCGCCAGCTATCCCTTGGCAGGTTCCGCTTGCCGTTCCCTAAGCTGGGCATTGGGGAGCCCGGCGACGGCGTCTGTAGGACATACATCGAAACACACTCCGCACTTGATACACTTCGCCGCCACAATCCGGTGGGCGGCCTTCCGCTCTCCCTCGATCGCATCGGCGGGACAGTTCTTCTTGCAAACGGTACAGCCGATGCACTTCTCTGCGTCGATCACGTACTCAAAGAGGCGCTTGCACACGGCGGCCGGACAGCTCTTGTCCCGGATGTGGGCCTCGTATTCGTCGCGGAAGTAGCGGATGGTGGTGATCACCGGGTTGGGGGCGGTTTGTCCCAGACCGCACAACGAGCCCTGCTTCACGCCCTCGGCCAGTTCCAGGAGCAGCTCCACATCTCCGGGCTTGCCGCGGCCCTGCGTGATGTCGGTCAGGATGTCGAGCATCTGCTTGGTCCCCTGCCGGCAAGGCACGCACTCGCCGCAGGATTCCTTCTGGGCGAAATCGAGAAAGTAGCGCGCGAAATCGACCATGCAGGTGCTCTCATCCATGACCACAATGCCACCCGAGCCCATGATCGTGCCCGCAGATTGCAGCGAGTCGTAGTCGATCGGGGTGTCGAGCAGGCCCTCGGGCAGACAGCCGCCGGAGGGTCCGCCGGTCTGCACGGCCTTGAACGGCTTGTCGTCCAGCACACCGCCGCCGATCTGAAAGATCATCTCGCGCAGCGTGGAGCCCAGCGGCACTTCCACCAGCCCGGGGCGTTTCACCGCGCCCACGAGGGAAAACGTCTTGGTCCCCTTGCTCTTCTCGGTGCCGTACTGGGCAAACCAGGTCGCGCCGTGGCGCAAGACGAGCGCCACGCAGGCCAACGTTTCCACGTTGTTGATGATCGTCGGCTTGCCCCACAGCCCGGATACCGCCGGGAACGGCGGACGCGGGCGGGGCATGCCGCGACGCCCCTCGATCGAGGCGATTAGCGCCGTCTCTTCTCCGCAGACGAACGCCCCGGCGCCTTCCTTGATCTTGATGTGGAAGCTCAAGCCCGAACCGAGCACATTCTCGCCCAGCAGCCCGCGCTCCTCCGCCTGCGCGATGGCCAGGCGCAAGCGTTCCAGCGCCAGTGGATACTCGGCCCGGCAGTAGATGTAGCCGGTCTTCGCGCCCAGCGCGTATCCGCCGATGAGCATGCCTTCGAGCACGCTGTGGGGATCGCCCTCCAGCAGGGAGCGATTCATAAAGGCGCCGGGATCGCCCTCGTCGGCATTGCAGATCAGGTACTTCTCATCGCCTGGCGCGTCTTTGCAAAACTGCCACTTGCGCCAGGTAGGAAATCCGGCGCCGCCCCGGCCACGCAGCCCGCAACTGTGCAGCTCCTCGATCACCCCCTCACGCCCCAGCTCCAGGGCGCGGACCAGACCCAGGTAACCGTCGTGGGCCAGGTAGTGGTCGATGTTGGTCGGGTCGATCAGCCCGCAGTGGCGCAGCGTGCGCCGCACCTGGGCGCGAAAAACCGGTGTGTCCGCCAGGCGGGGAATGGTGTCCAATCGCTCTTCGCCAATCGCGCCCAGGGCATACTCAGCCGGCCCGTCCTGCCCCGCCGCCAAACGTTCCACCAACTCGACCGCCCGCTCGGGCGTTACCTCGCCGTAGCAAACCAGCGGTCCTTCTCCCCGGACGATGCAGACGATCGGCTCGGCATAGCACAGCCCCAGGCAGCCGACCTCGATCAGATGGGCCTCCAGCCCGCGATCGCGCAGGGCAGCCCGGAGCACCTCCAGCACCTCGCCGGCGCCTGCGGAGCGGCCGCAGGTGGCAGTGCCCACCAGGATTCGCGTCCCGGGGCTGCGCTGGAGCGATTCCCACTGCTGCCGTGCTTGCTGGCGAAGTTGCTCAAACACGCTGCGGATCATTGCTTGCCCTTTCCAAACAGCTCCGCGGCCTTGCCGGGGGTGAGCTTGGCATGCACCTGTTTGTTGACCATCACACACGGCGAGAGCCCGCAAGCCCCGATGCAGGCCACAGTCTCCAGCGAATACTCGCGATCCGGCGTGGTCTGGCCCTCTTCGATACCCAGGGTTTTTTCGACCGCTTCGAGGATGCGCGGGGCCCCGCGCACGTGGCAGGCAGTGCCGCGGCAGACCATCACGTGCCGCCGGCCGATCGGCGTGAAGCGGAACTGGGCGTAGAACGTAGCCACTGCATAGACTGCGCTGGGCGGCACCCTGGCGAACCGCGCAATGGCCGACATGGCCTCCGGCGAGAGGTAGCCCTGCTGCTGCTGCACCCGCTGTAGCAGCGGGATCAGCTCTTCCTGCTTCCCCTGGAAACCCGAGAAGATCGCGTCCAACTGCTGCTGTTGAGGCGGGCCAGGCACGGCAGCCGATTCCTGGCCGCCGGGAGCTGCGCCTTGCGGTGCTAATCGTGCGTCTTCGGGTGCGGATGTTTCTCGCGGAGGTTGCCCGGCGTCCATAGAGTTCACCTCGGCAGTTGCGTAGGGTGCGTGAAACGCACAGACGGACGTGCTTGCACGCACGCACCCGGTTCCCACCAATCCGCGCGCGTCGGGCGCCGCTGCCGGCTTGTCCGCCAGCGCAGGCGTCCACCCGATGGCTCGGATCGCCATCGGCGGCTTTTAGTGACCGTACTCGTACGGTCTTTGAATGACCCGATGAATCGGGTCACTACGAACAACCGGGGACCAGTGCCGGCCCCTACGACTATCTTCTGCCATTCCCGCGCCGTTGCCAAGGGTGAGCCTCTCAGACTGCCCGCCCCGCGGCGCTGGGGACGACCGGCCCCACGCATTATTCACATCCATCGATTCAAAAAATCACGGCGCGCCCTGCTCGGTGGACAGCCCCGCCCGCTCCAGGGCGGCACGATATTCCTCGGGCGTGTTGACGTTAAACAGGCTGTCCAGGCGCGGGTCCACGTCGGCCAGCTCGTCGGGCAGCACGCGCCGGGTGGACACCAGACCGAACAGCGCCGCAGGGCGCGAATGGCCGGCAGCCAGCAGCCCCTCGACCCGCCCGCGAAGCTGGGTGCGGTAAATGGCCGTCAGGGGCTCGGGCCGATCGCCCACCCAAGGCACCGCGGCGTCGTGCTCGCCGAGCAATTGGATCAACCGGCGGATCAGTTGGGGCTTGAGAAAGGGGACGTCGCAGCCGGTCACAAAGGCCGCGTCAGCGCAGTCCTGAAGTGCGGCCAGCCCTGCGCACAGCCCTTCGAGCGGCCCGCGCCCCGGACGCCGGTCATAGGCCAGGAGCACGTCGGGTGTAAGCTCGGGCAGCTCCATTTCCGCGACCGCCACCACCACCACCGGCTCGACTGCCTCGCCCACCAGGCGGACCACCCGGCCGAGCATGGTCTCCGTGCCGAACGGCAGCAGGGGCTTCGGCCGGCCCATGCGCCGGCTTTCTCCCCCGCAGAGTACAATCCCGCCGCATTGCATTCGCACTTGTTCCTCGGGCAGCAAGCCGCAACGGGTGATTCATCCCGCGTGCCGATCGCCGGCCAGCATAGGGCACCGCGCCGCAAAACACAATGCCCGCACGGCCATAACGCCTCTCATGTCACAGGCGAGCCGGCGGGTTTACCCCGCCGGGAATCCCGGAGCGCCGGCAGTTGGGTGGCACGCCCGGAGCGAAAGCGACGGGCGTGGTTGAAGTGCGTTCGGCGCGACCAACCTGTAGGGGCGACGTATCGTAGGGGCCTGGCTTGTGGCCGGCGCTCGAATCGCCTAAGTTTGGCTGGATGGAAACCAAGGCTGGCGTGCAAGTCGAGTCGCCGCGCCTCCCGGCGCCGGGGCCCGCTTCGGAAGGGCCGCTGGTCGAGGAGCTTTCGCCTTTGCTGCGTCCGGAACAGGCGTTTCAGGCGGCCTGCCACCTGCCAGGCTGCCTGTTGCTCGACAGCGCCCTGGAACACCCAAGCCTGGGACGATACGCCTTCCTGGCGGCCGATCCGTTCGAGTTCTATCAAGTGCCGGCCGATGGCACGGACGCCTTGGCCGGCCTTGGCATGCGCCTGGCAAGATGGAAAAGCCCGACCGTGGCCGGCCTGCCGCGGTTTCAGGGCGGAGCCGCGGGCCTGTTCGGCTACGAGTTGTGCCACAGCTTGGAGGGGCTGCCGCGGCCGGCCTTTGATGAGTTCCGCGTGCCCGCTTTGGCCGTGGGATTCTACGACGTGGTGGCCGCGTTCGACCTGGCCGAGCATCGCGCCTGGGTCATCTCCCACGGTTTTCCCGAAGTCGACCCAAGCGCCCGGGCCCGCCGCGCACAACAGCGGCTGCGCTGGTTGTCGCGACTGCTTTGCTCAGCCACGCCCCGCGAGCCGATCCCGCACGCACGCGCGCCGTCGCCCCTGCCTCCGGAGCAACTGGCCCCGCAGTTCCCCGTCTCTCGCGGTGCGCGCCTGACGAGCAACTTCTCGCGCGAGGGCTATCTGCGCGCGGTCGAGCGCGCGATCGACTACATCTATGCGGGCGACGTGTTCCAGGTGAATCTCTCGCAGCGCCTGCTCTGTCCGGCCGAGTGCCATGCGCCGGAGCTCTACTTGCGCCTGCGCCGGCGCAATCCGGCCCCGTTTGCCGGCTACTTCGATCTCGGGCCGCTTCAGGTGGTCAGTGCCTCGCCCGAGCGTTTCCTGTGCGTGCAAGACGGGCGCGTGGAAACCCGCCCCATCAAGGGCACGCGCCCGCGCACCGGCTGCCCGGAAGAGGACGCGGGCGCGGTGGCAGAGCTAAAGGCCAGCGGCAAGGACCGGGCGGAGAACGTGATGATCGTCGATCTGTTGCGCAACGATCTGTCGCAGGTCTGCCGGCCCGAGAGCGTGCGCGTGAGCCAGCTCTGCGGGATCGAGACCTATGAGTTTGTGTTTCACCTGGTCTCAGCGGTCGAAGGGGTGTTGCGCGAGGGTGCCGGCCCGGTGGACCTTTTGCGGGCCGCATTTCCCGGTGGGTCGATCACCGGGGCGCCGAAGGTGCGGGCCATGGAGATCATCGCCGAGCTGGAGCCCACGGCGCGGGGAGCCTATTGCGGCTCGCTGGGCTATCTGGGATTCGACGGCGCGATGGACCTGAGCATCCTGATCCGCACGATCACCGCGGGCCGGGGCTGGTGGCAGATGCCCGTGGGCGGCGGCATCGTGGCCCAGTCTTCGCCCGAAGCCGAATACGAAGAGACCTGGCAGAAGGCCGAAGGGCTGTTGCGCGCGATCGAGCCGTAGTCCATCCAACCGCGGCGAAGCAACGCCGGGGGTTTAACTGAAAAGAGGGATTCCCAAACGTAGCCACCGAAAGCCAGACGGTGGAACGATCTGCTCGGGTCAAGACCTCGGCAGGGGAGGGTCCACGCTCTGGCGAGCGTGGCTACCCCTCGGTGGAACGATCTGCTCGGGTCAAGACCTCGGCAGGGGAGGGTCCACGCTCTGGCGAGCGTGGCTACCCCTCGGTATTCGAGCCGCAAGCCGGGTGCAAGCTCAATCCAGCGACGGCCAAACCGTCTCGCCGCGCGCCTGCGCCGGCGCGTCTTCATAAGCACCCAGGAACTCCGAGTTGCAGTCGAGCCACAGTGTGACGCGGTGGAAGTCCTCCTGCGGCAGGCTCACGCCGTAGTGGGCCTCGCGCAGATAGTCCATCAGCGGCGCAGCCCGCGCCCCAAACGCGCCCGGCACCGTGCGGCTGCCGCCGTGGACACCCGCGCGGATCGACCCGTTGGACACGTGGAAGTAGAAGGCATACTTGCCCGCCAGGTTGTTGTAGGAGCGGTTGAAGCTGCCGTCCGGCTCGCCGCTCAGGTTTAATGCGCCGCGCTGCTGGTGGCACTCGACACAATGGCGGTCCAGCACCGGCTGCACCAGGCGCACGTAGCTGAACGGGTGCGAGCCCTCCACGTCGGGTTGGATTTGCGAGGGTGCTCTGCGCAGCGCCAGCGGCATGTCCTGCGCCGCGGGCGCATGGCGCTTGCGCTCGTGGCAGCCCTGGCAGAACAGGCGCTGGCCGGCAAGCGCGTAGGTGACCGAACGCATGGACTGCACGGCCAGCCCCTGCTCGTCGAGCGCCTGGAAGTAGATCGCCTTGCCCGCCGGCGCCTCGAAATACGCACTGCCGTCCGCTTCGACCGGCACCGTGCCCAACACGGCCCGGGCGTTGCTCTGATTGGCCACCCCGATGCGCGGCTGGTTGGGCGGCGGGGTGGTCTTGGGCAGCAACTGGATGATGCGCAGGGCCGTGACTCGGGTGCCCGGCGGCCAGGCGAAATCGCTGTCGTAGACGTTCATCACGCCGACCGAGGCCGTGCCCCCGTCTGCGGGGTCCGTAGCCGGGTGACTGCCATCCACGTCCATCAAGCTGACGGCGCTCCCTGGTTCCTTGCACTCCACGCCCATCTGCGCCGCAGTCGCGTTTGCCGGCCTTGGCGGCTTTGCACCCTGCGGGTCGCTTGTGGCCACAAGCGTGCGTTCCGGCAACACAGGCGGGCGCGGGCGGGGGCGCAGGGGAATGGGATCCAGGCAGGCAATCTCCGGGTCGCGGTAGAGAAGCTCGTGGTTGCCGAAACGGTCGATCCAGTAGATGCCGTGGTTTTTCGCCTCGGGATCATAGGCGCAGAGATAGTCGTCCTCGCCGAGCGGCCAGGGTGTGGCATAGACCATGTACCGGGTGATGGGCCGGCCCTCGGCCTCGGGAAACGGCACCTCGGGCGTGAGACGCTCGAGCTGGGCCATGGCCCGGTCGTCCTCGCCCCGCAGGTCCACCAGCACCAGCGAGCCGAACGCATGCCCGTGGTGGGCCCCGGTCACGGCCACGTATTTTGACGAGCCGGGCACCGCGCGGATGCTCATCTCCATCCACGGCCGGCTCTCGCGCCGCAGGGGATAGTTGCCGTGGTACGAGCGCGGATCGCTCCCGTCCGGATTGCACGTCCACAGGTGATGGGCGATGTTCGTATCGCGGTCCACGTAGTCCCAGCGCGTATAGACCAGCATGCCCTGGTGGTCCACGCTCGGCTGCCACTCGTGCGTCTCGTGGAAGCTCAAGCAACGGACGTCGCTGCCGTCCGGCTCCATCGAAAACATGGTATAGACCGGGCAGTGGCGCCCGCAGCGCAGGTAGCCCCCGCGCCGCGTGCTGATGAACACCACGCGCCCGCCGGGCAGGAAACAGGGGTCGAAATCGTCCCATGGCCCGTCGGTCAGTTGCTCCAAGCCTCTGCCGTCGGCGCGCACGCGGAAGATGTGGTAGCTGTACTCCGGGGCCCATTGATAGGTGCCCGTGGCCTTGGCTTCGCTGTATGCAAACAAGATCGTACGTGCGTCGAACGACAGCTCGGGCGAAAGGAACGAGCCGCCGGCGAGCGTCTCTCCGGCCAGGCGCCCGCGCTGAACCACTGCGTCTTCGAGCAGGTTCTCCAAGCGCGGCCGGGGCCCGAACGGATCGTGGAGCACAAACAGCCCGCCGCCCGGCCGGGCATTGCAGCCGTAGAACTGGTCGCACATGTGGAACGGCCCGCCCGCAGCGTGCCGCTTGATGAACAGCAGCTTGTCGAACTGCAGTCGCGGGTTGCAGAAGGCGATTTGGCGCAAGAGGCGCCGGGCGGCGAAGTAGAGTTCGCCGCGGGCTTGTTGGCTGTCAGACGTGCCGGAAGGATCCATCCTCTCCACGCGCACTCGCAGTTGGCCCAGCTCGCGGCCCAGCGAGTCCAAACGTTCCGCGAGTCCTAAGGAAGACGCCTGCACGTCCGCGCGCAAGCGGTCCAGCAGGTGCTCGGCGCGATCGACGATCTGCCGGGTGTGGGCGGGCGAGAAGCTCTGCGCGATGCCCTGGGCCGCTTGAAACCGCTCGTCCTGGGCGATCCAGTCGGCTTGGACCAGGGCTTGAAGCTGCTGACTAACGTCGCCGGCCGTGGCTTGGGCGGACTGCGACTGCGGCCCGGCCGCCGACGAACTGCCGACTAGGGCGCCGACCAGCAGCAGCGCCGCCGAGAGACCCCACACCGGATTTCGCAGCAGCGTGGTCATCATGGCAGTCGGCCTCGTGCTTGGGTGGCGATTTCCATTCCACATCGGGTCGGATGGCCTGATCGTCTGCTCGCCCGCGCGCAGTCACTGGGACCATGGTCATTGTAACCGGCCGAGCCCCGGGGAGAAAGACAGATGGCCGCGGTTGAGCGAGCAACGGTGGTCCGACGCGGACGCGAGCAACCACGGTTCGCGTCGGCCAGGGGCGACACATGGAATCGGTAGGGGCGACGCATGCGTCGCCCCTACACGACTGCGCGTTGTCGTAGTGCGCGTTCCCGGCGGGGTAAAGTAAGCCGGCTCGTTGTGTTTCGCACGGCGAGCCGGGAGCGTGAGCTCCCGGTTTTGGCAAATTCACTACCGACGTGCAACAGCACGTCCGGCCGGCTACGGCTGGCGGCTGAGACTGAAGATCGGCAGCAGCACCGAAAGCCCGATCGTGCCCACGACCACCCCCATCACACCGATCATGATCGGCTCGATCAGGCTGGTGGTAGCCTTGACCGCGGTCTCGACCTCCCGGTCGTAATAGTCGCTGACCTTCTCCAGCACGGCTTCGAGCCGGGCGGTCTCCTCGCCCGCGCCGATCATCTGCACCAGCGGCGGGGGAAACAGGGGGCTTTGGCGCAGAACGTCGCAGATGCGTTTGCCCGCGGCCAGCTCTCCCACCACCTGCTGCCAGACCTGCTCGTAATAGAAATTGCCCGACACCTCGCCCGCCAGGCGCACGGCATCGAGGATGGGCACGCCGCTGCCGATCATGGTTCCCAGGGCGCGGATGCTGCGGCTGATGGTCACCTTGCGGAACATGGGCCCGAGGATGGGGGCATTGATCTTGGCCCAGTCGATCCAGCGCCGGCCGGTTTCCGTGCGCCGCCCGTAGAAAAACCCGACCACGACCGCCACCAGCGCGCCCAGCCACCAGTACCAGTAGCCCAAGAGCACGTCGGAGACGGCCATCATGACCAGCGTGGGCTTGGGCAGGTCGACGTGTTTCGATTTGAACAGGGGCATGAACTTGGGCAGGATGTAGGTCAACAGAAAGACCGTCACCCCGCAGGCCAGCGTGAGCATCACGGCCGGATAGGCCAGGGCCGCGCGCACCTTGGCCCGCGTTTCCAGCTCGCTTCTGAGGTAGCCGGCCAGGCGCTCGAGCATGGGTCCCAGACTGCCGGTGGCCTCGCTGGCCTTGACCAGCGCGCGGTAGGTCTTGTCGAACAGGCGCGGATGGCAGGCCAGGGCCGCGGAGAAGTCCTCGCCCCCTTCCACGGCCGACTGGATGTCCGAGAGCACCTTGCGCACCGCGGGGTTGGCCTCCTGCTCGATGATCGCGCCCAGCGCGCTGGAAAGCGTGATGCCGGTATCGACCATCACGGCCAACTGGCTGGTCACATAGATGATGTCGCGCTTGCTGATGCGCGGGCCGAACAACCCGCCGCCGTCGGCGTCGGCCTCGTCGAGCTGGAGCACCTGGAAGCCGTCGCGGCGGAGTTGCTGGGCCGCGTCCTCGGGCGAGGCGGCCTCCAGGCCGCCCTCGTGGACTTTGCCTAACGGATCGCGAACGCGGTAGTGGAATTGCATGGCGGGAACGCTCGTTTGTATCCAATGCCCGGCGGGATGAACCCGCCGGCTCGGTGGTGTTTCTCTGATTGAACAGTTGCCGGCAGCGCCGTGTGAACCGCCGGCTTACGGTAAGCGGCTCGCCCGGTATTGACTACGCCCTTCTGAGGGCGCGCCGGCGGCTCGCCCAACAGGAGCCGCGCCCTTACCAGGGCGTGCCACCCAGCCGGCCGCTCGCCGAAACACGCTTGCCGGCCGCCGCATGGTCAGTCGGCCATGGCCGCGGTCATGCTCACGTCGCCGGCGATGTGGAACACCTCCTCGACCGTGGTAATGCCCTCGCGCACCTTGCGGAAACCGTCGTGCGCCAGTGTGACCATACCCTGGTCCACGGCGATCCGGCGGATATGTCCGATCGTGGGGTTGGAAACGATCGCGTCGCGCAGCTCGTCGGTGATCACCAGCAGCTCGTGCGCCCCGATCCGGCCCTTGTAGCCCGTGTTGCGGCAGCTCTTGCACCCGGCCCCCTTGTAGAACTCTTTGAACCCATAGCCCATACGCTCCAGCGCCTTGCGCACGGTGCGCGGCGGCTCGTAGCTCTGGCGGCATTTCGGGCAGATGCGGCGCACCAGGCGCTGGGCCAGCACCAGGTTCAGCGCCGCGCCGATCAGGTAGGGCTCGACGCCCATGTTGATCAGCCGCGTGACAGCCGAGCAGGCGTCGTTGGTGTGCAGGGTGCTGAAGACCAGGTGTCCGGTCAGCGCGGCCTGGATGGCCGTGCGTGCGGTCTCCTCGTCGCGTATCTCGCCGACCATGATCACGTCGGGGTCCTGGCGCAGGAGGGTGCGCAGGGCCCGGGAAAACGTCATGCCGATCTTGGGCTGGACCTGGAACTGGTTGATCAGCGGCAGGTGGTACTCGATGGGGTCCTCGACCGTGCAGACGTTGTTTTCCATCGAGCTGATGGCGCTCAGGGCGGCGTAGAGCGTGGTGGACTTGCCGCTGCCCGTCGGCCCGGTCACCAGGATGATGCCGTTCGGGGCACCGATGTGCTGGTGGAAGGCGCTGAGGATGTCCTCGCCGAATCCCAGGTCTTCGAGATTCAGCGACACGCGCCGCGTATCGAGCACACGGATCACGGTCTTTTCGCCGTGGGTGGTGGGGAAGGTGCTCACGCGCAGGTCGATCTTGCGCCCCTCGAGCAGCACGTTCACCCGCCCGTCCTGCGGCAGGCGGCGCTCGCTGATGTCCATCGAGGCCATGATCTTGATGCGGCTGGTCACCGCGGGCAGCAGGTGCTGGGGCACTTCGAGCGCCTTGTAGAGGCGTCCGTCCACGCGGTAGCGCACGCGCATGCAGCGCTCGGCCGGCTCGATGTGGACGTCGCTGGCGTCTTCTTTGACCGCGTTGAAGATCACGTAGTTGACCAGGCGGATCACCGGCGACTGGCCGGCGATCTCCTCCACGTCGCCGATGTCCTCGATGGCCTCCTCGATGAGCGTGACGTCCGCGGTCTCCGAATCCTCGATGATGTCGTCGATCACGAACACCTTGGAATTCGGCAGCGTGGTGATCATCCGCCGAATGTCCTTCGCGGTGGCCGCCACGATCTGCACTTGCAGCCCGCACAGGCTGCGGATCTCTTCGATCAGAAACAGGTTCGAGGGCTCGGCCACCGCCACCGTCAACACGCCGCGCACCCGAAACAGCGGCAGCACCACGTTGCGCTCGATGTAGTCGCGCGGCAGCACGTCGGCGATCTTCGCATCGAACAGGCGCGCGTCGAGCCGGGCAAAGGGCACACCGTATTCCGCGGCCAGGCACTCGGCCACCTGTTCCTCGGTGCACAGCTCCAGGTCCACCAGAATCTCGCCCAACAGCTTGTTGCGTCCGCCGGCGTGCTGCTTCTCCAGCGCGGCCTGGAGCTGCTCGGGCCCAAGATAGCCCCGCTCCAAGAGGAGAGTGCCCAAACGCGGCGCGGCAGTGCTGGCCGTCGGTTTCATGAGGACTCGCGCGGGAAAGTTCTCGGCGCGTGTTGGCGGGGCGGCAGGTCTCGGCGGGCGGGCTCGGCTGAGACGGCTGAGCAACGACCCTCGGGCAGCCGGCCCGCGGGCCGCCGCAGCGGCGCGGCTTCAGCGGAAGCTCTTGACTGCTTCCAGCACGCTGTCGAACACCTCCAGTTGCTGGTCCAGCCGGGTGATCTCGAAAATCTTGCGATTCGTCGAATTGCCGGTGGCGATCTTCATTTCACCGCCCTCGTCGTGCAGGCGGTCCTGAACGTCCAACAGGGCCGTCAGCCCGTCGCTGTCCACCGATTCGGTGCCGTCCAAGTCCAGCACCACGTTCTTGCGTTCCAGGGAGCAGACATACTCCGCAAAGGGCTCGGCCTGGTCGAGCCCCAGCTCCTCGGGCGCGTGGACCACGACCACGTCCTCGAAGATTTCCGTGGGCAGGTTCATGGCACTTGCTCTGCGGCGGGGCAGGGTTCGGCGAGGATTTGCTGCACGCGGCGGAGCAGCTCCCGCGGGCTGAAGGGTTTGCCGACCACTGCGGTCACGTTCCACTGCTCTGAAAGCTCGTCGTGGCTGATCTCCAGCCCTTTGGCCGTGAGCATGATGATCGGCAAATCGGCCGTCTCTTCACACTGGCGCACGCGCTGCACCAGCCCGAAGCCGTCCAGTCGCGGCATTTGGTAATCGGTGATCAGGATGTCCGGCTTCTGTTGCTGGATCAGCTCCCAGCCCTCCTGGCCGTCGGACGCCGTGCGCACATCGAACCCCGCGTGCTTGAACTTGAACTCCGCGGCGCGCAGGATGTGGACCTCGTCGTCGCAAAGCAGAATCTGCTTGGTCATGGTAATGTCCTCAACGTTTTCTGGCGAAAACCGCAGCAGGGCCCGCCGCAAAAGCTGCGGCGCGGCGCAGAGCCCGCCGCGCGGCGCAGCAGCTACCTTGCGGCGCCCTGCAACTGCGCAGCACACGGCAGCGCGACCGCAAAGGTGCTCCCCTGGCCGAGCCGGCTTTCCACGGTCAATCGCCCGCTGTGTACGTCCTCCACAATGTGCTTGGCCAGGGGCAACCCCAGCCCGGTGCCCTGGGCCATCTCCTTGTCCTTCTTCACACGATAGAACCGCTCGAACACGCGCTGGCAGTCTTCTTCGCTCAGGCCCACGCCCGTGTCCTCCACCTCGAACCGCACGTCGCGGTCCGCCAGCCGGCTGCGCAGCATCACGCGGCCGCCGGCGGGGGTGTACTTCACGGCGTTCGAGAGCAGGTTGATCGCCGCCTGGAGCAGCATGTCGCGGTCGGCCAGCACCGACAGATACAGGGGGCTCAGATCGGCCGCCAGCTCGATCTGCTTGGCCTCCGCGGCCGGCTGCACCACGCGCAGCGCCTCTTCGAGCAGCTCGTTGAGCGACTGCGCCTGCTTGTTGACCTGGACCACACCGGCTTCGATGCGGGCCAGATTGAGCATGTTTTCCACCAGGCGCTGGAGCCGGTCGGCCTGGCCGTTGATGACGTTGAGGAATTCCTCGCGAGTCTGCTCGTCCGCGGCATCGCCGTCGGCCAGCAGCTCCACGTAGGCCTTGATCCCGGCCAGCGGGGTCTTCATCTCGTGGCTCACCGCGGAGACGAACTCGGCATGGCGCTTTTGCAGGGCCTTGCGATCGGCGATGTCGCGCAACACGGCCACCGCGCCGGCCGACTCCTTGTCCTCCTCCGGCTCGCTCTCCCGAGTCGATTCCAATCGAGCCGCACTCACACGAAACGCCCGGCACTGCCCCGCGGCGTCCTCAGTCTCGATGTCCGCGGTGCGCCCGCCCGAAGCCCGATGGCGCGCCGTGCCGGTGAGCACCTCGACCAGCTTGGGGCAGGGGATGGCCTGGGCCACCGGCTGCGGCAGACTTGTTTCGTCCAGCCCGAACAGCTCCGCGGCGCTGCGATTGACCAGCACCAGCTCGTCGTGGCGGTCGATCACCAGGATCGGCTCCGCCAGTTGCGAGAAGATCGCGCGGATGCGCTCCGCCTCGCCCGCGGCGCGCCGAGAGCGCAACTCCAGGGCGGCCCGTTGATGCTCCAGCTCCTGCACGCGCCGGCAATGGTCCAGGAACACTTCGCCCAGCCGGCCGGCCTGGCGGGCCAGCGCGTGGTCTTCGGGCACGGGGGGCAACTGGTCAGCCGCGTCTTGTGCCTGGCGGGGATTGACGCGGCAGAGGGCCTCGACATAGCGATCCAGTATCCGGCGGTCGCGCCTGGCGCGCCAGCAGGGCAACATGCCCAAACCCACCACCGCCGCCATGCCGGCGCCCCACAGCGCACCGCGAACCCACCACGGCTCTGCCGGCGCCAGCCAGACGCTGCTCCATGCGCCCAGCCACGCGATCGCCAGGACGATCGCCACCACTCGACACGGCTTGGCAACTGCAATCATGCTCGTCACACAGGGAATCGCCGCGAAGGCATCTCGTCTCGATTTGCGGTGTGCCACTGCTTCGCCAGAAGCAATGCCTCGCCACTGCCGCCGCCATCCCCCACTCCGCAAAGCCGCGCGCCGGCCACCCCAGCCACGTGCCAGCGGCCCCGGCGGGGCTCCGCGGCGCGCCAACCGACTCGCCCCACACAAGCCGCGGCGGGCTCGCGGCGTCACTTGGAGGCGGACTCGGGCGTGCAACACTCCCAATGCGCCGGCACACGCGCGGCGTGCCCGGGGATGCTTCACGCCGAGTGGGCGCTGGGCCGGCTCCGCGCAGGTAGTCCCCGCCCGACCGGTCCGTACTTGTCCTACATGCGCCTGCGGGGCTCAGAGCCTGGCGGCGTATTGGGGGTCGATCCGGCGGGCCTGCCGAAAGCAGTCTTCGGCAGACTGCTGCTCGCCCAACTTCGCCAACGTACACCCCAATAAAAAGTAGGACAGGGCGCTGGAGTTGTCCAAAGAAAGCGCGTGTTCCAGCGCTGCTCGAGCACCCCCGTAATCGCCCAGCCGATAGCAGGCCACCGCCAACTGGCAATCCAGCGCCGAAGAGTCGGGAAATCGCTGCTTTGCGCCCGTCAGAATGCGCACGCCCAGTTCCGGTCGCCCATAGCTCAGCGCGAGCACGCCCGCCGCCAGCGGAATCTGCGGGTTATGAGGATCGAACGACTCGGCTTCGCGCAAATACGCCTCCGCCTCGGCCGTGCGACCCGTCTGGAGGGCTGCGCGGGCCTGCTCGAACAGCCCGGCCGCCGGCCCATCGAAAGACGGCCTGGCAAAGCCGCCGGTGGAAACACAAGGTGGACCACCCGTGGCCGGGTCCATCCACGCGTCACGACCCGCGCTGCCTGCGCAGGCCACGCCGGGGGACTGGCCGCCGGTTTCGGCAAGCTGCGGCCCTTCGGCGCGATCGGCCGAGGCCGTAAAGCCGGCAGGGACGACCGTTGCCGCGGGCTGCGTGTCGCAGCGACCCGGGGCGGTCCCCCGCGGCGCTCGCGCGGAGGTTCCATCCGGCGCTTCGGGCCCGTGGTCTGCGTATTGCGCGGCCAGGACGTATCCCAGCCGGTACAGATCGCGGGTCGGCTCGAGTTCCGCGGCCCGGCGATAGTGTTCCAGGGCCTCGGCAAAGCGGCCCTGGGCGTCGAGCACCAGAGCCATCAAGTGGTGGGCTTCGGCGTTTTGGGGCTCGGTGGCCAGCACGTGCTGGACCTGTTCGAGGGCCTCGGCCTCGCACTGTTGGGCCAGGTACACCTCGGCCAGCAGCAGGCGCGCGGGGCAATGGTCGGGATTGCGCTGGAGCAACTTGCCGATCTGTTCGCGACAGCCCTTTTCATCGCCGCTTTCCCAGTGGTGCAGCGCCGTCTGATACTCGGCGAAATCGCGGTGTTGCTCAAACTCGCGCACCGCCTGTTCGGCACGCTGTTGCTTCGCCCGGCCGAAATCCCCCCGCAGCGGCGCGGGCAGCTTCAGCGCAGCACAGCCGGCCGGCAGCGCGCAGCAGCAGGCCAGCAACGCCGCGGCAAACAGTCCTGTGCGAGCCCTTCCCGCTCGGACGCGCGGATCGTCCCATGTGCGGCCGTCGATCATGGCTGCTCGAACCCCTGCGGGCGCGCGAGATCAGTATGGCGTCCCGGCTGGCCCGGATCGCGCGGATGGAGCGTAGCCGACGGGCCGGGGCCGATGGGTGGCGCGCCGCTCAACTCGCCCAGCAGCCAGGGCGGCAACTCAGGCCCGTCGAGCACCGTCACCGCCCCACCCGTACCGCCGCCCGAGACCACTTCCGCCTGGAGCGTGTGGTCGCCCAAGGAACGCCCCAGCCAGATTGCGCTGCGCAGGTCCAGGGCCGCCCGGTTGAGCGGGTCATAGTGGACGGCCAGTTCCGCAAAGCGCAGGGCCTTTTCCCGCTCGCCGCCGGCCCAGGCGCTCTGCGCCAGCCGGAAGTAGCGCTCGCCGAGCCGTCGCTTGTTGAGCGGGTTCATCGAGTCGAAGTAGTGGGATTGGCGCCGGTGGAACTCGCAGGCCACTCGTTCACCCTCTTCACACGTGCCCGGCTCGTAGACGATCCGCGGGGTGATCAGCACGATCACCTCCCGCCGCTCGGTCGTCTCCCGCGAATTGCGAAACGCCGCACCCACGACCGGCAGGTTGCCGAACAGCGGTATCTGGTTGCGCGTGGTCGAGAGGCTCTCGCGCATCAGCCCGCCGATGACCACCGTGCAGCCGTCGCGCACCATGATGTTGGTGGTCACCTGGGTGACTTCTTTTTCGGGCAGCGTGAAGCCGCTTTCGGTCTTCACCGTGCCGTCGGACAGCTCGGGATGGATTTCCATGCGCACCAGCCCGTCGCTGGAGATAAACGGACGCAGGCGCAGCAGGGTGCCCACTTCGAGGAATTCCACGCTCTGCGAGGAGCTGGTCTCGGTGATCGTGGTGCTCACATAGCCCTTGGATTCGCCGATCTGGATTTCGGCCCGGTGCTTGTTGAGCACCATCAGGCGGGGCGTGGCGATCACGTTCACGTCACCCAGCGTCTCCAGGGCTTCGAGAAACGCGCCCAGCGAACTGTCGAGGAAGCCGAATTTGAGCGTGCCTTGGGCGAACGTCAGATTGGCCAGCGACGCCGCGGGATTGCCCAGCCCGAATTTGATCGTCGCCACATTGCGTAACAGCTCGAAGTCCACGCCGTAGCGGTCTTCGTCGTCGAGCTTCACGCTGAGGATCATGGCCTCGATGTGGACCATCGTCGGCCGGATGTCGATCTCGCGCACCATCTGGTCGATCTGCGTGAGCACCGCCTCGTAATCGCGCACCACCACCACGTCGCTGCCCGCATAGTTGTCGCCGCCCGCGGTGCTGGAATCGGACCCGATACCCACCTCGGACGGCGTGGACACGCCCACCACGCCCGTCTTCTCGGTCAGCAACGGCTCGATCAGTTTCTGCAACTCGGCCGCGGTCACGTAATTGGGCCGATAGACGCGCGTGCCCAGCCGGTCGTGGGCGTTCTCCAGGGCCTGGAAGTCCTCGGGCGTGCCCACGAAGATGAAACCGGCTTCGCGCCGGGCCACGTAGCCGGCCGACTTGAGGATCGCGTCCAGGGCGCTCGAAATGTCCACTCCGCTCAGCGAAGCCGAAATCCGGCCCTGTACGCTCTTGCTGGCCAGGATGTTCAGGTTGCCCTGCTCGCTGAGCATCTCCAACACTTCGCGGATGTCGTTGTCCGGAAAATGGATGATCAGCTTGCCGTCGCCGCGCTCGGCCAGGGTGGCGGCTTCGTTCTGACCTGCTGCCGCACTCCCGTTGCCCGGCACGCCCTGAGCCACCGCCGGGTACTCTGCGGAGCCGATCCCGCCAGCGCCCGCGCGCGGCTGAAGCCCGCCCGCGGCGCTCGTCCCCGCAGGCCCGACCGCGGTTGCTGCGCCGCTGCCCGAGACCCCGGAACCCGCTGCTGGCCCTGCCGCAGGCTGTGCGGCGGGCGGCAAGGGCGCAAGCTGCGGCGCTGAGCCGGGCGGGTGCATCTGCTGGCGCAGATATTCATAGACCTGCTCCAGGTGTCGCTTGCTCGGCTCGGGCACGAGCATCTGGCCGGTGTGCGGCCCGGGGGCGATTCGGACGGGCCGATCAGGCTCGGCCGCTCTTAGAACGAGATGTATCTCACCCGAAGGCGGCGCGACTTGAGCGGACGACGAAAAGCCCGGCGGCGTGTGGGGCGTGGAAGTTGGGCGAGATGGCGGCTGTTCGACCGGCTCGCCCGGGCCGTGTTGCGACGCAGACGGTTGCGCGGTTTGTGGGGGGGGAGGCGGAGAAGCCGCGGACGGCAGCGGGGTTTGGGCGGTTTGCAGAGTCTGCCCGGTTTCAAGCCGCGCCAACGACCCGCGGGAACCGTATGCGTCCGCGCTGGCGGCGGAGGCTCCCGCAGCCGGTGCGCCACCCACGCAGCCCGGCCGTTGGAAAGGGGCCTGGTTGGAAGTACCCACGCCGATGGCCAGTGCCACCCCCACCGCGGCAAAGCAGCCCAGCAAGATGATGCGACGCAAAGCGCTCATGGGTCTTCCGTGACGCGAATGAGGAGCCGTCCGTGTTTCCAGCCGAGCCCGGGCCGGCGCCACGATTGGAGCTCAATTCCTGTCCGCCGCGTGCATCGGCCGAATGGCGTCCGACAGGTCGGGCTGGGGCAGGCTCAGCTCGTAGCGTACTGACTCGCGGGTCAGCACAACGTGCCGTGGGTGCACCTCGGCCAGGATGAACTCATACTGCTGGTCGTCCTTGCTCGCAACAACCGTCTGGCCGGGTCGATAAGTCTTGTTGTTGATTCGCGCGGCGCGCCGCTGGGGGCCGACGATCGTGCTGGAAAGCACCAGCCCCAGGCTGGCTGGATCGACCGGCGCTTGAGCCTCGGCCGGCTCCGGCTCGACCTCCGGCTCGACCGCCACCAGTGGTTCGGGCTGGATCGGAGGGACGAACGGGTCGCGCAGGCCCTGGGGCAAATCGGCCGGCCGGGTGAGCCGATCGGCTCCCATCCACTCGACCAGTTGGCGCCAGTCGGGCCGGGAGGCCGGTTGCGGCCGATTTGCGGCCTCGGTTGCGGCCGCCTGGACTGGCGCGGGTGCCACGGGGGTTGCCACAGGACCGGCCGAAACACCGCCGACCGCGGCCGCCTGCGCCATGGGGGCTTCCTTCGGGCTCTGCCCCGGAACGACCCAGCTCCACACCATCGGGGCCCAAAACCATGCGGCCACCAGGGTCAACACCCCCAGCACGGCCGCCTTCTTGGGGCTCCGTCGCGCCTCTTTGCCAAGCTGTTTGATCAACCGCTCGAGGCTCATCGCAGCGCCACGGCCGCCCAGGACGCCAAGGCCCTGGCCCGGCTCCTTCGTTCTATCGGTCAGTCGGAGTAGTCAACGTAATCGGAATTTCCGGGATCAACCGCAAAGATTACCAAGTTTAGCTCACATTCCAGCAAGTCGTCCCCGTTTGGGCTCCTCCGCAAGTCTAGCTGTTTTATCCAGATTGTTTGCGGTGCCCCCTCCAGGCTGCGAACAAACGCATGGATTTGCTCGAATTTGCCCGTGCAGGCGATCGAAAGCGGGAACTCGTAGAGCAGGGCCTGGGGCTCGATCGGCTGGGGGTCGAAACGCGTGGTCTCCACACCCGCCCCCTTGGCTAGTCGCTGGATTCGCTCGTAGAGCTGGGGACTGCTGCGAGGACCCGGTGTACCGGCCAGCCAGGCCCGGTTGTAACGGAGCGTCTCGCGCAGCTCCTGCTGAGCGGTGGTCAGCGCCACGCCCATGGCCGTGGCCCCGGCCAAGTATTGTTCCTGGGCCTGGATTTGCTCGCGCAACTCTTTCATCCGGCGATAGCCGGGCAAATAGGCCAGGGCCAGGAAGACCGCGGCCGTGCCGGCCAGGGTGATGGTCACGGCCCAACTCCCCTTGCGCAGCGATCGGCTCATGGCTGGCCCCTTTCCAGAGAAGCCAGGGCCGCCCGGGCCCATTGCGCCACGCCCGGCGCTGGGATAGCCGGCGCCGCAACTGCCGGCGCCCAGGCCGCCTGGTGCTCGGCGTCGGCGCCTGGATCCTCTCCCGGGCTGCGCGCGGTCGGCGGCCCGGCCGGTCCGTTCGGCTGGCCGTAACCCGGCCGCACCGTGAGCGTGGCCTGGAATTGCACGGCCGGTTCCTGCCCGGGGTTGAGCGTCTCCATGGAATTCAGCTCCACGTCTTCGATCAATGGGTGCTCGGCCAGGACCGCCAGGTAGCGGTGCAGGGCCATGCTGTCGGTGGTCGTGCCGGCGATGACCACCAGGCACCGGGCCTGGTCCCATTGCCCGCGCAATCGGGCCAGGTCCTGCGCCGCGGGCCGCAGTTTGGACAGTTGCTCGGCGCGGCGAGCCGTCTCGGCCCGCGAGCGGCGTTCGAGCGTCGGACCGCCTTGTTCGTTGCGCGTGTGGATGTGGATTTCGTCGAAGGTGATTTGTTCAG
This sequence comes from uncultured Planctomycetaceae bacterium, assembly GCA_964467075.1. Lineage (GTDB taxonomy): Bacteria > Planctomycetota > Planctomycetia > Pirellulales > Thermoguttaceae > CAYXPN01. Next base: position 23,203 of record CAYXPN010000008.1, read on the forward strand.
GCAGCGGGCCGGCCAGCGCCGAGAGCAATTGGGTGCGCGGCCAGGGGAATTCCAGGTAGGTGAACAGCTCCGCGGCCGAGCGCGTGTCTTGCAGCCGGTCCTGGAGTCGGACCAGTTGGTCCTTCTGATTGAGCGCCTGCTGGTAGTCGGTTTCCAGCGCGGCCAGATCGGATTCCAGGTGCGCGCGCTGGCGGGACTGGCCCGCGGCCGCGCCGATCACCAGGGCGGCTGCCACGCAGACCGCCAGAATGCGCCACGGCTGGAACTGGCGCTCGGCGTGCTGCCGGCGGAAATGCTCCGGAAGGAAGTCGATCGCTTCCATCGGATTGTGGGCAAACGGGTCGCTCTTCATCTTCTTCAGCGCCGTGCTACTTGGTCTTTCGCAGGGCCAGCCCCGCGGCCACGTCCCATTGGCCCACGCGACCGCCCTGCTGCGGGCTCGTATAGGTCCTCAGCGGGTCGCCCAACTCGCAGGGCACCCCCAGTTGCGCCCCCAGATACTCGGCGAGCGACTCGCAGGCCTCGCCTCCGCCGAGCACCACGCGCGAGAGCGGCTGGCCGCGGAACGTCACGCTGTAGTACCGCAGGCAAAGCGCCAGCTCGCCCACCAGGCGCTCGAGCACCGGCCGGACCGACTGGCCGAGGCTGCGCGTGACTTCCGCGTCCCGCTGGTCGGCGCGCCGATCGCCGTTGTGGCGTCTGAGGGCCGCAGCGTCTTCCAGGGGCATCTCCAGATGTCGGGCCACGGCTTGGTCCAGGTGGCGTCCGCCGGTTTCCAGGTACTTGATGAACATGGGCGTGGGGCCCTGGGCGATGACCACCTTGGTGGTCGAGGCGCCCACGTTGACGAACATCATGCGCGACTGCTGGTCTTCGTTGCGGCGGAACTGCCGCGCATAGCAGCGCAACAAGGCCACCGGCTCCACGTCGATGGCCGCGGGCCGCAGGCCCGTGTGTTCGGCGATCTGGAGCAGCCGTTCGACCATCTCCCGGCGGCAGGCCAGCAGGATCACCTCGCGGCGCAAGGTGTCGCCTTGGCGCACGTCGCCGGTCTCCAGGTAGCGGATTTCGGCTTGCTCGCTGCTGAAGGGCAGGCGCCCGGCCGCCTCGGCATGGACGGTCTTGCGCAGGTCCTCGCCCGAATCCTGCGGGACGCGGATGTTCTGCACAAACAGGTCTCGGGCCCCCAGGCAGAAGACGGCCTCGCGCCCGCGGAAGCCCCGCCCTTCGCGGGCCTGCCGGACGGCCTGGACGATCTGCTCGTCGCGCTGGTGGGGCGCACCGTTGGACTCGCCGTCGAAGTCCCAGCGGGCCGCCTCGATCACTCTCTTGTGGTCGGCGTCGAGCTGCAAGAGCTTCACCGAACGGCTACCGATGTCCACGCCGATCGGCCCGACTCGCGATCTGAGCAATTTCCCTGCCATCCGCCGATCCTCGCTTCCCGCTTCTTCAGCCGGCAGGCCGGCGCTTGCGCGTTTCTGCGAGCAGCACGTAGGGTGGGTCAAGCCGGAGGCGCAGACCCACCATTTTGCTCCCTTGTCGGTGGGTCTCGCTATCGCTCGACCCACCCTACAGACCTGAGCCGCTACGGCGGCAGTGCTGCCTGGGCCTCCAGTGCCGCGGGCGGCGCGCCGGTGGTGCATTCGCCGCGCGTGGCCAGCCCGGTGGCCGGGTTGACCTCCACAGTGATGTATCGCTGGTCCGCGCCCTCGCCCACGCAAAGCCAGATCACCGTCGGCCCGCTGCGCGTGGTCTGTCCCAGTGAGTCGAACTCCACGTCGTCCACACGCTGGAGCGTGCCCGAGTCGACCACCGCTCCGAGCAGCCGCACGCGCGGGCCCACCTGCGGGACAAGGTCGAAATCGACAATGTGCTGATCGTCCGGATCGCCCGGGTTGCGAAACGGCGAAGGCGGCAGCGTGTCCAGCGCCGCCCTGACGCCGCTGTGTTCGAGCACGTAGCGGTTCTCGTCCGGCTCGAACCGGATGCGGTAGCGGCTGTTGTTGGCCACCGCCAGGCTCCGCGCATAGGCCAGGTCGCCGGCCAGCAGCCGGGCCGCGGCGCGCAGCCGGTCGGGCAGCGTGGCGCCGGCATCGGGCAGCAACAGGCCCACCAGGATGCCCAGCATCGCCACGACCAGCAGCAATTCAATCAGGCTCAGGCCCCTAGGGCGTCGCTGGGAAAAAGGTGACAGGCACCATTTGTGCGCAGCACCCTCCGGGCCGTTCCGGCAAATGGTGCCTGTCACCTTTTTCCCTCCCGTGGGGCGTCGGCGGCAGTGCCACATGGCAGGCTGGCAAGGCGGTCTGGGGGGATCACTGTTTGGGGCTCTCGGCCACCTGGACCTTCAACTCGCCGCTGCGCAACAGGGCGTTTTGCTCTTTGAGCAGATCGCGGACTTCGCGCATTAGTGCGATCATCTCCATGCGCTGCTCCACGGCGTTGGCAAACGGCGGCTGCCCGCCGGTCCCCGGTGCGGCGTCCGAACTTCCATAAAAGCCTAGCACGCCGCCAAACAGCACTCCGGCGCTGAGCAACGCCGGCCAAGCGGCTCGTCGCCACGCAATAAGCGTCGATCGCATGGGTGGGTTCCTCCCTTCGGGTGGGATGTGTGGTGGCCTTGGGGTGGCCCCGGCTCTCGCGCGTACGCCCCCAGGCTCATGACCTCCGGTGTGTGCCCGAACCGGGAGCTGACGCTCCCGGCTCGCCACGCGGCGCTTTCTGACCTCGTTAAGAGACTATCCGAAAACGCAGTTTGGGTGGCCGTGGCTTACGCCAAAGGGAAGCCACGGACCGGTTTTCCGGGGTTTCGCTACGCTCCAACCCCGGCCACCCAGCCGACTTCCGACTTCCGGCCGCCTCAGGGGCTGTCGGTCCAGCCGACCAACTCCCAGCGCAGCCCCTCGTCGTCCGCATGGGGTACGTAGATCGGATCGCTCGGGTTTTGCCAGTGGTATCGGGCCGGGGTGGCGCCGGGCTTGATCTCCAGTCGGGGGGCCGGGTCCAGGCCCTGGCGCAGGCGCAGGTATTCGGGAAAGAATTGCACACCGCCCGGCTCGTCCTTCTCGTCCTCGAAGTCCTCGTACTGGTCTTCCCACCATTCCTTGTCCTTTCCCCACTTGTCGCGCCGGCGCACCAGGATTTCCTTGGCCGCCACGTGGCCGCTCACTGTGAAGTCCATGTGGTCCTGCTCGTCGGACTTGATCTCCAGTTCGTCCCAGATGAGCAACATGCCCTCGATCACCGCCTGGGAGTCGGGCTCGCAGCGGAAATCGTCTTCCACCACGGCCACGGGCAGGCGGACCGGCTGGCCCTCGCCGGTCAGGGTCGGCAGGTCCACCGACTCGAACCGCACGTTGCGCCCTTCCACGTGGACGCGGCCACCGCTGGCGCCGCGGATGAGCACCGTGCCGCGAATGGTCACGTTGTGCTTTACGTGGATTTCGTTGCC
>CAYXPN010000008.1:26663-38549 GCA_964467075.1 uncultured Planctomycetaceae bacterium
TAGTAGAGCCCCAGCGGGTTGGTCGCCGGATCAGCTTCGAGCGTGAGGTTTTCCAAGGTGCCCGGCAGCACGGCCGGCAAGTACTGCTTGCCGCCGGGATAAAGGCGATAGCCGGCCACCGTGCCGGGAAACGTCCAATCCCTCGGCCAGGGGCCGAAGTTTTCCGTGCTCACGCCCAGGCGCACGTTCAGCGCGTGGATCGAGCCCAGTTCGGCGCTTTCCTGGTGCCAGTAAGAAAGCCGCACCGGGCCGTCCAGCGGGCGCCAGTCGGGAAAACCCGAGGTGCGCATGAGGTTCAGGTCGCCCAGGTACTCCCAGCGAATCCCGCCCGGCCAGGGATAGCCCCGGCTGATGTTCATCGAGGTCTGCACGCGCACCGGCCCCTCGATGCGGCAGGGCACGTTGAACCCGAATCGTCCGTAGTTCCACTGATAGATCGTATACCCGACGGCCGTGTCCCATCCGCTCGGTTTCGCCCCCAGTGCGCGGGGCACAAGCCGCACCACGGCCTGGACTTTGTGCGTCGAGACGGCCAGCGGATTGTCCGGATCAGCCGCGTAGCCGGTGGCCGAGAGCGTGACCCGAAACGGTAACTCCTGGTAATCGGGCTGCCCGGGCGCAAGCTGCGGATCGCCCGTGGTGAACGTCACCTGGAAGCCCTCATAGTCGCCCAGCGAGCCGTTCAGGGTGGTGTCCACGCCGGCCCACTGGTCGGTGTGCATCTTCTTCAGCCCCAGGGTCAAACCCGTGATGGCGGCCTGGCGGGCAAGCTCGCGCCGGTCGGCATTGCGCTGGACGCGCACCGCAGCGAACTGGCTCTGCACCACCGCATAAGAAAGTCCCATGACCATCGAGAGCATCAGCAGCACCAGCAACACGGCCACCCCGCGACGGCGGCCCGCGGCAGGCGCGAGGCACTGCTTCTGGCGAAGCAGTGGCACACTGCGATGACCCGCTTGGGGAAATAAGTCGGCGTTCATAGCAATCGCTCGCTGATCTTCGGATGCGCGTCTCTTAAGGCCGGTGAACATGCGGCGCGTGACGGCCGGCGCCACACCGCAAACCATGGCGTCCGTCAGCGGTGCAATTCGTAGTACACCGCGGCCGAGCCGAAAAACGGCAGCGGCCGGTGGCGCGACGGGTCGTTGGCCACCCACTCCCGGCCGGGCATCAACTGGATTTCGAGCCGCACCCACGCCTGGCGCAGGCCCGTTTGCGGCCCGTATATCCACTGCACCCAGGACAGGTCCTCCCAGGCCCGCGTGCCGGCCTGGTATTCCGCCCACTCGGTTTCCGAAGGACGCAGGCGGCCGGCAAACCGCACGGCCCCGCGCACGCTGCCGTCCGCGGCCTCGGGCACCACGACCGCGCGCAGCAGATCGCTGAGCACCACCGATTGCCGGTCCCATGCCTTGCGGATCACCTCCAGTTCGCTGCGCCACGCGGCCAGGTCCGCAGGATCGGGCACGCTGCGCGTATCGCCGGGAACCGTGATTTCGACCAGTTGGCTGGGCAGATACCAATCGGGGCAGTAGATCACCAGTTCGCTAAACCGCGGCAGGCCGTCGGGGTCGGCCGGCGGCACGTCCGGGTGCCAGACCACCAGCACGTCGGGAAACTCCCAGCCGGCTACCTCATTGCTGACCACCAGGAAGCCGGGGAACTGCTCGTTGGCCGTGGCCTCGCTGACCGTGCGCGTGATCCGCTCCAGCACCACGCGCGCGTGCTGCGTGGCCTCGCCGTAGCCCTCGCAGTATTCGAATCCCTGTTGCACGCCCTGGCCCAGGGCCGCCAGCGTGCCGGCCAGCATGGCCATCACAGCCACGGCGATCAGCAGCTCCAGGAGGCTCAGGCCGTTGCGCTTCGGGCGCGGATTACATGGGCGGAACATAGGCCACTACCCTTCTCAGTCTGGCCAGCTCGCGGGCGGGTTTGTCGGGCGGCTGCTCGACGATCCGCACTTCGATGAGCCGGTAGTCCGACGCCACTCCATCGGGCAAGGGTGTGGACAGGTCGCCCTCGTCCACGTAGAAGACGTCGATCTCCTGGCGCCAGTATTGCACAAAGCCGGGCGAACACTGGAAGGCCGCGTGGCGCTCGCCTCCCTGGCCGTCGTCCTTGCCCAGTGGCACGCCGAACAGGTCCGTGGGCGGCTGGGTGCGCACATTGTCGTAGTCGTCGATGTCGTTGTAGCGCTCGCGCCCCGTGCCGCCCGATTCCCACGCCGACCGGCCCAGGTCGAACTGGTGGCCGTCGTAGCGGTCGGCACAATAGGTGGCACCGAGCACCTCGTCCATCAACTGGGCGGCCATGCCCGCGGCGATGGTCTGCTTCAGGGCCTCGTCGGTCGTCTGCAGCGAGCTGCTCGATCCGACCAGCAACACGGTGCTGGCCAAGGCCAGGATGGAAATGGCGATCAGGGCCTCGACCAGCGTGAACCCGCGCATGCGGCGATGCTTCGTATTCATCTTCATGCTACTTCGTCCTCCCCTCTCCCGCTCGCGGCGGGCACCACGAAATGGTCGGGGCCTTCGGGTGAGGGCACCCTGCAACTGCGCGCGGGGCGGCACGCCACAGGGCGCCTGGGAAAATCTACCCCACAGCGGCGCGCGCCGCGGGACAGGCGTGCCCCCTCCCGCCCCAGTGCCAAGAAAAAGAAAGGCGCAGCAGGGTCCCCTCTCGCTCCCAGCTTGCCCTGCTGCGCCAATGCCCGGCGTCTCACTGAGGAAACGCAGTGCAAAGAAGCATAGTTTGGCGCCGGGGCCTGTCAAGTTCGGCGCACCGTCGGCGCGTTCTCCGCGGGTTATCGGCCCGAACGAGCACCACTTGGCATCCCGTGCAGATCGACGGCGCACCATTGCGCACGCCACAACCGTTGCAGATCCGACGCGCCCGTGGCAGAACGGCTGCGGCCGTTGGTGCGTTTCGGCAACGCTGCCGCGAGATTCCTCCGCTCGACGTTCCAACGCCGGCCGCGCATCCCTAAGCCCAGGCGTAGCGGCGTAGGCCGGAACAAGTCGCGCAAGCGGCGCCGTTCCGGCATCAGGACTGCGCCGGAACAGCGCTGCGCTCGTTCCGGCCTACCATTCTTTGCAGGTCCTAACCGCCGTCCCAGTCCAGCCCAATGTCGAGACTCGCGGCCGAGTGCGTCAGGGCACCCACGCTGATTCGCTCCACGCCCGCGGCGGCCACCTCGCGCACGTTCTCCAGAGTGATCCCGCCGGAGGCCTCCAGCTCCACCCGGGCACCCGCGGCGTTGCGCCGACGCACGGCCTCGCCGAGCATCTGCGCCGGCATGTTGTCCAGCAGCACCAGGTCCGGCCCGGACCGCAGCGCCTCGTCGAGCTGATCGAGCGTGTCCACTTCCACCTCGATGATCGGCCCGCCGGTAGCACCGGCCGCGCCTTTCTCGCCCCCTTCCGCCTGCCCGGCAACAAACCGTCGTGCCCGGGCAACCGCCTCAGCGATCGAGAAGGCCCGCGCGGGCCCCGCGCTCTGGGCGCCCAGCGCCAGGTGGTTGTCTTTGATCAGGATCGCCGCGTCGAGCCCCAGCCGGTGGTTCCAGGCGCCACCGCAGCGCACCGCGTATTTCTCCAACAGGCGCCAGCCGGGCGTGGTCTTGCGCGTGTCAAAAATGCGCGCCCCGGTGCCGGCCACCGCGTCGACGTACTGGCGGGTGAGCGTGGCAATGCCGCACAGCCGGCCCAGGAGATTCAGCAGAATCCGCTCCGCCCGAAGAATGGCCTCCGCAGGCCCCTCGATGCGCCCCAATCGCTCCCCGGCCTCGAAGCGCCGCCCGTCGTCCGTCTCGCCAGCCCACGCCACGTTGCGGTCGAACTCGTGCAGGGTCATCTCAACGCCAGCCAGCCCGGCCGCCACCCCTGGCTCCCGCGCCGCGACAGCCGCCCTTGCCCGAGCGTTCGGGTCGGTAGCCGCCAGCAATGCCTGGGTGGTCAGGTCGCCTGCGTGTCCCAAATCCTCATCGATGGCCAGTTGCAGCAGGGCCAGCCACTGCCGGGCCACGGCGTTGTCCCACGATACTTGGGGGAATTCCTTGCGCAAGTGTTCACCTTTGCCGCTGCTCTTGGGTGCTGGTCTTCGCTTTGCCCGCTCTGGGCGCTGCAACGTCGGGTTGCAGTCTGGCGCTTTGGTTAACTCGCTGCCTGGCGCCGCCTGGAACGCACCCGGTCGCCGGGACCTCATTGCCCCGCCCAACCGCAACAACTTCATTGCCCCAGCCAATCGCTGTATGATAGCAGACGATCCAGGCACACAGAAATGGGCGATCCCCGCCAGCCCCCGCCACGTTCAGACGCCCCCGCCGGGCCTTCCAAGGACGGGTCCGGACCCGCGCCGCAGGCCCTCGGACCGGATGGCCCAGGCCGGTCCTGGCCCGCGTGGCTGCTGCGCCGGACCGACCAGGCCGCGGTGGCCGTGCTGGTGGTCTTCGGCCTGCTGGGCGTGATCGGCTGGTGGCTCAGCCAGGGGGGCCTCCAGGGCCGGTTGGTCGAATTCGAAGAGGCCGAGCCCCGGCAGGCCCAATACCTGGTGGACGTGAACACCGCGGACTGGCCCGAGCTGGCCCAACTGCCGGGCATCGGCGAGGTGCTTGCCCAGCGGATCGTGGAAACACGCGAAACCGGGGGTGCGTTTAGGGATTTCGAAGACCTGCGCGGGCGGGTGCGGGGGATCGGGCCGGCCACGCTGGACCGGATTAGTCCCTTCCTGGTGCCGATCCCGCGGACCGATGGGTTGGCCGAGAGGTAGCTGGACGGCTTTGGGCCATACGTTTTGTCCGCTCCGCGCAGACTCTCTAGATCTCTCAGACGTGCGAAACTGTGCAAAGTGCGCAAACGTCTGCCGTGCGAGGGCGAATTGGGTCGATAACTGCTCGCGATGGCCCACCGCAGGCGCGCGGGGATGCTCCTGACTAAAGCTGCATTGACAGCCACCCGCCTCGCCGCCCATGATGGCGCCCCGGCTGGCCGCGCCGGCTGAGAAACACGGAATCTGGATCGCCCAGGGACGGGAAGCACCTTCCAATGAGCCAAACGACCGGCAAGACCCTGCCACGCCGCGTCCCCCAGACCGCACCACCCAGCCGCTTTGCCGCCCTCTCGCCGCTGGTGAAGATCAGCTTGTGGGGGCTTGCGGTCGGCGCCGTGGCCGGGGCCATCCAAGGGGCCGTCTGGCTGCTGGGCTCCGATTGGAGCATCCTGGCCGAGAGCGGCGGCAGCCGCGGACTGCTGCTTTGCATCGCCCTGGCCTCGCTGCTCGTGCTGATGGCCGTGGATCGCCAGCCCGCCGCGACCTACGGGTTCTTTGTGGGTCGGGCCTGGTCGCGATTGCTCTTCGGCGGGTTCGGCCTGGGACTGGCGGCCTATGGCGGCTATTGCGCGCTGGCCGTGGCAGTGGGTGCGTGCAGTGTGCAAACCGAATTGCTCCGCCCGGGACGCATCGCGGTGGTGGGACTGGTGGCGCTGGATGCGCTGGTGGTCGGGCTGGTGCAGCAGATCATCTTCAGCGGCTATCTGCTGGGGGTGCTCCGGCCGCGATACGGTCGGGCCGTGGCCGTGCTGGTGCCGGCGCTGATGTTTGCGGTGCTCTATCGGCTGAATGATCCTGCAGCGCTGCTGTCGGCCGAGGCGTTGCCGCTTGCGTTTGGGTTGTTCCTGGTGGCTGCGCTTTTGGGCATGTTGAGGCTCAAGACGGGCAGCATCCTCTTGCCCGCCGGGTTTCTGGCCGGTTGCATCTATGTGCGGCGCGTGGTGCGGAAGCTGGCGTTGCTCGGGCCCGCGGCCGGCTCGCCGGCTGCGGCCTGGTGGGTGCCGCAGAACGATCCGCGCCAGGCGCCGGTGATGTGGGCGCTGTTGGCCGCGGGGATCGCCGTGTGTTGGTACTTGATCTTTCGCCGCGGGGAAGGGCGCATCCCCGAGAGCCAGACGGCCTGGGACCGCGATTTCAAACGGGTCTTCCCGCTCTCAAACGGCAGCATGCTCGCCCCGCTGGATGTCTGGGTGCCGCGGCTGTGGGCCGCGCGCTTGCGCATCGGCCTGGCATACCTGCCCCGGCTGGCGGCGGTCCTGTGTTTTTCGACGCTCAACACCCTGCTGAGTCTGCCCGAGAGGGTCATCTTGGCGCTCACGCTCCGGCGGCGGCGCGTGCCCGATCCGGTGTTCATCGTGGGAGTGCACCGCAGCGGCACGACCCATCTGCACAATCTGCTCGCGCTTGACCCGCAGTTCTGCACGCCCCGGGCCTACCATATCATGAACCCGACCGGCTTCAACTTCTCGGGTTGGCTGATCACCCCGCTCATCGGTGTTTTCTTTCCCTGGAAGCGGCCCATGGACGCGGTGCGGTTCCACGTGTTTGCCCCGCAGGAGGAGGAGTTCGCCCTGGCGGGCATGACCGGGCTGTCGCCCTACTGGGGCATCACGTTTCCGCGCGACGGGGCCAGCTACGACCGCTTCATCTTCCCCGAAGAGTACACGCCGCGCGAGCTGTCGGCCTGGCGGCGCACCTACCTGTTCTTCCTGCGCAAGCTGACGTTGTTCAGCCGCGGCCGCCCGCTGCTGAAGAATCCCTACAACACGGCCCGGGTGGCTGCGCTGAAGCAGATGTTTCCCCGGGCGAAGTTCATTCACATCTATCGCCACCCCTACGCGGTCTATCGCTCGAACATGCACACGGCCGCGGAAGGCCACGTTATCAGCCAGTTGCAGGACCCCGATCCGGACGACAACTACCAGACGCGGTTTTTGGGCAACTACCGGCGCATGGAAGACGCGTTCTACCGCGACGCCGCGGCGCTGGCCGACGAGCAGTGGGTGGAAGTGCGTTTTGAAGACCTGGAACGCGATCCGCTGGGCGAGCTGCACAAAGTCTATGCCCGGCTGGGATTGCAACTGTCGCCGGAATTCGAGTGCCGCGCAGAGCGCTACCTGGCCTCGATCGCCGGCTACCGGAAAAACCGCTTTCGGCCGCTGCCCGAGGCGGTGCGCGCGGCCGTGGATCGGGCCATGGGGCCGTATTTCGCCCGCTGGGGCTACGAGGCCGGGCAGGCGGGCTCTGCCGACGGATTGCAATCTGAAGGAGACGCGAGAGGCGACAGCGCCCGCCATGCCGCGTAGGGCAGTCGTAGCCACGCTCGCCAGAGCGTGGAGCGTAAGGGGTATTGCCTGAATCATTTGTCCGCCGTCTGGCTTTCGGCGGCTACGTCTTGGCCAGCCAAATGAGCATCTCCCAAGCCTACATCCTGCAAACCGGGCGCGTGATCGCGCCGTTCGATCGGCCGGTCGGCACCATGCCGGTCCACAACCTGACGCTGCGGCAATGGCAGCAACGCGTCCTGGAGCGGCTGGGTCTGAAGGTGGATTGCATCGAACATGCGGAACAAATCCACCGCTTGCCGTGTGTCGTAGTGGCCGACGACCTGTATTTCACCCACCAGTCCGCGGCCTGGTTCGTGAAGCAACTGCGCCGGCGCCTGGCCGGCGAGCACCGTGCACACACCGGACGGCCGCGACTGGCCGCGGCCGCAGGCTGGCGCGCCGCGCTGGCGCGCAGCGAGCTGACCGAGCGCCTGCTGTCGGGGCTGCAGGGCGACGAGATGCAAGCGCCCGACGGGCGCGACTGCCGCGCCTACGATTGCTATGGTCTGCTGCAAGTCGAGCCCGGCCGTGCTCTGGCCGAGCAGACCGAGCTGCTCTGCCTGAGCGCGCCGCAGACGCGCATCCGCGTGCGCGCCGCTCGGGCGTTCGAGCCGTCGGGCAAATTCTCGATTCCCGTCTCGCCGGTGTTTCTCACGCCGATCCGCCATTGGGCCGCGCTGGTGGCAGCCAACCTGCTGGGCATGCCGGGCCTGCTGCTCGACCAGTTGCGCTGCCGACCGCTCAGCGCCGCCTTGCTGCCGCTTAGAGCACTGTGGCGCGCAGGCAGCCTGCGCCCGGGCCGACTGGCCGGCAAGCTCTATCTGGCCCAGCACGGCTGCCAGGTCCATCCCACGGCCCACGTGGAAGGGGCGGTGCTCGGCCCGCGGGTGCGCATCGGGCCCCATGCGGTGGTGCGCGCCTGCGTGATCGGCCCGCGCAGCGAGATCGGCCCCGGCGCCGTGGTCGAAGGCTGCACCCTGGGCAGCGAGGTGACGGTCAACGGCAACGTGGTCCTGCGCTGCAGCGTCGTGGGCGATCGGGCCAGCGTGGGGTGCTTCTTCAACCAGTTCTCCGTGATCGGCGCGGACTCGGTGCTCTGTCCGGCAAGCGGGATGCTCGATTTCCACCTCAGCGGCGAGGTGGCCGTCCGGTTCGAGGGGCGCTCGATCTCGAGCGGCTCGCGCCTGTTGGGCGGATGCCTGGGCGACGGGGTGTTTCTGGGGCCCGCAGTAAGACTGCTGGCCGGCCAGGAAGTGCCGCCGGGAACGATCCTCGTGCCCAGCCCCCGCAACCTGGTGCGCCGGCCCGAGGACAGCCTGCCGCCGGGCGTGGTGCGCGTGGATCGCAGGGTCGCGGGCGACAGCCAGCAGCGGCAGGATAGCGACCGCGGCCAACGACGCGCCGGCTGAGGACGAGTCAGGGTATTACTTTCCGGGGCTTCGCTTCGCCGTGAGCCCCGGCCACCCGCGCCTGGGGATCGAATTCGGGAAACAACTCGTTTACAAGTTCTAGGGACGCGTTGCCTCGCACCACGCCCATCGCTTTCGCTGAAGGGCGTGCCACCCAGCGGCGTGCCGATCGGCTTCATCAGCCGCCCATTTCGCCGTACAATGCAGTAGTGTCCCCCAGCCTGGCTGCCGCCTGCGGCGTCGCCTAAGACGCGTTTGGACCGCGGTGCGGCGACATCGGTCCGTTGCAGTCCCCGCCAGGAGTCGCCCGTGTTCAAACTGGTCAGTCCCTTTGCCCCCGCCGGCGACCAGCCGCAGGCCATCGAGGCCCTGACCGAGGGGCTGCGTGCGGGCAGGAAGCACCAGGTGCTCATGGGCGTGACCGGCTCGGGCAAGACGTTCACCATGGCCGGCGTGATCCAGAACGTGCAGCGCCCCACGCTGGTCATGTCGCACAACAAGACGCTGGCCGCCCAGCTCTATGTCGAGTTCAGGGAGTTCTTTCCCCACAACGCGGTCCACTATTTCGTCAGCTACTACGACTACTACCAGCCCGAAGCCTACATCCCCCAGCGCGACATCTACATCGAGAAGGACGCCTCGATCAACGAGCAGATCGACCGCCTGCGCCTGGCCGCCACCAGCGCGCTGGTCAGCCGCCGCGACGTGATCGTGGTGGCCAGCGTGTCGTGTATCTACGGCCTGGGCTCTCCGGAGGACTATCGGGCGATGATGGTCGCCCTGGAGCAGGGCCAGGTGATCGACCGCGATCAGATGCTCAGCAAGCTGGTGGACATCCAGTACGAGCGCAACGATTTCGAGTTTCAGCCGGGCCGGTTCCGCGTGCGCGGCGATTGCGTGGAGGTCTGGCCCAGCTACGAGGATTGCGCCTACCGGATCGAGTTCTGGGGCGACGAGGTGGAGTCGCTCGCCTGGATCCGCCCCGCCAGCGGCGAGGTGCTCCAGCGCACGGAGCGGGCGTTCATCTATCCGGCCAAGCATTTCGTGCTGCCCGAGGAGCGCATCGCCCGGGCCGTCGACGAGATCAAGCGCGAGCTGGCCGAGCGCCTCGCAGAGTTCGAGGCCCAGGGCAAGCTGCTCGAGGCCCAGCGCCTCAGCGCGCGCACGCGCTTCGATCTCGAAATGGTCCAGCAGGTGGGCTATTGCCCGGGTATCGAGAACTACAGCCGGCCGCTCTCGGGGCGCGCACCGGGCAGTCCGCCGGATACGCTGTTCAGCTTCATGCCCGAGGATTTCCTGCTGTTTGTCGACGAATCGCACGTCACCGTGCCCCAGGTGCGCGGCATGTACCACGGCGACCACAACCGCAAGGTCACGCTGGTGGAACACGGCTTTCGCTTGCCCAGCGCGCTGGACAACCGGCCGCTGCGCTTCGACGAGTGGGAAGCGCGGATCAACCAGGTGATCCACGTCTCGGCCACGCCGGGCCCCTACGAGCTGGAGAAGACCGGCGGCGAGATGATCGAGCAGGTGATCCGGCCCACCGGCCTGCTCGACCCGCAGATCGAGGTGGCCCCCGCGCGCACCCAGGTGCCCCATCTGCTCGCACAAATCCACCAGCGCGTGGCCGCGGGCGAGCGCGTGCTGGTCACCACGCTGACCAAGCGCCTGGCCGAAGACCTGGCCGCCTATCTGGGCAAGCAGGACGTGCGCTGCAAGTGGCTGCACAGCGACCTGGACGCCTTCGAGCGGGTGGAACTCTTAAGAGACCTGCGCGAGGGGCGCTTCGATGTGGTCGTGGGTGTGAATCTCCTGCGCGAAGGGCTCGATCTGCCCGAGGTCTCGCTGGTGGCCATCCTGGACGCGGACAAGGAAGGCTTCCTGCGCAGCGAGACCTCGCTGATGCAGACCATCGGGCGCAGCGCACGCAATGTGAACGCCAAGGTGGTCCTCTACGCGGATACGGTGACCGACTCCATGCAACGCGCCATCGAAGAGACCCGCCGCCGGCGCAAGATGCAGCAACAGTACAACCAGCAACACGGCATCACGCCCGAGACGATCCGCAAGGCGATCCGCGCGGGCATCGAGGCCGAGACCGAGGCCCATGCCCGCTCCCAGGCCGCTGTGGGCCGGACCGACGAGACGCAGTACATCACCGAAGAGTATCTTGCCGAGCTGGAGGCCGAGATGCACGCCGCGGCCGAGGCCCTGGAGTTTGAACGGGCCGCGGCCCTGCGCGACCGGATTCAGCAGATGCGCGAGCAGTTGGGCAAGCCGCTGGCCGAGGCCGAAGTGAGCCACGCCACTCGTACCGAGCGCGGTCGCCGGCGCAAGCGCCGCGCCAAGCCGGCGCGCCTGCCCAAGGCCCGGCGCGGCTCGGACTGAACGCGACTTGCCCGGGGGGCGCCGGGGCGTCGGCCGAACTGTCAGCTTGCGGGTCTGCATTTTGGGGACCTGAAGCGAATCCGGGATGCGCCGCCGCGGCGCCGAACTGCGTTTGACCGCGGGGGACAGGCCCCGTAGAATAGGCGTTCGCACCCACCTTCAGCGTCGCCGGGCGACGCGGACCCGAGCCGGGGGGTGGACTGGTTGTCATGCGGAGGCTTTTGACCATGACGCTGCAGGATATTCTCGCGGCCAAGGGTAGTCAGGTGTTTACCGTGGAGCCGGAGGCCACGCTGGCCGACGTAGTGCGCCTGCTGACGGAACACAATGTGGGTTGCCTGCTGGTCTGCCGGCGCGAAGGCGATCAGGAGAAGCCGGTGGGCATCGTCACTGAGCGCGATCTGCTGCACGCCCAGGCCGCCGGCAAGGGGCCCCTGGAGCAGGTGAAGGTCACGGAGGTGATGACCGCCAAGCTGCTCACCGGCTCGCCCGAGGATGCGGTGGAGCTGGTCATGGGACTGATGACCACCAAGCGCATCCGCCACCTGCCGGTGCTTTCCCAGGGTCGGCTGGTGGGGCTGGTCTCGATCGGCGACCTGGTCAAGGCCCAACACGACCAGTTGGCCGCGGAGAACCGCTTCATGAAGGACTACATCCAGGGCTGACGGTCGGCCGGGGCCGCGCCGGGGATGTAGGGATTTCGGGGTCGGGGGATTTCGGGATTTGGTCGCTGGGGCCTGCTCGTTCCGAAAAACCGGCGAGCCGCTTACTGTGAGCCGGCGGGTTGGTCGGCACGCAGTTCGACGTGACTGGTGATTCCACCCGAACCGGGAGTTGACGCTCCCGGCTCGCCACGCGCCGATTTGCGATTTCAGATTTCCGTAACAGTTCAGCCGAATGGAGCGACCCGGCCCGGCCGATGGCTGTCAGCCCCG
>CAYXPN010000009.1:0-6561 GCA_964467075.1 uncultured Planctomycetaceae bacterium
GACCCACCCTACGCGCTGCTCGAACGATGTTCACCAATTGCGCACGCTGATTTAGTCCCGCAAGGGGCGCCGTGCTCCGGCCGTGGGTGTCAACCCACGGTAGCAACGCCGCACAGAGAAATCTCAGGCGCCGGCGGGGCGGCGTGGTGGACGGCCTGCCTCAGCGAGCACCTTGGTCCCCGGGTGGAGAAGATGGAAAAGCCCATCCTGCCCGGTTTTCTCACGGTGGATTATGTTTCAATGCACGAGCGGGTAGAATAGCAGGTCTGTCCGTTCCCAGGCGAACGCCTCGACAAGAAAGGGCCGACGATGGTGACCTCTTACGCTCTGCGCATCTGCGGAATCTGCAGCTTGGTATTGGCGTCCGTTGGTTTGGCGGAGGCCGCGCCGTGGATCGTCGAGGGAGGCCGTGCGCGGGCTGAGATCGTCATCGCCCAGCAGCCCCCGCGGGCGGTGAAGCTGGCGGCGAGCGAATTGCAGGCCTATCTCGAAAAGATCAGCGGCGCCCGGCTTGGCATCGTCACCGCGCCGACCGGGGAGACACCGGTGAAGGTCTTCGTCGGCGAGAGCGACCATGCCCGCTCGCTGGGCGTGACCGCCGAGGGCCTGGGACGAGACGCCTTTCGCATGGTCTCCGGCCCCGACTGGCTGGCACTGGTCGGTCGCGACCAGGACTTCACGCCCATCGAACCTTGGGCGCGCAGCCACGGCGATTGGTTGAACCGCAAACAGCCGGAGTGGGAAGCACTGGCCGGGCGCCCATGGCTCAATCCGATCGCCTCCAGCAGCTATCGGGGCTACAACAAGCACCTGGATATTTGGAACTACGACCATCGCGGCTCGCTGAATGCCGTGTATGCGTTCCTTCGCAGCCTGGGCGTGCGCTGGTACATGCCGGGCGAACTGGGAGAGATTCTGCCCGAATCCAAGCAGATCGTGCTCCCCCAGGTCGATCGCACGGTCCGTCCGGCGTTCGAGGTGCGGTCCCTCAGCCGGCCCATGATCAGCTCATCTTCGATCGACGATGCGTTGTGGTATCTGCGGCTGGGCGCCAACGAACAATACGGCATCCTGCATCATGGCCAGCGTTATGTGACCGAACACCCGAAGCAGCGAGCCGCCCACCCGGAATACTATGTACTGATACCCGGCGGAAAACGCGATACGGAGAGCAAAAAGGCCAACGCTTGCCTCTCTTCCAAGGGGTTCTTCGAGGAAATGGTGGCCTATGCCCGCCTGATGTTCGACCATTACGATCTACCGGTCGTCTCGGTCATGCCGCACGACGGGTTCACCCATTGCCAATGCGACGCCTGCCGAGGTCAGGCGACGCTCGACCGCGAGCACTCGGGTATTTCATCCGACTATGTTTGGAGGTTCGTGGTGCGTGTGGCGAACGAGTTGGAAACGACTCACCCCGATAAGAAAGTTTTCTGCGGGGCCTACAGCACCTACCGGCTTCCTCCGCTATCGATCGACAAACTGCCCGACAACGTGCTGGTGCAAATCACCAACGGCCGACCGATCCGCGAGGTCGACGACAAAACGCACGAGCGCACGGCCGAGTTGCGCCGCCAATGGCAAGCGAAAACCAACAACCCCCTGTCGGTGACCTTGAACTACACGCCGTTCACCAATCGGGGCGAGTATCGGCCACAGTACTGGCCGCACGTCATCGCCCGAGGCCTCCGAGATGTCAAAGGCCACGTCTGGCGCGAGGACGTGTGGCTTTCCTCGGATAAGGGCGGATTGCACCATCCCGGCATGAGCCATCTCAATCCGTATGTCATGTCGCGTTTGTGGTGGGATCCGGATCGGGACGTCGACCTGCTGCTGGACGAGTACTACGGCCTGTTCTACGGTCCCGCGGCCGAGGCGATGCAGCACTTCATCGAGTTTTCCGAAGCCAACTACGCGCAACTCGGCAACAAGGCGGCGGTGACCCGCCAGGCGCTGGCCTTGTTCGATCAGGCCAAGGCGGCGGTGCCGTCGGATTCGGTCTTTGGCCGGCGCATCGCACTGGTGGATGCATTTCTGACCACGTTGCGCAATCGCGCCACCCAGATTCAGGAAGAACGCCCCCCGGGTCTGCCGGAGTTTCGCTTGATCGACATGGCACAGGACAAATGGCGCGAGGCCCGTCAAACGCTGGTGATGGACGGCAAACTGGAGGAACCTTTCTGGACGGGTTACAGTCTGCGCGGCATTTTGAAGGAGATCCACACCGGCAAGAAGCCGGTTTACCTCACCCAGTTCCGCGGCCGTTGGTGGCAGGACAGCCTGTACTTCGGCATCCGCTGCCAAGGCGAGCCGGGCAAGCCGCCCGTGATCGGCACGCGGCAAAGCGGCGACCCGGCGATCTGGGACGGCGATCATGTGGAACTGCTGATCGAAACCGACAAGCACTCGTACTACCAGATCGTGGTCAACCCGGCGGGCGCCGTGATGGATCTCGACCGCGGCGCATCCAGAGCGGCCTGGTATGGCTGGTCGTCCCAGGCGGAAGTCGCTGCGCACATCGGCGACGGCTACTGGTCGGTGGAACTGCGTCTGCCGATTACCGCATCGGACGAGGATCCGCTGCACCAGGTGATCGGCAGCAGACCCTTCAAGGCCAGATCAGACGACCTGGCTACGGGCAAGGGGACCAGTCTGCCGTGGTACTTCAACCTGTTCCGCAAGCGGGCAGGCAGCGCAGACGGCGAAACGTCCGCTTTTTCACCGTTGGGTCCGGAGGCGAGAACCTTCCACGACCGCATGAAGTTCGCGGAACTGTATATCCGCTAACTGGGGGTCGAGCCTTTACGGCGGCGCGGTCGTCATGCCAAGGTGTGGATCGACGGCCTGCGGATGGACTGACAGGAACACCGCGACCTTTGGGCCGACGCTCTGCGAATGGCGGTTCACCCCCGTGCGCATGGGGAGAATGTGTTGCACGCCGCCACACAACGCATGCGCCGCGGTCCACCCCCCATATGCACGGGGACAACGGGACCGAAACGGTGCTTGCGCAGCCCTGTTTCGCCCAGGCCATGCAGAAACTGCCGCCCCAACTCGAGCAACTCCTGCTGGAAAGCCTCCGGCAGGCCCCGTGAACGATACGCGAATCGGCAAAAGCCGCGCGGTTACTTCGCCAGCGCGGCGCTTTGGGCCTGAATCTTTCGGATCGCCTCGACGATGTGATCCATGTGGCTGGGGTCGGCCAGCAGCATACTGTGAAACATCGCCACGGTCGTCCCGCAGACCTGCTTGTTGCCCTTGAGCTCCTGGAGGCTGTCGCGATAGGCTTTCAGCCGCTCGGCAGAGAACAGGCGCCGGAAGCCGCGTGAGTTGATCGCCTCGTCGAGCAGGCCGTCGTAATACTGTTCGTGATAACCGCCGCTGCACGGAATGCCTTCGGCGCGCAGGGCCCTGATGAACTGGTCACGCGCCAGGCCGTGAAACTGGCCCGCGTCGTATCGCAGCGCGTAGAGATGCCAGACCGCCCGGCTGTTTTCGGGCAAACGCACCGGCTCGATGCCGGGGATTTCTCTGAGGCCGGCCGTCAGCCGGTCGGCGTTTTCCTGCCGCCGCTTCGTATCCAGCACCAGCTTGTCGATCTGCTGCCGGAGCATGGAGGCCTGGTAGTGGTTCATCCGGCAGTTGGTGCCGCGGCTGAAATACCCGCTGCCCCGGAAGGTCCCGAAGGCGCGCCCGCAGTTGTGGAAGGCCTGGCAGCGGTCCAGCAGCTCGTCGCTGTCGCCGGTGACGGCCCCGCCCTCGCCCGCGGGAATGTGCTTGGAGTTCTGGAAACTGAAGCAGCCGAGGTGGCCGAGCGTGCCGCACTTGCGGCCTTTGTATTCGGCCAGCCAGGCCTGGCAGGCGTCTTCAATCACGGCGAGGTTGTGCTTCTGGGCGATCGCGCCTATCGGGTCCATGTCGCAAGGCAGGCCGTAAATGTGCACCGGCACGATGGCGCGCGTGCGCTGGGTGATCCGGCTCTCGATCGAAGCCGGGTCCATGGTCAGCGTGGCCGGGTCCGTATCGGCAAACACCGGCAGGGCCTTGTGCATCAGGCACACGTTATACGTGGCAATGAACGTATAGGGCGAGACGATCACTTCGTCGCCGGCATCCACGCCCATCACGTGCAGCGCGGTAATCAGCGCGGTGGTGCCGCTGGCCGTGGTCACACAGCGCTTCGCACCGAGCAGTTTGGCCCAGGCGGCCTCGAAATCGCCCGCCTGCCCGCCGCCGCCGGCCGAGGACCAGCGGCCGCTGCGCAGCACCTCGACGATCTCCGGCTCCCACGACTCGTCCCACTGGGGCCATTTCGGCCAGCCGCCCTGGTGCACGGGTGTGCCGCCGAGCAGGGCCGGCTTGTCCGCCTGCGCGGCGAACACGCTGGGCGAGCGGCCGGCGCTCAGCCAGGCAAGTGCCGCGGAAGTGGCGGCTGCGCTGCGGACAAATCCGCGTCGTGTCAAAAGGTTTTTCATGGCGTCGGCTCCTCCCCGATGCTCAAGGTCAATGCCTCGTTATCCGCGTCCCGCATTTCGGGCAAGCGTGCCCCGTTCGAACTGAGGGCTCCCCGCCGATCGAAGGCGCGCAGGGTGCAATCTGCAACCGCAAGCATATCCCGTTACGGTTCGTTCTGCCATAGGATTGATACGTCATCTTTGGGAGCAAAGCCCAAAACCTGCTTGGCCTTGTTGTTGAGGAACTTGCCCTGGGGGGTGTCTGCGAAGACAAAAAACACCTCGCACCGCGAGGGCAGCCGGGCCAGTTCGATCTCCAGCCCCAATCGAAACGCCTCCGCGGCATCGGCCCAGGAAACCACAAACGGCACACCGCCCGCTCCCGCACGAAGCTGCGCCACGTCTCGCAAGATGTAGAAGAGGTACTCCTGGACATAAATGTCATGCGCCAGCGTGAATGCCCGGCAGATCTCCTGGCCGAGCGACTTGGTCAAGGGATACAACCCGATTCCCGGGTGCGGCGGCACGTCCGGCGGGATCGCGTGGTCGAATCGCTCGTAGCTTGGACCGGCAACCGTGAAATGCGGGCCGGTGTTGATGATCCGCCGGATGCGGTGTTTCACAGCCGCTCGCATCACGTTGTAGCACCCGAGCGTGTTCACGCGGAATGCCAGCCGCGGATCGTGGCGCACCACCGACAGGTTGATGATGGCGTCCATGCCTTGGGCTGCCCCGCTCACCTGGTCCGGCGACGTGACGTCCACGTTCATGAACTCGTGTCCGCCGAACTCCCGCTTGATCTCCGGGGGCGCGGGCTTGATGTCCGTAATGCGCAGATGATGATGGGGTGCCAGGGCCCGGACCACGTGGGGCCCCAGGTAGCCGTTTGCGCCGATCAGCAACACGTTCATTGGTCTTGTCCCCCGAAGCTCGGGCGATAGCCGAGAATCCTCTCCGCCTTGCGAATCGGAAACCTGGACGACGCCGACTGAGAAAGCACGTGGAAAATCGACCAGTATGCGCCGCTCGCGGCCCTCTCGGCCAGCAGCCTGGTCAAGGCGCGAGAGACCGCCTGGGCCACGTCGCGGGGGTCGACCCGAGCCGAATCCGGGGCCTCTTCTCCCGGCGCCCCGGCCGGCGCCACCTTGCCCAACCGCAGGACGATCACGCCCAGCTTTCCTTCGCGGGCGAACTCACGGCAAGTGTACTCGCCGAGGTGGTCGGACAGCCCGCCGGAAGCCGGCGCGGGCAGGGGGCGCCAGTCCTCGTCGACCTGAAAGCGCTCGTCGTGGCCGCTTACCACCCGCAGCGAGCTGAGGTAGACGACGGCCTGCACGCCCGCCTTCACCGCGGCCTGGAGCAGGTTGTAGGTGCAGCGGGTTCGATAGTCGATCCTGTCGAGCTGGGCGGTGTTCGGCGGGGGCTCGGCCACGTGTACAATCGCATCCACGCCCTGGACAGCCAGACCGGTGCGCTCGTCGTGGTCGAGGGCGCTCTCGACGAATTCGCCGGGAGTCTCCACGTGGACCGGGGCCGTCAACCGGACCTGATAATCGTCCTTCAGCTCCGCGGCGATCACACGGGCCAGCTCCCTGTGGGCCGAGGTCACCAGGACTTGCTTCAGCGCATGGTCCGCGGGCGGCCGCCGACTGCGCGCCTCCGAAGCCTGCGCTTCAGACGCGCGGCAAGCGCCCAGCACGTGCGTGGCCCCGGCCGTCAGCAGGCCCGCCGTTTGCAGGAAATCGCGCCGTTTCATCGACTTGGCCTTTCGAGTGAGATTGTAACGATTCAGCCGTCTGAAGTCGCCCCTGCACCCCGCGGCAGATCATCAATCATATTGCGCCCCTTCAGGGCTTGGCACAGCGAACCAACCCGCGATCCCAGGGCTCCGCTGCGCTCGCCCTGGGCTATCGCATTCGGCCCTTTCAGGGCCAAGCCCGTAGGGTGTGTGCTCTGCACGCACGCGCGTCTCGCTCGCCAGAGCGTGGACCGGCAGGCCTCAACATGGCATGATGAGCGCATCGTCCGCCGCCTGGCGACGGCGGCTACGGACCCGTAGGGTGTGTGCTCTGCACGCACGCGCGTCTCGCTCGCCAGAGCGTGGACC
>CAYXPN010000009.1:6661-35655 GCA_964467075.1 uncultured Planctomycetaceae bacterium
CGACGGCGGCTACGGACCCGTAGGGTGTGTGCTCTGCACGCACGCGCGTCTCGCTGCCGTCCAACTTCTTCGTTTGGCCCTCCGCGTCGCGGTGTCTTGCGCCGTTCACTCCTCTGCCGGGGCCAGGAAGTGGACCTTGACCAGCGGCAAGAGCGTCTTGCCGGTCTCGCTGATCCGTTCGTAGTGCTGTTGCCGTCCGTCACGCATCACTTCTTCTCCCGCCCCAGATGAAACCCGATCCGGCGGGCCTTGGTCGCGGCCGGCGCCTGCATCAGCTCGCGGATCGTGGCCACCAGCGAGCGGATCGCCTCGTCGTGCGATCCGACCTTGCGCTCCAGCTCGGCGAGCTTCCGGGCAAGCTCGCGATGGGCCGCCACGTACTCGCGCAACTTGACGAAAGCCCTTACCACGTAAACACTTACCTCGATCGCCCTGGGCGTATTGAGCACGCTGGCCGCCATGATCGCCCCGTGCTCGGTAAAGGCATAGGGGCGGTAGCGCACGTTGCGTTTGGATGCGGTCGCAATTTGCGACCGCATAAGCGAGGGATCGTCGGATGAGGTCACAGTTTGTGACCTCAACGGCTGGCCGGATGCGGTCACAGATTGCGTCCGCATCGCTTCGACCTCCTTCGCCGAGAGACGGAACATGAAATCCTCGGGGAAGCGGTCCGCATTACGCTTGACCTGTTCGTTTAGCCGCTTCGTGGGAACGCCGTAAAGCTCGGCCAGGTCGGCGTCCAGGATCACCTTCTGGCCGCGAAGGAGCAGGATTCTCGGCTCGATCTGCTCGACCAGCACGATAGCCTCGTGCTTCTTCCGCGGGCTCATCGTCACGATATCCTGGCGCTTCTTCCGCGGGCTCATCGTGGGCCCTCCCGGGGCGTGGAGGACTCGCCGTCATCACCGGCCGCGCCCTGCTCCGCCTCCGGCCGCTCACTCCTCTGCCGGGGCCAGGAAGTGGACCTTGACCAGCGGCAAGAGCGTCTTGCCGGTCTCGCTGATCCGCTCGTCGTGTTGTTGCCAGAGGTTCACTAGGCGGTCGAGGTCCATGGTCTCGATGTGCTTGGTCGAGGAGCGGATTTCCCGCTCGGCATCCGCGGTGAAACCGGTGCGGGAGACAAACAGGCCGATGTGCTTTAGGAAGGTTCGTCTTCGGTCAGGTCTCTTCCCGTCTCACGAATTTCCTGGATCAATCGACCTAACTCACTTACGGAGTACAGGCCCACGTGGCTGTCCTCAAGAACACGGTTGACATCATCCTTTGTCTGTGCGTCTCTCGATCGGAACCTGCCGACGACGACCAGTTGCAGAGGGCCACGATTGGGATCGGGATTCTCAAACAGGGATCGCCCCTCGACCGCGTAGCGGCACGCAGTGTTCACAGCCTGGTCGGGCTGGGACGCCTGAAAGCGTACCGGCTGAATCAAGTTGAACCGGCCGTTCTGAAAGGCATAGGGAATACGCACGGGGCGGTTGAAGACCGGGACCGGCACTTCGACATCCGTTGCCAGCTTTCTCCGGAGTCCGGCGTCGAGAAGCCGTCGCCCTACGTACCGCACGTACTCACGGTGACTCTGTCTCCCCTCCTTGCCGTGTTCGCCCCCGACGATCTCGTCAAACAGCACTCTCAAGTCCTGCTCCGGGTCGTTCACGGCCATGGACCGGGGCGCGGTGATCTGAAACCGGTTGGCACGCAACGCAATGAACTCTTCCAGGTCTTCGACGGCCTGAATGCTCGGCCGTTCAACTTCCAGCCTCTCCTGGATGGCCAGTTTGAACGAGTTGATTTGCTGCCAATCATGCCCTTCCCGGCCGAAAAACTTCCGGATGCGCCGGTTGTCCCTGGCGGTGAGCGCCTTCAAGAAATCGCGCTCCGGGCAGAACAGCAGCACACCGACCGTGGCCGCCTCCAAGCGCGTAGCGTCAGGGCAATACTGAATGAGCGAGTAATATCCCTGTACCGGGTTCATGTTCAGTCCTCCTCGTCATTCATGAAGCCGAATTCGGTGTGGCCCCACAGCGCCCCCATTATACTGTCTGCCACGTATGCCGCCCTCCCCAGAAGGAACGAGGCCAGTGCGTCCCGGGCGCCAGTGCTCACGTCCCATTCGCGTGGTATCGTCTGCACAATCTGCGACAGCGTCTTCCGGGACACCTGCCGAAGCCGCGCGGCTGCCCGCCGTGCCACGTTCTTGTCGAGGAACTGCCCGAACTCCGGAAACCGGCCGTAAACCCGCGGGTCGTTCATCCGCTCGAGCGTTGCCAGCCGGCGCGTCAAATCCCTGCCGCAGGTGAAGCAGTGCGTGTGGTCGATCGCGCGCAACAGCAGCTTGCTTCCGGGTGCCTCTGCGCTGAGAAACACGTTATCTCGGTTGGGTCGCCGCAGGTTGTCCGGCGCGTGGCGGTCGCAGTTGAGGGTCCAGGTGTCGAAGACCACCAGACGTGTAATATCCTCCGGATTGACCAACCTCCGCAACTGCCGGGCCTTGCCGCCCCAGGTTTCACCCACTTCCTGTCGAGTAATGAAGCCCGGCCCTGGTTTGGCCAAGCCGCCGTGGGCAAAGGGCAACTCCGGGACCTCCACGACGCGAATGATGGCGAAATCAAACGTGGAGAGGCCGAACCACGTGGCCAGTTGCGTGCCCACCAGCTCGCAGGCCAAGGCGTGCTCGCCCGCCGGATTGCCCATGGCTTTGAGGAACCCGTTTCCCGCGTCCGTCGCAACCAGAATGGCGCCGGCGCCGGTGGGCCGGCTTTCGATATGCCGAGTGATTCGTGTCGGCTTCCAGTCTTTGCGCGAGGGGGTATCTGTCACAGTTCCCCCTTGAGTGCCTTGTCAAGCGTGGCCGGCAGCAGGGCGTTCAGGTCGGCGGCTACTTCCGGAGTTGGGTCCTCGAACAGCTCCCGGATTTCCCGGCTGAGCCGGGCCTCGGGGTTCTTCTTCCACGTGC
Source organism: uncultured Planctomycetaceae bacterium (assembly GCA_964467075.1). GTDB lineage: Bacteria > Planctomycetota > Planctomycetia > Pirellulales > Thermoguttaceae > CAYXPN01. The sequence goes on from CAYXPN010000009.1 coordinate 9,615, forward strand.
GGTACTGGCCGGCCAGCCAGAGATAGTGGTCGAGTTCGCGGTTGGTCGGGTCGAGCGCGGAGAGTTCCTTGACGCGGCGGTGGTTGGTCACGTAGGCGCGGTACGGGTGTTCCTTGTCGTTGACTGTATTCCCTCGGCCCAGGTGAAAGCGGAGCGTGCTTTCGGCGTACCAGTCCTTGATCGGGTATTGCTCGGCGTCGAGGAAGAAATGGGCGAACTTCGACGCGAAGCTGAGGCACAGGCGCCGGGGTTTGTCGTCGGGGGACGGCAGTGCCGCAATTCGCTCCACGAGCAGCCAGGGCTCGACGCCCGAACCCGCTTTGGTGAGGACGCCCTGGACGTGCTTCGCCATACGGTAGATGGCAAGGACGTTGGTTCCATAGAGGGCATTGACCGCGGTGGCCTTCAGGAGCGTGGCGGGGAAATCGAAGCCGGGGAATCGGTCAGCGAGTGTTTCGAGCGCGGTTTCGATCTCCTGCCAGCCGGTCAGCCGAGCGTGGAGCGCCTGCGCCGCTTGAATCTGGTCTCGGGTGAGAGGCTGCGCAAGTTGCATTACAATTACGCCTTGAACGCGTTCCAAATAGGGTTTCACGCAAGGTCATTCAGGGGATGGAGGGCAGCAGGTGTCGGCTTCGTTCGACATGCCAGTATGCCAGTCTGTCGCTATCCCACTGCGTGCGGCGAGGCGCCGCGGGGCGAGGGCCAGCGACAACTCTCCGCAAGCGGGAGCAGCGCACCACCCGCTCGGACCGTCAGTTTAGCAAAAAGCATCAGCGCTCGACAACGGCTGGGGCGTAGGAAAGCGGTCGGGGCTCATTTGTGCGAAGCACCCTTGGGGCCGTTCCGGCAAATGAGACCCGATCCCTTTTCTTCTGCACGCGGCGGTCCACGCTCTGGCGAGCGTGGCCAGCGTTTTGAGACAAAGCCTGGCACTTCCCGCCGCGTCAAGGTAGGATGTGTTGCCGTGGCTGGGTCTTGTATTGAATGTCGGCGGCCTTCCCGCCCGCGACATGCAAACCACCCGGCAATGGTTCACCCATAGCAGTTTTCACGGTTCCTGCACCTGTTGCATTTGAGGTTCGACATCAAGTACTCGAATCAGAGGAACTATTCCATGGATCGACGTCGCTCCGGCCATTCTTTGATTTCGTCCCTCGTTCTTGCCTTTGGCCTCACGGTGTTTGTGCTCGGCAGTGGAGTCAACGTGGCCGAGGCCGCTTGGGGTGTGCTCTCGGACATGCACAACTATCACGAGTGCTTCGGCCTGGACCCGCAGCAGAGCAACTACCCAAACCCGGGCACGTCGCCCAAATGGAAGCTGCAGGGCCGGTTCAAGGTGGTGATGATCGAATCGAATGTCCCGGGCAACGTCTACCACGAGGGCGAGCGGCCGAAGCTGACCTTCCAGATCGAGAATCTTACCGACCAGCCGTTGTCGGCCCGGGGCAGGATCGAGGTGATCCGCTATAGCCAAAGCGGCGTGGAGGGGGACCAGTGGTATCCCGATCTGCGACGGCTGGAAGTGGTGGGCTCGGTGCCGGTCGAGGTCGACCTGGAACCGCAAGGCTGGCGCAACATGACCGTGCAGCCGCCCATGGCGGAAACCAAGGGCGGCTACGGCTTTGTCGTCGATCTGGGCGAGCACGGCCGGCAGTTCCTCACCAGCGCCGTGCGCACCTTCAAGCCCGCGGGCAAGCGAGTGCAGTACCCCAAGCAGTGCCTGGAACACATGCCGGCTCCGATCCTCGAGCGCCTGGGGATTCAAGCCGTGCGCTACGGCGTCAGCTTCATCACCGAAGAAGAAGGCCCGCGCTACGAACAGTTGATGGAGCGACTGGAGCATGACCTGCGGGAAATGCACCGGCACAAGGTCACCTGCATCGCCGAAATCGGGGCCGGAACGAAGTTCCAGCCGCTCGGCCGCGGGCGGCCGCACCTGGACGAGGACGGGCTGATGCGTCGCGGCAAGCAGGATCTCTGCTGGCTGCCGGAGCGCGACGACGAGTACCAGCAGTTCGTCTACGAACTGGCCTGCAAGTACGGCTGGCCGAAGGGACCGATCACCGGTTTCATGCTCTGGAACGAGCCCTGGGAAGGGCTGAGCATCTCCGGTTGGGCCGCGGACATCCCCCGCTACCGCGAGCTGTACAAGCGGATGGGCGACGCCGTGTTTCGGGCCCGGCGTGATGCCGGTGTTGACGTTCTGGTGGGCGGCTGCGACTCGTCGACCAATACGCTCGACAAGCTCTTCCCGGACGGCAGCGACGAGTTCCTGCCGTACCTGGACTTTTGTTCGATCCACTACCAGGGCCTGCGTGCGCCGGTTCTCTACCCGCAGTGGAACCAGCGCACCCACTACAAAGGCCGCGTGCTGATCTGGGATACCGAATCCTGGACGGCCAACACGGACGATCGTTTCCTCGGCGTGGTGGCTGCTAACCGCGCCGCGGGCTACGATCGCTCGCTGGGCAGCCTGAGCCGGATCGCCGTGGCGACGCTCAGCCACCATCGCGTGGGCCAGGAGTTGATCCATACCGACGACGGCGACCGCGAGATCGCACGCTGGATCGATTCGCGCCCGCTGGCGGCCTCCTACGGTGCCGTGCAGCACTTCATCGGTGAACGGGATTTCCAGGAAATCCTGTTCCGCAACGGTCTGCCTTGGGTGTTCGTCTTCGCCGGGTCGGAAGATCATCCTGACGACGGCACCGTGGTTGTCGTGGGCGACATTGCGCCGCTGTTTGGCGGCAAGAAATCGACGGGCGTCTTGTTCCAGACGGTTCGCAGCCTGGACGAGCTGGCAGCCAAGGCCAAACTGCGCGAAGAGCTGGCGGCGCTGCCGGACGACGCGGAGGAACAACGCGCGGCCCTGACCGAACAAATCGAGTCGCCCATGCCCATGACCGGCGTCAAGATGGCACTCCACTTGCCGCCCGCCTGCACGGCCTACGACTACTACGGCAACCCGATCGAGACGCCCGATGGCCGGCTCACCATTCCGCTGGACGAGCGGGGCGTGTTCCTGCGCGGCGATCCCCAGCGTTCGGGCAGCTTTGCCGCGCTGCTCGAGGCACTGCGTCGATCAACAATCACGGGTCTCGAGCCCTTGGAAACGATCGCCTACGACATGACCGCACCGATCGGATCGAAACCGGTCGTTCGGCTGCGATTGACCAGTCAGCGCAATCATCCGATCCAGGGCACGCTCACCGTGCGACTCGGCGAGTTGAAGATCGATTACCCCAGGGAACTTGCTTTCGAGCCTCGCGAGCAGAAATGGATTGACGTGCGGGTGACCGGCGGTAGCGCCGTCGCCGCAAACACCTACCCGCTGGATGTGACGTTCGACGCCGGCAAGGACGGCATCGCCCGCCACGACGAGACGATGCGGGTGAACGTCATCAGCGCGCGCACGATCCGGGTGGACGGCAAGCTCGACGATTGGAGCGGGGCGCTGCCGCAGTCCATCTGCGTGGCCGGAGAGAGCGGCCCCGATTTCGAGCAGGCCATGTTGTATCCATTCCAAACGTTCAAAGCAGAACAGTCGGAGGGCGTGGCCATTGCGTATCTGGCGCACGACGACGATTGTTTCTACTTCGCCGCCAAGATCGCCGACAACACGCCCCAGGACGGCACGAAGCGATTCGCCACGCGCGATCCCGACGCCGACTTCTATCCCGAGGTGTCGTACGAACCGGTCGATAGTCGCGGTCGCCAGGTCGCGGCGGGCGAGCACGCCGAGTTGCGCGAACACCGCTGGCCGGCGGGCGTACGCCGGTTCAGCTATCGCCGCTGGCCGGACATCCCCAGCAGCATGCCGCAGATCGCGCGCGACAACGTGCTGATCGCCTTCAATGCCGTCCCGCTGGGTGAAGACGGCTGGCAAAGCCATCTGCCGGGCCGGATGCCGAAGTTCGTTTGGTACAAAACGACCGACTACGAGTTCAGCCTCAACAAAGTGGCTCAACAGCACGGGGGCGGGACGGAAATCTGGCGCCAGTGGCTTCCCGGCATGACCTACAAGCACTTCTACCCCCGGCAGCCGGCGTCGCCGAAAGAAGGCCCGGCGCAGGGCAAGCTCGAAGTGCGCTACGCTGCCGGCACACGGATCGTCGAATGTGCTTTGCCGTGGAGCGAAATCCCGCACGTCAAGCAGCTTCGCGACGCGGGCCGGTGCGTGAAGTTCAGCTTCCGTGTGAACCACGAAACGCGCGGCCCCGACATGGAGTTGGCCCGCGGGCGCTCGGCCGCGGAGGGCCTCAGCCCCAGCTTCCATCCCAATTGGGTGGCGCATTGGCCGAACGAATTGGAGTTCCGCTTCGAGTAGTCGCAGGCCACTGCCGCTGCCGTTGCCTGTCACGATATAGGTTACTTGGAACTCGTAAAGGTATTACTTCCCGGGGCTTCGCTGCGCTGAGAGCCCCGGCCACCCGGGTCTGGGCACGGAATTGAGGAAACAATTCGTGTAAGACTTCAGCCGTGTGTAGACCCGGGGCTGGACGGCGGGTTTGTTCCAGCCTCGACCGTGCAACTTTTGCCGATCTCCGCTTAGGACGACCAACGGCAGCCCGCTTGTTGGTGAGTTTCGCTTGGACCCACCGGTTCACTACGTTCGCGACGGCCGATAACGGCCGGGATGAAAGCGTGCAGACACAGGAGGTTGAACAATGATGCGACTTCATAAGGTATTCAGTGGCGTTGGTGCGCTGGCGATCTGGGCTTTGCTGGGCGCAGCAGTCGCCTTCGGGCAGGCGGACGCGCCGCGTGTGGACAAAGCCCCTGCAGCACGCAGGCAACTGCCCGACCTTTACCCCTACGTGGCGGCCGACATCCTGGAGTATTGCCGTCCCCAAAAAGGAATCTGGGTCGACCTGGGATCGGGAAGCGGCGGAGTGGGCTTTGCGCTGGCCGTGGCGGAAGATGACGCTGCTTCCGAGAGTACCATCGTTCTCGTCGATCCGGACGCCGACGCGCTCTCGCAAGGGCTGCGAAACGCGCGCGCCATAGGCCTCGCCCACCGCGTGGTTGCAGTGGTGGCAAAGGCCGAAAGCATGCCCCTGCCGAGCGAGTCGGTCGATCTGGTCGTCAGCCGCGGATCGATCTTTTTCTGGGACAACCCAGGCAAGGGGATCGCGGAGGTCTATCGGGTGTTGCGTCCCGGTGGGGAAGCCATGCTGGGCGGCGGCGTGGGAAGTGACTACCCTGACTGGGCCCGCCGCGAGTTCACCCGCCGCCGCCACGGACACGTGGACCCCGACAGCGAGGCTGCCCGGCGGTTCCGAAGCCTTCGCAGCCCCGAGACGTTCCGGCAATGGGCCGAACAGGCTGGCTTGCCGGACTTCAGGGTCATTGGCCAGGGCGGGCTCAGCCCGGACGACCCGCACGCCAGCAAGGGCATCTGGCTCCGCTTCAGCAAACCCAAGAGCGAATGAAACGCGACGTAAAGAGGCGCCCTCGCGCCAGCCTCAGCAAAGCGAACAACACGTAACAGATGGGCGAGAATACGACCGCGGCGATCAAGGCGCGCGGCACTGGGCGGGCTAGGATTCTCTATCGCCGTGGGCCTGGTGTTCGGCATCTGCCCGGCGGTCCGAAGCGCGGCCCCGGAGCGAGTCGAGGCATTGCGGTCGGAATGACCCCCAACAACGGTTAGTCTGCGTCAACCGTTCCGGGCGATTGTGCCGATAAGTCGGGTAACGGGCCTCGCGGTTTCACACGCTTCTCCGGCCGGCAATGCGGGCAGAGGGCGGGGGATGTCAGATTGGTCATCGGCGAAGCCGACCGCTCCAGTCCGTCACGGGGTCGGCGACGGAGGCGTAACCGAACTCGTGCAAGTTTACCGGATGTCGCGGTTGTCACGGCTCACGGCAAGCCCTGGGGTCGAGGGGGGGACATTCGATGTCAATCAGGCACCGCATGATTCCAAGAACAGTCGTAATGATCGGTCTGGTGTTCGTCCCGGCGACGGCCTGCGGAATGGAAGTTTACCGCAACGGCGATGTATCCCTCGACGTCGGCTACTGGGCCCAGGCATGGTACCAGTATGTCAGCGATTACGACACTGATGGGGATGGTGCGAGCGACGAGCAGCTCCACGATTTCATGCTCCGGCGCACGTACCTCAGTATCCAGGGGACGGTCACGCCGCACCTGGGTTTTTTCGTGCACTACTCGGGCGACCGGATCGGACAGGACGACCTGGACGACCCGAGCTTGGGACTGGGCAGCGGGCTGGCCTTGCGGGACGGCTGGGTGAGCTACCAATTGGCCGGCAACGACCTGATCGTGCAGATCGGCCGGATGTACGTACCGTTTACTCGGAACTTCGGGACCCTCTCCACCAAGACGCTGCTGAGCGCCGACCTGGACTGGGGCCAGGGCGGCATTCGAAGTGGTATTTTCTACCCGAACAAGGTGGGGCGCGACGACGGGGTGACCCTCTGGGGCAATCTGCTGCAAGACAAGTTGCAGTACCGGCTGATGGTTGGCGAAGGGGTGGAAAGCGGGACGGTCAATCCCCACGACAATTTGCGCTTGGCCGGCCGACTCAGCTTCAATCTGCTCGAACCGGAGACCGCCTGGTTCAACAGGGGAACCTACCTCGGTGACAAACGGCTCTTTGCCGTCGGTGGCGGATTCGATTACCAGCCGGATCTGCTCCTCGCGGGCCAAGAGGGGGATTACCAGGCGTACACGGTGGATGTGCAGACCGAGCTGCCCGTGGCCGGCGGCATCCTCACGGCCGGAACGGCCTACATCTGGATCCAAAACACCGTCAACGGGATCGCCGCGACCGACATCGGGGCCGGTGAAGACGGCGATATCTTCACGGCCAATCTGGGATTTCTGATAGCGGGCCGCTTTCAGCCGTTTGCCCATATGGAACGGTTTATGCCCGATGCGCACGGCGCCGATGATGCCACCGTCTGGGGACTGGGGTGCAATTACTACATCAAGGGGCAGGCAAACAAGCTCACCGCGGAATGGACTCGGGTGCACGGCGCGGATGAAGAGCTGGACATAGTGACCCTTCAGGCGGCATTCGGCTTTTAGGAGTGGCAACGATACAACGCATCGTCACGCACGGGCGCGCCTGGCGCGTGGTCCGGCGCCCCCGGCCGCCTGGCAACTGGGGGAGGGAGGCACGGCTATCTCCTGGTCCGCCTTGCTGCAACCGATCGAGGCGTTCAGGTCGAAGTGGAGCTCCGAACGCGACGTTGTGTCGTGACGCATGAAAGGCAACTTAACCGCGGGTGTCCGGGAATTGCCCCCGGATTTCGCTGCAAAACGGCAGGGTGCCACTGCTTGCCCGCCGGGCAAGCAGTGCTGGCAGCGCTGAGGCACTGCTTCTGGCGAAGCAGTGGCACACTGGATTGCCGGACACCCTCACCTGACCCAAGGGAGGCTGATCGATGAAGCTTGGCATGATTATCACTCAGACCGACGTCGAAACCGTCTTCAATGCACTGCGCCTGGCGCTTTACAGCCTGGAGCAAGGCGACCAGGTGCGGATCTTTCTCTCCGGCAAGGGTGTCGATATTGACAAGATCGATGACCCCAAGTTCGACGTGAAAGGACAGGCCCGCCAAGTGCTCGATGCGGGCGGACAGTTTCTGGCTTGTGGGGCGTGCCTGAAGCTCCGCGAGTCCGACGGTTCCGAGATCTGTCCGCTCTCGACCTTGAAGGATCAATACGAGGTCGTTCGCGACTCCGATAAGGTTGTCACCGTCTGATGACTGAGAACACTCTTGCCATTGAGGTTCGCGGCCTCGCCAAGCGCTTTGGCGATGTCCTGGCAGTGGACTGCGTGGACTTTGACGTGCGCCAAGGCGAGGTGTTCGGCTTTCTCGGCCCCAACGGCGCCGGCAAGACGACAACCATCAACATGCTCACCGGCCTGGCCCGGCCGACCAGCGGCACCATCCGCTTCTTCGACCACGACGTGACCCGCAACGTGAAGAAGGTCCAGCACCTGATGGGCGTGGTGCCCGACGAGAGCAATCTCTATCCCGAGCTGGACGGCTCCGAGAACCTCTGTTTCTGCGCGTCGCTCTACGGCATGGGGCGCCGGCAGCGCGAGGCACGGGCGCGCGAGCTTCTGGAGCAGTTCGGCCTGGCCGAGGTGGCAAAGCGCAAGTTCGCGGCCTACTCCCGGGGGATGAAGCGGAAGCTCACCATCGCCGCGGGGATTATCCACCGGCCGCCGATCCTCTTCCTGGATGAGCCCACCACCGGGATCGACGTGGCCAGCGCCCGGCAAATCCGGCAGTTGCTCGCCGCGCTGAATAGGGCCGGGACCACGATCTTTCTCACCACCCACTACATCGAAGAAGCCGAGCGGCTCTGCGATCGGATCGCCTTTATCGTCGACGGCAGGCTGGTCCGGGTGGATACGCTCGCCAACCTGGTCCGGGACGTGCAGGACAAGCACATCGTGCAACTCACGCTCACCAACGCTGCCGGCGACCTGCTGGGCAGGCTCCGGGAGAGCTTTCACGACGCGGAGTTCGAGCGCGTGTCGGATTCCGCGCTGCGGGTGCATGCGGCCCGCCCGTTGCCGCTGGCGCCGCTGGTCCGGTTCTTTGAGGAGCACGACGTTCAGGTGACCGAAGCGCGCATCATCCGACCGTCGCTGGAGGACGTGTTCGTCCGGATCACGGGCATCGAGCTGGAGCGGATGAGAAAGGAGAAGGAGAAGGAGAAGGGAGGGCGCGAGTCATGAAGCCCTGGATTGCATACTGGAACATCCTCCGCAAGGACATGCGGACCTATTATCTCAAGCCGCCCAACCTGAGCTGGGGAATCATCTTTCCGCTGGCATGGACGCTGATGTTCTTCATCAAGTCCGGCTCGGCCGTGGACGAACAAGGCGTGCGCGCGCTGTTGCCGGGCGTGATGGCGCTGTCGATTCTCTTCGGCACCACCAGCATGCTCGCGGTGACGGTGACTTTCGAGAAGAAGGGCCGGTCCTTCGAGCGGCTGCTGTTGGCGCCGATCCCGCTGGAGCTGCTTATGCTGGCCAAGACCTCGGGCGCGGTGCTCTTCGGCGTGGCCAACGCCTTCGTGCCGGTCGTCATGGCCGCCTTTGTAGCGGACCTGGGCGGCGTCGTGTGGTGGCAGGTGGTGCCGGCCGTGGTGCTCGTCGCCGTCAGCTCCACGTTCCTGGGGCTCTTCATCGCCGTCTCCGTGAGCGAGGTCTTCGAGGCCCAAACGTTCTCCAACTTCTTCCGCTTCCCGATGGTCTTCCTTTGCGGGCTGTTTTTCCCGGTCGCGAGCCTGCCGGTCCTCGTCCGGCCGTTGTCATACGTGTTGCCGTTGACCTACGGGGCCGACCTGCTCCACGGGGCCGTCAGGGGCCCCGCGCACGCACACATGCCCGTCATGCTGAGCTTCGCCGCGCTGGCCGGCTTCTGCGCGCTGCTCTTTCTGGTAAGCCTCCGGAATATTCGCAAGCGGTGGATCTGCTGATTCCCAGGAAGACGTGTCTCTCTCGCTAGCGGCTCGTCATGCCATCAGGCTGCGGCTCCGCGGCGGTAGGGTTGCCATGGTTCGGCCTCCGGTGTGGGGGCGGCCACGAAGAGGCAGGGAAGAAGCAGTAGGGGGGCCTGATCCGTGAAAAACGCGATTCGGGCGCAGGCTGCGCTGGAGAGAAGCTCGCCGGGTCCGTTTGCGAGTCTTGCCGGCACCGCGAGTTCGAGCTACCTTGGACATGAGAGGACTCCTGGATATCTCGGGGGCGCCCCTGGACATCCAGGGGGACCGGCGGAGACCGAGGACCCCTGAGCATTTCGGGGGTCAAAGTGCGTCGGTGGGGTGCCCAACAGGTCCGCCGCGTGTCAAAATAGGCGTCAGAGGAGTCTTGGCCGCTGTCCAGCAGAAGCGCAGGGAAGAGCAAAGTGCCCTTAATCAAGCGGTTTTCTGGGGAATAGTGTAACGGCAGCACAACTGACTCTGGATCAGTTAGTCGGGGTTCGAATCCCTGTTCCCCAGCTTTCCCCGGTGGCCTACTCTGATTGCACACGGCCATTTCGGCACAACATGTAGTATGCCCCTGGCCTTCGGAGCACAACATATAGCGGCGTGCAATGGCTGTGGGACACCACACAGCTTTCGCAAGCCCTTGAGATTCAAGGGCTTGCGTCGTTTCTTGGCGGCTTGCCGAGCGGAGGGCCCCCTCGATCTGCCGGGCGCGGGGGCCGGGCAGAGCTGCCTAATCTCCCGGGCGTGGGTGGGGCAGGACCGCTTGGGGCGTTTTCTCGGCAGGCGGTTGCGGGTGGAGCATGTTTGCCGAGCGGCTCACTATTTGCCGAGCGGCTCACTGATTGCCGAGCGGCTCGCTGTTTGCCGAGCGGCTCGCTGAACGGCCCACTGGCTCGCGTACGGGCCTTCGACCGGCTGTCGCGCGGCTGTCCGGTGCTTGGACGCGGACCGCCTCGCCGCGTGCGGCCTCGGGCTGCTGAACCGACCGATCACCGGCCGGCCGGTCAGTTTCAGCCGGTAGCCCCGTGCCCCAGGGAACAGTCCGAGCTTGGTGCTTGCAGCGAGGTAACGGCCGGTCACCTCTGGCCTGTGGCCCCGTACCCGGCGGCCTGGGGCTTTGTGGGTCTCAGGCCGTCTTCAGGGCGTGCAAGCCTCGGGTCGAGGCCGTAGACGCCGCCGCTCTCCGCGGTCGGCAGTTGGGGGCGGCTGGCTGCGGGCCGGTCTTCGCAATACCACCAGTTCCGGGCGAAGACGAACGTCTCCGGCTGTGTGTTGGGTCCGATGTTGACGAACACACCCACATCGGCGCGGCGAAAGACCACCAGGTTGTGCTCGAAGCGGCCGTTGCGGCAGCGCACAAAGCCCGGCGCGGTGGTCTCCTGAAGGATGCGCAGCACCCACTTCTCCGGCCGGTAGATCGTGTTGTAGCGCACCTGCGCCCCGTCCACGCCCACAAAGGCCACCGGGGCCTCGCCGCCGACGAACGTGCAGCCTTCGACGGTGATGTCCTTGGCCTCGTATTGCGCCCCCCGCGGCCGGAAGAAGGCCATTCCGGTCGAGCCGCCCAGGTTCACAGCCCGGGCGACGGGGCCCTCGAACCAACACCTGCGGATGGTGATCTGGCTGGAGCCGCCCTTGGCTTGCGGGCCGGCGGACTGCGAGAAGCCTTCTTTGCCGCGGAAGCGGCACTCCTCGATCACACCGCGATGGCACCCCACCATGTCCACGGCCTGGCCGCCCCAGCCTTCGATTCGGCAGCCCAGGACCGCGAAATCATCCACGCCGGAAAGCTTGATGGCGTCGTAGTTGCCGTTGGGCCCGATGTCGCTTACGCGCAGGTGTTCCAGCCGGATGTGGTGGGCCGGCGTGTCAAAGGTTCCGCCGTCGTCCACGTTGATCCCGTTGCGCGTCTGCCCGCGCACTGCGATGTGGCGCAGGGTCACGTAGGCGCAGTCGCTCAGGTGCCATGCCTCGTTTCCGCCCTCGAAGAGCGGGGGGGCCTCGGGCCGGGCCCCTTCGATCACGATCGGCGCCTGCTCGGTGCCGCGCAAACCGCTCACGTAGATGCCGGGCCGGTAGCTGCCCGGGGCGATCCGGATGCGCACCCCGGGATGTGCGCGCGACAGCGCCGTTCGCAGGGCCCCGTCATCGGCCACCTGAACGACCTGCTCCGCTGCCGAGGCCCGGGCCGCCAGAGAGAACATCAGCAGGGCCGCAAGGCAAAGGGTTCGCATGTGATGAAACAGGGGTGCAAGATAAGGGATTCGCATGTGAATGACTCCTTCAGGTTGGATTGCCGGCGTTGTGCGCGGCGGACAGAGCGTGTGTGCCGTCACTGATCAGCCGTCTGGAGGCGCGGTGTTGGACTGCACTTTGACGCCGTATCGCGCCCTTTCAGGGATTTGGGGGCGAACGGCCCGGCGAAAGACCCAGGGCTCCGCTGCGCTCGCCCTGGGCTTCCATATTCGGCCCCTTCAGGGCCGAAGGCATTCGGGCGACGGTACCCTTCGTCTTCGGGCCGCTCCACCTGACTGAAGTGCTACCCTGCACCTACTGCGCTGCCGCGCGCAGCAGGATCACTTGACCCCCTTGCGGATTGCCATCCACTGGCCCATCTCGTCGATCACGCGCACCGAGGCCACGCCGCTTTGCGCAGCGCTCTGGCGCAATTGCTCGCTCGACACGCGGCGCATTTCGGGCATGCCCAGGTATCTTCCGCCCACGAACGCTACGCCGCCCGGCCGCAATACGCGATAAAGCTCCTTGATAGCCTGGGGCCGATCGCTCCAGGTGAGCACCGGTCCCACGCCCGCCACCAGGTCGAAGCTGGCCTCCGGGAAGGGCAGCTCCTCGATCCGGCCCTGGCGACACTCGACGCGCCGGCCGAGCTGGGTTCGCGCCAGAAAAGGACCTCTTGATCCAAGACGACGCCCCTTCGACGGGCGCGCCCAGGGAGCAGGCACGCGCCTCATCCTGCCCGCGCGTTTTGCCTTGCCATAGCTTTTCGTAATTGTTCACAGGGACCGTCCGCTTCCTTCGGCTTTCTGCTTCGCGTTTTCTGCTTTGCGTTTTCGGCTTTCTTCCGCGTCATCCTGTCCGCTCGGTCAGCGAAAACGGTAGGCCCACGTCTCAGTCACGCCGCCATCGAAAAGCTCCTGCCGGTCGCGGCGCACGAAATTGACCAAGAGGTGCACATTGTGTGCCTCGTCGTACCAGAACGTACACCAGTTGCCGGTGGCCTGTCCCTCGGGCCACGGTCTGGGCGGCGCAAGCTCGGTCCACTCCATCGACTCCACGTCGAGGGCCCACGGCACAACCGTCTGCCATCCCTTGCGCAGCTCGCGCCGCGCCAGGGCCACGACCACCTTGTTGGCTGCGTCATAGGAGAGCGACTGGCAAGGCCCGAGCGCCTCGGGCGCCTCGACCCGGCTGACGGTTCCCCGAGCCGCGTCGTAGCGGAGCCACGGCCTTTTCTTCGTCGCGACCAGGTGGCACTTCCACTGCGGCACGTAGGTGGCATAGTACTCGTTCCAGCGCAACGGCTCGGGGGTGGGGCCCAGGCGCCGCCAGCGGCGCTGGTCGTGCTCGAACACATATCGGGCCGCTGCGCTGCCGGCGCTGATGGTCAGCACCGGTGCGCCCAGCTCCGGCACGTAGAGCACCTGGCGCTGGGCCCAATGGCCGCTCGGCTGGGCGTCCGGGTCTTTGAACCGGTTGATCAAGTGAATCCACTCGCGCCGCTCGGGGTCGAATTCCCATGTGCCCGAGCTGGCCAACACGATGAAGAACCGCTCTCGCTCCGGCTGCCAGCAAGCCTGCTGATAGGTGTGTTCAGTAAACGGCCGGCCGGTGGGCGAAAGCTGCGAGGTGGTGCCGCCGCCGCTGATCATCGACTTCCAGTCGGGGCTGCCCACCTCGGGCCACTCCGCTTCGGTCGCCTGGATCCAGTCGCCCAGGCGCGGGTCGAAGAGCTGCACGTCGTTGCCCTTGTAGCCCCGGTGAGCACCGCCGAAATACCACAGGTAGCCGCCGCCGAAACACGCTCCCGAATAGGTGCGGGCCTTGGCCATGGTGGGCGGATTGAGCTTGCGCCAGCAGTTGTCCGGCACGTCGGCCAGAGGGGCGGCGCGCTGGCTCGGGCCAGCGTTTTCGCCGGGCTGGGCAGATGCTGCCGCGAGACCGAAAAGGGTGACAGGCACCATTTGTGCGAAGCACCCTCCGGGCCGTTCCGGCAAATGGTGCCTGTCACCTTTTTCGCCGGGCTGGGCAGATGCTGCCGGCAGAATAATTGCGAACACGAAGCAGACGCGGGGGACGAAGTGTTTGATGGAACTGAGCATGGTCGGCCTCGCTTATGGGGTCTGTAGGGCCGAATGAAGTCGGTTAAGACCACGCGGGGAGGAAAATCGGGCTCCATGCTTCCGGCCCGGGCGGGTGGCCGGGGCTCTCAGCGAAGCGAAGCCCCGGGGAATAATACCTTTACAAGTTCTTGGTCAGCGGTCCCCGCCGCGGGCCGCCACCTCGGTGGGCAGGCGCGAGATCATCGCCCGATTGGCGTTTAAGCCCAGGTGCTCGTCGAGCGTCAGGCCCGCGTTGGCCCCCTCGGTCACCGCGGCCCTGAGGTTTCTTACGCGCTGCGCATCGCCGATCTTCTGCACGATCAGTCCCGCGGCCAGCAGTTCGCCGTAGAGCCCGTCGTTGGGCTCCACGCGGGCGAGCACGAGATTGTCCACCCGGAGCGTGGTCTTCTGGAAGCGCTGGTCCATGAGCGTGACCTGGCCGTCGGGGGCGATCTCGACAACGGTGCTGTTGGGGATAATGGTGACCGGCTGGTCAAAGGTCTTGCTCCGCAGCCCTTCGCCGTTGCCGCCGGCAAAGCGCTTGAACATCACGTCGCGGTGGCAGGGCTCCATCCACGAGGCGAACTCCGGGGCCTCGGTGACCACATAGACCTTGCGCCCGCCTGTGGCCAGGCGCTCGACCGCGTCGGCCGCGCCGAAATAGTCGCCCCAGACGAGCACGGTCTGGCCGCACTCGACGGGCGGGGCCTTGTCTTCCGGATAGTATTCGCAGCCGGTCATGCCGCAGCGCAGCACGTCCTCGAACGTCGAGATGAGCGCCTCGCCGATGCCCGGTATGTCGGGCCGGGCCACGCGCGCGCCGGTGGCCACGATCACCGCGTCGAACCCGCGCAGCTGATCCACGCCCGGAGTGGTGCGCAGGCGCACCTCGACGCCCAGCCTGGCCATCTGCCGGCGCTGCCAGTCGGCATACCAGCGCATCTTGTTCTTGCCGTGGATCGGGCAGCAGTAGAGGATGGCCCCGCCCAGCTCGCCGGTCTTTTCGAAGATAGTCACCTGGTGGGCGCGCAGCGTGGCGATGCGTGCCGCCTCCATGCCGCCGGGCCCGCCGCCGACCACGGCCACGCGCCGCGGCTGCTCGGCCGGCGCCAGGTGCACAAACCGCTCGTCGCCCACCGCGGGATTGATCGCACAGCGCATGTAGCGCCGGATCATCAGCGACTCCTGCCAGCAGCCCACCAGGCAGGAGATACACTTGCGAATCTCCTCGGGCTGTCCGGCGTGGGCCTTGTTGGCCCAGTAGGGATCGGCGATCATCTGGCGCGACAGTCCCACCATGTCGGCCTTTCCCTCGGCGAGTATCTTCTCGCAATAGGCCGGATCGCGGAGCGTGTGGCTGGTGATCACCGGGATGCTGACGTGCTTCTTGACCTCCTCGGCCGTGTAGGTGTTCCAGCCCTGGGGATAATACATCGGGTCCATCACCGCGGCGGGCGCTTCGAAAATGCCTGCGCTGATATCGAGAAAGGCCGCGCCGTGCTCTTCAAAAAGCTGGGCCGCGCGCACACTTTCCTCCAGCTCGCGCCCGCCTTCGATCCACTCCACGCCCGAGTAGCGCACACCCACGGGGAAGTCGGCGCCGCATTTGTAGCGGATGCGGGCCAGGATTTCGAGCACGAAGCGCATGCGATTGATAAAGCTGCCGCCGAAGCGGTCGGTGCGCTTGTTGACGTAGGGGCTCATGAACTGGGCGATGAGATACCCGTGGGCCGCGTGCAGCTCGACGCAATCGAAGCCGGCCTGCTGCACGCGCCAGGCCCCTTCGGCGAACTTGTCCACCAGGCCGTAGATTTCCTCGACGCTCATCGCGCGGATCGACTTGCCTTTGGCCACGGCCTCGGCATAGACCACCTCGTGGCCCGCGGAGCCCGGCAGCGCGACCACCGTGTCGGAGGCCGAGAAGAGGTTTTCGCGCGGCCAGGCGGCCTGGCGCCCCGGCGACTGGATTTGCACGGCGCAGCGGGCCCCGTGGCGGTGCATGGCCTCGGCCAGCTCGGACAAACCGGGGATCAACGGGTCTTCGTCGACCGAGATGCAGGTGACCGTCGGCCGGCCCGTGGCCCGATCGGGCGTGGAGGCGCCCACGATGATCAGCCCGCAGCCGCCCTTGGCGACTTGCTCGTGGTAGGTGATCACGCGCTGGTTGACCGAGCCGTCGGCATTGGCCGAGCTGATGTCAGTGGGCACGTGGCAGATGCGGTTGGGCACCTCGACGCCGCGGATGCGTGCCGGGCTGAACAGGTGCGGGTAATGGGGATGAGTCATTGGTCGTGCTCCTGCGATGACCGTTGGGTCCGGGGAAAATCGCTCGGTTTGTAGTGCCCCGATTCATCGCGGCCATCTCGGTTTGTAGTGCCCCGATCGATCGGGGCCATCTTTGACGGGCCCATCGAAGACCGTATAAGTACGGTCACTACAAACCGTCGGCAACCGCACCAACGCCTTGTTGCCGGAACAGCGCTGCGTTTGTTCCGGCTATTGTTGCTCATCGGTGGGTCTCGCTAACGCTCGACCCACCCTACGGGCTGAAGCTCATCGGTGGGTCTCGCTAACGCTCGAGCCACCCTACGGGCTGAAGCTCATCGGTGGGTCTCGCTAACGCTCGACCCACCCTACGGGCTGAAGTTACGTTGAGTATTCGTTCGGCCGAAGGCCGGCTTCGCCCCTCACCGCCACTCGGCGGCGAGCTTTTCGAGCAGCCCCACCGGCGGCGGGCCGTCGTGGACCACCACCCGATAGCGCAGCCGAAGCGGCTTGCCCGCGGCCAGCTTCACTTCGCCCGGCGCCACGATGCAGGGGTTGACCATGGCGATCGGTTTGAGATTGTGCCAGGTCGAGGGCGGATTGTCCTTGTGGTCGATCACGGCCACGCCCACGGTCTTGCCCTCTTCGAGCTCGATCACGTAGTCGTACCACGGGCGCGCGGGCCAGTCGGTCTCGGGCTTGAGGTGGTGCGGGTCGGGCAGGTCCACCTTGCCGCTGGGGTCGTAGTAGTCGGCCTGGCCTTCCTTGCGCCCCTTGACGCAGAAACCGCCGAAGGCCGTGCGGTCGAGCGTGACCTCCACGCGCGGGACGAGCCGGAAATCCCAGTCGATCACGTAGACCCCGTCCTGCTCGCGCACGCTGATGGTCGATTGCTCGTCGATGACGACCTGTGAGCCGATGAGCCACTCGTTACGCACCTTGAGCCCGGCGCGCTCGGCCGTGGCCTCGGCCAGCTTGACGCTGCGGTTGCGGATTACGCGCTCCTCGGTCGGCGCCCATTCGCCCCACCCCCAGAAGTCGGCACGCTGGTTGCCATAAGTGCCGGCGTGCCAGGCGAGGAAGATGCCCCGGTGGTGGCGATGGTCGCCCGGCGCAAAGTCCACCGCGCGCACTCCTGCGGGCGTGTAGACCGGATAGAGGCAGCAGACGCTGTTGGCCGAGAGGTTGGTCTGGGCCGGCTTGCGCGTCATGTAGCTGAGCACGGTGCGCCCGTCGGGCGTTTTGAGCACCATGCCGTGTTCGTCGGGCTCAAGCGTGTAGGCGGGCTCGTCTGCGCCGCTTGCCGCGGCGGCGAAGGCCAGGCCGAGCAACAGTGCAACCAGCGCGATCGTGGAAACATGGGATTGGTGCCTCACGGGGGTTCTCCTTCATCTGTGCAGGTCAGTTGGAGGACATGGGGTCCGAGCAGGTGCCGGCAGACGGACGCCAAAAAAGCATCAAAGGCGCTTCACACGGATATTGCGGAACCAGACCGGCCGGCCGTGGTCTTGCAGCCCGATATGGCCCTCGCGCGCGAAATCCTTCAAGGGCCGGGTGAACTTGTTCGGCGTCCCGTCGGGGTTTCGGCCGGTCTCGGTCCAGCGGTCGAGGTCCATCTCCAAGACCTTGCCGCCGTTGAGTTCGACGGTGATCAGGCTCCCCCGGCACGTGATGCGGCAGGTGTTCCACTCGCCCGGCGGCTTGACCGCGTTGCTCGTCGGTGCGGCGCAGTCGTAGATCGCGCCCGCGGTGCCGCCGCGCGAAAGGCCCTCGCGCCCGAAGGAGTTGGCGATCTGCACCTCGATGCCGGTGTAAACCGGGTCGGCCGGATCGGCCGCGCGCAGGAAGACGCCGCTGTTGCAGTATCCCTCGCACACGCGGAACTCGAGCTCCAGCACGAAATCGCCGAAGGTCTCCTTGGTCCAGAGATAATCGGCGTTTCTGAGGCTGCCGTCGGTGCGGTCGAGGGCGAGCACGCCGGCTTCGATTTTCCAGGCCGCGCTGGGCGACATGCGCCAGGCATCCAGGTTCTTGCCGTCGAAGAGAGTGACAAAGCCGCCGCCCGCGCTCTCGGCCGGCTCGCCCGCGGTCGCGCCGGGACACGCGATCGCCGCACAAACGACCGCCGCACACGCGATCAACCCGCGTGCAACCACCCCGGGCGCGGTCCTCCGGCGTGCAGTCACACCGCGCCAGCCCAAACCAGAATGCCCGATCCGCATGGTGTCGCTCCCATTGCTGTCGCCGCGAGTCAATCCGATGCGTAATCCTTCCACCGTCTGAAAGCCCGGTGATGCACTACGCTTTGGGGCCGCCGTGTGGCACTGCTTGCCCGGCGGGCAAGCAGCTTGTAGGGTGGCTGCTTGCAGCCACGCGGCTTGGCGTAGTTGTTCCGTTGTGCGTAATCGCTTTGGCACAAACCGCGTGCGTGCAGAGCACGCACCCTACGGTTTGGGCGTGCTTTGGCAAAAACCGCGTGCGTGCAGAGCACGCACCCTACGGTTTGGGCTTTGGCAAAAACCGCGTGCGTGCAGAGCACGCACCCTACGGTTTGGGCGTGCGTGCAAGCACGCACCCTACTTGTGAACGCTTACAACCAGCCGCCTATTGCCCGTGCCACGGCACCCACGACGGATAGGTCTCCTCGGGCGCCAGGCGCATCTGGGGCCGCGGTCGCGGCGCCGCGGCTTCCTGGTAGAACACATAGAGCCCCGACTTGCCCGGGGCCACAATGTCGTTGTCGCCGTCCTGGTCCAGATCGACGATGATCACTTTCATGCCCACGGCAATGGCACCCACGGGCGGCGGATTGTGGTTCTCCCGGCCCGAGTACCAGGGCAGGTGGTTGAACGAGAGCACGTGGCGCTTCACCTGGCCGCGGTTCAAGTCGTACCAGAAAGCGAACAGCGGCTCGTAGCAGCTCGTGTCGCGCCCGTGGTGGGCGAACAGACGCTTGCCGCTGACCAGGTCGGGCTTGCCGTCGCCGTTGAGATCGCCGAGCGCCATGGTGTGGAACTGCCCGAAATCGGTCTCGATCCAGTGGGTCTCGAAGCGCCGCTGTCCGTCGGCAGTGAGCTTCTGCTCGAGCCACGCCAGGCCGTATTCGTGCGCCGCGCCGACAATGATGTCACTGAGTCCGTCGCCGTTGACATCGTGGACCAGGATCGGGTGCGAGGCGGCGATCCGCTGCTCAGGCCGGCCCAGGCGATGGACCGTGTAGTCGGCATGGAACGGCCAGGGTGTGGCGTTCTTGTCCTCGGGCTGCTCATACCAGCCGGCCGGTGTGACGATGTCGCAGCGCCCGTCGCCATTGATGTCGCCCAGCCCGTTGCCGTGATACTCGCCCTGGGTGCCCACCACATGCTCAACCAGCCACGGCTCGCGCGGGACCGATTCATACCAGGTCATGCCCTGGCCTTCGACCGGGGCCCAATGGTTGCAGAGGATGTCGTCGTCGCCGTCGCCGTCGATGTCGCCGTGGATCACGCCTTCCATGTTCTTGGCCGAGTGGAAGCGGTGGGCCGTCCACTTCTTGCCGGCCCTCACGCCCTCGGGTCCCGGGTTCTCATACCAGAAGGCCCCTTTCATGCGCATCCAGCCGGAGCTGACGATGTCGATGTGCCCGTCGCGGTTCACGTCCATGGCGAACTCGCTGTTGTCGTCGGTCTCCGGGCCGTTGGTCTCGGCGCCGTCGCGGAAGTCCGCGTGTTTGATCCACTGGCCGTCGCGGTTTTCGTACCAGTTGCGTCCCGCGGCCAGGTCCAGGTCGCCGTCGCCGTCGAAATCGCCGACCGATGCGCATTCCGAGAACGGCCCGAACCAGTAGCTGTGGTGTTCCGGCTCGTGCTTCGGTCCGTCGACCATCAGGGGCACGAACACCGGTTCGACCGCCGGGGTTGCGGCCGGAAACCACACACCCCACACCAGCGCACACAGGACGAGAACCAGCATGTTACAGTATTTCATGGCAGACGCCCTTTCGTTCCCGCCCCTCATTTGCCCTGGAAACAGACTAGCGCGCCGTCCGTGGTCACCATGTACAAACGTCCGTCCGCGGCGATCAGGCCGTCGAAGGCCGGCAGGCAGTCCAGCTCGTATTCAGCCAGCTTCTTGCCGTCCACCTTGGAGAAGACCTGCATCACGCTGCCGTGCTCGCCCCGCAGCCAGGCGGCCTGCTCGGCCATCTGCTGCTTGAAGACCTTCTCGTTCGAGCGCCCCCAGAGCTGCTTCTCGTCGGCCACGTCGCGCGGCCCGGCAATAAACAGCCGATCACCCGCCAGCACCATGGCCCGGGCCATCACGTCCGGCTCTTCGTGAACCCAGCGGTAATCCAGCGCGGTGAGCTTCTCCAGGGGTTGCTGGGCAAGCTGCTTCCAGTCCACCGAGGCTCCGGCCAGGGGAGTGTCCGCGGGATACCGGCCCTCGACCCATTTGCCTTCCAGCCGGGGAACGCCCACCTTGCGCGTGGGCACCTTGCCCGCACAGTAGAGCCGGTATTCGCTCACCGAAGTGTTGCACAACAGTTCGGGGTCGCGCCCGTAGGCATAGGCGTTTGTCTCGTCCAGACACATGATCCGGCCGTAGGGCACGCGCTTGGGCGGAAGCTGAAACTCGGCCCAGCCCTCGCCGGCCGTCCGGCCGTAGAGCCAGTAGGTGCGCTGGTGCCAGGAGTCGTCGAGGAACGAGATCGGCGAGAAGAGATGGACCTCTTCGTCGTATTGGGTGTCGGGGCGCTGCGGGCGCACGCGCACCCGCCGGCCGTCGGGCGTGAACGTCTGCGATTTCATGTACACGTATTTGCCGTCGCCGGAGAGGATATCGGGCATGGCCACGGGCAGGTGTTTGCCCATGATCAAGTCGTCCAGAATCTGATCCGTGCCCGGCACATGGCGGTCCATCACGCTCTCGGCCACAAGCTCGCCCGTCTCCGGTTTGAGGATCACCATGCGCAAGCCGCCGTCGAGGAACATCGAGCGGCCGGCCACGCAGTAGAGCTTGCCGTCCTGGATCAACACGCTGCCGGCCAGCGGCCAGACCGACTCGAGCTGCCCGTAGGACATCAGCTTCCGGTCATTCGGCGCGGCCTGGAACTTCCAGGCCAGCTCCCCGTCCGCGGCCCGCAGTGCATAGACCCAGCCGTCGGCGCAGCCGAAGACGGCCAGGCCCCGATAGAGCGTCGGCGGCGAGTCGACGCGCCCGCCGGCGATGAACTGCCAAAGCTGCTGGCCGGTCTCGGCGTCGAGCGCATAGACTGTGTGGCTGTCGACCGCGCTCAGGAGCAGCTTGCCCCCGGCCACCACGGGCTGGCTGAGCCGGGTGCCGAACTGCTTTGCCCATGCCCGGCCGACCCGGGCCGAAACGTCGGTTTGCACGTATCCGCTGCGCGTGTTGTCGTGGCGGAAGACCGGCCAGGCTGCGGCCGGGTATTCCGCTTGCCCGTCGCACGCGCCGTAAGCCAAGCCCTTGACCAGGCGCTTTTCGGCCGGCGGGGCCTCGGACGACTGCGCCTCGGGCGCCACGGCGTTGAAACCGTTGAGCTTCGACTGGTAGTAGCACGCGCAGGCGTGCGGCGTGGCATAGACCATGCCGTTGGCGGGCATCACCCCGTAAACGCAGCCGCCGCGAATCCAGTGGTTGTTGTACCAGGCGTCCTGTTCCATGTCGTAGACCTGGATGCCCATCATCGGCGGCAGTTGGAACCGCTCGGTGGCCCGGCCCGGATAGCACCGCTGGTGGATGTAGAAGGACTGGATCGGGTTGCTGTATTCCGCCAGGATTGCGCCGGTCTTGAGGCTGTAGGTCGTGAATGCGCCGTGGTTGCCGCGCTGGAGCACCCACACTGTCTCGCCGATCACATAGAAGTCCTCCAGGCTGTAGTGCCCGGAGCGGGGCTTGTTCCTGGCCGACCAGAGGACCTCGCCCGTCTCGGCCGACAGCGCCACGATGTGTCCTGTGGGCGAGAGCACCACCCGATCTTCGCAGATCACCAGTCGCGGTCCGGCGTATCCGGTGCGGATTTGCGGCAGGTCCACGACGTCCGTTGCCCAGAGTTCCTCGCCGGTCCGGCGGTCCAGGGCCACTACGGCGCTGCCGTCGTAGAGGCAGACCATGCGGCTGTCAGCGGCGAGCGTCATGGGGGCCACGGGCATCTTGCGCTGCCAGAGAAGCTTGCCGTCGTCGGCGCCCATGGCCTTGAGCACGCGCAGCCCCTGGTCGCGGTTCCAGGCGAAGAGATTGCTGGCGCGGTCGCGCTCTTTCCAGCAGTTGGCGTTCTGCTGATTGTAGTCGCAAAGCGTCTGGTCGGGATCTACCGCGGCGAAGACCACGCCCTCGGAGACGATCAACTCGAACGTGGTGGCCGTCTCGTCGTACTCGCGCACGAGTCGGCCGGTGAGCGCATCCAGACAAAGCATGTTCTGTCCCACGCCCGGCGCCAGATACACGCGGTCGTCCACGGCCACCAGGCGCCGGGGCAGCCACCCCGGCCCGCTCTTGAGCGGATAGAGCGCGTTCCACCACTCGTGCAGGCGCCGCTTCCAGAGCACCGTGCCGTTGAAGGCGTCGCGGGCCGTCAGATAAAACTCCGGCGGCAGTTGGATCGAAGCGACCGGCCCCTCGTCCATCACGTAAAACACTCGGCCGGCCGCCGAGACCATCGCGGTCATGCTGGCCGTGTGTTCGTGGCTGCGGGCCCAGAACGGCCCGCCCGTCCACCGCAGTCCCTTGGGATGACCGGCCAGCCGGTCGTGGGAGACCGACGTGCCGCGGGCGTCGTGGAGGTAGTGGGTCCACTCGTCGATCTCCGCAGGCCAGGGCTTGGTTCCCTTCACCCACGTCCCGTTCTGCTTGACATACGCCACACCGCCGGGCCGGAGCACGCGCATGACCTCCGACATGGCCACCTTGCCCAGGTCTTCGGCCACCACCAGGTTCACCAGGTTGTCCACGTAGGGCAAATGCCGGCCGCCGAACACCTCGGCCGAGACCTGGCCGCCGAGTCCCAACGAGTGGAAGTGGGCCCGTGCGGCTGCCACGTTGGCCGGATCAGCATCAAGACCCTGCACGACGAACGAATCGTCGGCTCGCAGCGCCGCGGCCAGCTTTCCATCGCCGCAGCCGAGGTGAACGACCAGGCCGCCCGTCACACCGGAAGCCTTGAGTATCTCTTCGGCCGACTGCTGGCCCGAAGCCGGCGAGCAGGCCACCAGCGCAACCAGCACTGTGCCTAGGACCCGTAGACGAATTGTTTCCCCAATTCTGTGCCCAAAGCCGGGTGGCCGGGGCTGGAGCGAAGCGAAGCCCCGGGAAGTAATACTCTTGCAAGTTCTTAGAGCAGTTGATCGCATTGCTGTCTCCTTGATTGGGGGCAAATCAAAAGAAACCACGGCAGGTGTTTTGAGTAACGCGGCGCCCGCTTTGCTGTTTCCATCCCGAGCGGCGAAAAGACGCACCGCCTGGATGCCGACAGGTATTGACCCTGCCGATGCGTCTCCCGCGAGGCAGACTTGCGCCCGTCTCGGCAGCAACCAGACGCAGCGGTCCGCTAAACGGCATGTTGGGCATTGTCATTGACGCAGGACGCGTTGTCAAGAGTTTGGCCGGATCAGCCCGCATGCCACGGCCGGACTCGCACCCACGCGGCAAACGCGGTCCAACAGCAGTGCACGCCGCAGAGCGCCGCCCCCTGCTGCGGGCGGCGAATCGGTTGCGAGCGGGGGGCTCGGCGGGTAGAATGGGCTTGCACTGGTCGGGGTTGTGGGCGGTCTCCCGACCCGCCCACGCGCATTTGGCGAGTGTGCAGCCGAGACGGCATAGCCACGCACGCCAGAGCGTGGACAACACCCGGCGACGTTTCGTAGGCAATGATTCGTCCGCCGTCTGGCTTTCGGCGGCTACACGTCGGTGTGCACTCGTCGGGGGACATGGTGAGCATGGCCGATCCGTTCGATCCATATCACGTCTGGCTGGGCATTCCGCCCGATGAGCAGCCGCCCAACCACTATCGGCTCTTGGGCATCAAGCTGTTCGAACCCAATCCGGACGTGATCGCCCATGCCGCGGACCAGCGCATGAGCCACCTGCGCTCGTTCCAGGCCGGGGCGCACTCGGCCGACTCGCAGCGCCTGCTCAACCAGGTGGCTGGCGCGCGCGTGTGCCTGCTCAATGAGAAAAAGAAGGCGGCCTACGACCGGCAGTTGCGCGCCGCGCTCGAGGCCGCGCCTGCCCAGCCGCCCCCAGCGCCGCCGCGCGCAGGCGCCGCCGTCCCTCCGCCTGCGCCCACGCTCGGTGCGCCCCGGCCACCGGGCCGAGTCCATGCCGGCGGTACGCAACCGGGTGGGGCGGAGCCAGTTGAGCTGGGCGACTACCAACTGCTCGACAAGCTGGGCCAGGGCGGCATGGGCGCCGTGTACAAGGCCCGCCACGCGCGCCTGGGGCGCGAGGTGGCGCTCAAAGTGCTGTCCACCGGACGACTGGCCGATCAGCGCGCCGTGGCCCGATTCGAACGCGAGATGCAGGCCGTCGGAGGACTGAACCATCCGAACATCGTCCAGGCCCTGGACGCCCGGGAAATCGAGGGCACGCGTTTCCTGGTCATGGAGCTGGTCGATGGGATGGACCTCGAGCAGGTGTTGCGCCATGCCGGGCCGCTGCCGGTGGCCGATGCCTGCGAGGTGGTGCGCCAGGCAGCCTTGGGCCTCCAGTGCGCGCACGAGGCCGGCCTGGTCCACCGGGACGTGAAGCCCTCGAACCTGATGCTCAGCACCACCGGCCAGGTGAAGCTGCTGGACCTGGGGCTGGCCCGCTTCGAATCGGAACAAGCGGCCGGCCCGATGACCAGCACGGGCCATGCCCTGGGCACGCTGGACTACATGGCCCCGGAACAGGCCGAGGACACGCACCAGGCCGACATCCGCGCAGACATCTACAGCCTGGGCTGCACGCTCTTTAAGCTCCTGGCCGGCCGGGCCCCGTTCGACGAGCCGGCCTATGAAACGCCGCTGCAGAAACTCAAGGCCCATCATCGGGTGCCGCCGCCCGCGATCCGGCGCGTGCGCGCCGACGTGCCCAAGGAGGTGACCGCCATCTTGCAGCGCATGCTGGCCAAGGACCCGCGGCGCCGGTATCAACAGCCGGCCGAGGTGGCAGACGCCTTGGGGCCGTTTGCGGCCGCGGCCCAACTGCCGGCCTTGCTGGCGCGTGCGCGGAGCAGCCCGCCCCTGGCCCGGCCCGACCAGGCGCTAAGGCGCACGCAAGGTTCGTTCTCTGCGGGACTGACTCGGTTCTTCCAAAGCCTCAGTCCGGCACGCGCGGCACGCGCGGGGAAGCATGCGCAGCCGGCAGGATCGAAAGGTCGCCTGGGCGCGCTGCTGGGCGGCGTGGGCGCGGCCGCGGTGCTGCTGCTGGCGCTGTTGATCTGGGCCCTCGGCCGGGGCGGAAGCGAAGAGAGCATGCTGGTCTTCGAGCTGCCGGCCGAGGTGCGCAGCGAGATGACCCTGCGCATCGACGGCCGGCCGGTGGCCTTTCCCGCGGGCGTGCGCGTCGGCGAATTCGCCTGCGCGCCCGGTGAGCACCGCGTGGAGTTCACCCGGCCCGGCTACGAGCCCTGGCAGCAGACTTTTCACCTCGAAGCAGGCCAGCAGCTTCGCGTCGAGCCGGTCTGGCAGCGCGAGACCTGCCTGGTCTTGAACTGGCCGCCGGGAGAACGGACTGGAGCCAGGCTGTGGATCGACGACGAGCCAAGGGACCTCAACCAACTGGCCGGGGCGCGCACGGCGCAGGTGCGCATCCCGCTGGGAGCAGGATCGCACGAGGTGCGCATCAGCCGGCCGGGCTACGAGGAGTTCGGCCAGCCGATGCGCCTGGTACAAAGCCAGGAGCTGGTGTTGCGCCCGGTGTGGGTGGCAGCGACCGGAGAGGGTCCGTCGCCAGGCGAGATCGCCGCGACCACGCCCGGG
>CAYXPN010000009.1:35755-38514 GCA_964467075.1 uncultured Planctomycetaceae bacterium
GCCCGAGCCCGGCACAGAGCCCGGCAGCGAAACGCCGCCTGCGGCGCCCGCGGGCCTGAGTGCCGAGCAGTTGGCCGCCTTGGAAGCTGTGCGCCGGCAAGAGGCCCAGTGGGCCGAGGCCACCGGCGGGGTGGAAGCGAAGATCGCCCAGTGGGATTTTGCCGGCGCGCTGGCCGTGCTCGATAAGCTGGAGCCCAGCGATCCGGCGCTGCGCGAGCGCCTCACGCGGCGCCGCGACGAGGTCCGCCGCATGGCCGAGATGAAAGGGCGCATAATCGGTGACCTCAACGCCGCGAATCCGCGCCCGAAGGCACTGGACTTAGGTGTCAAGGTGCTGGCGGCCGAGGTGACCGGCGCCGACGAGTCGGGCGTGACCGTGGTGCGTCGCGTGGGCACGAACGTGGACACGCGCCAAGTGGCCTGGTCCGAGATCGGCCCGGATGCGCCGGGGAAGCTGCTCCAGCGCGTGGTGGACCGGCAGAGTGCCGAGGACTGGCTCTCGGCCGCGTGTCTGGCGCAGGCCTGTGGGCTTACCGACCTGGCCGGGCGCCTGCTGGCACAGGCGCGGTCGATGGGCGCGGATACTGCGCCGTTTGAACTCTCGCAGGCCGCGGCTGCGCTGAGCCGCGCCATTGCAATGCTCGACACGGCCCAGGGACAGCTAAAGACGCGCGAGGCCGCGGAACTCGAGCTCGCCCGGGAGGGGTTTGTGGAAGCCGAGTCGCTGTTGCGCGGGTTGGAATCTGCTACGCCGAACGCTGCGCGGCCGGCGCACTGGGGCCCGGCCGTAGAAGGCGGGCTAAAGCTTGCGCACCGCGGGCCGCGCGAGGTGGACGCGGAAGAGCTCTTTGCGCGGGCTCTGGAATTACATGAGAAGAGAGAGCTTTTCGACCTGCGCGACGTGGTCGAGCGATTGAAGGCCGAGTATGCGGACACAAGCCCAGTGACCGACACCGCGCGCAGTCCCTCGTTTGCGGAGATGGAAAAAGCTGTGGCCAACTTGGGCCGATTGATCACCGTGCGCCAAGACGGCCAGGGCGATTTCCGGGTCCTTCAGGAGGCCATCAAGGCCGCCCCGCCCAAGAGCGTGATCGAGATCCAGGACGGGGCTGTGTACAACGAGCAACTGATCATTCCCGAGCAGGCGGAGGGCCTGACGATTCGCAGCAAGAAGGGTACGTGGGCAACCATCACCTCGAGGGGACAAACGACCGGTTTCGGGAAGCTCCTGATCGTGGAGGCAGCGGGGGTAACACTCGACCGACTGTTCATCGACCATGGCGGTTCCGATACAACGCGGCACCATGACTGCGGCGCGGTTTACGCCGTTGCCCCGGGGTTTCGCGCTCATTCGTTGATCATCTATTTTCCCAACGCCAGCGGCCGAAAGTATTCCATTTGCGCCTACGGTGGTGGCGACTTGGAAAACTGTGTGTTGGTGGGAGCCGTCTCGTCCGGAGGCACACTAGTGCTGAAGAACTCCGTTTGCGTCAGAGACGGCGTGGGTTGCAAAGGGAAATTGGAGGCACACAACGTGTTTGCGCAGAAGGTTTTGGCCAGCGGCCCGGCGGAGTTGCGGTTCTGTACCGTCCCAGGCGACGTGACCTTGAAGGGGGCGTCGAGTAGCATCCAGGATTCCATTGTCTCGCAGGTGGAGTCGCCGCAGGGTGACACCCGCATCGAGCACTGCGACGTTTTTGGGGGAAACTACCTCCTGCTGGCCAAGCCGGGCGAAGGTTGTTTCAGCAAGGACCCACAATTTCGCGATCCGAAGGTTCTCGACTATAGGCTGGCGCCCGGCAGCCCGTGCATCGGCAAGGCCAGCGACGGCGGCGACATCGGCGTGCGCTGGACGCCGGAGATGCTGGAGATGATCAAGATCGCCCTGGAGCTGCGTGCCCGGGGGCTCATCAAGTTCTGAGGTGCTCGCCGGGTTTGCGCGGGGATAGTAGAATAGGGAAAGACGCGCGTGGCGGATGTGGTCGTTTCCAAGCACGGTGTGCCGATTCGTTTGACGGACGAACGATGGTCGCACATCATCGAGGAGCATTGCGAGCTGGCGGGACTGCGCCTGGAGGTGCTGGAAACCGTTGCCTTTCCGTCGCGCATCCTGGAAGGCGGGGAAGGCGAACGCCTGGCAGTGCGTGAAATCGAGCCGGGCAAGGCCCTGGTGGTGGTTTGCCGGGAACTGCAAGGGGATGGGTTTGTGATCACGGCGTTCGTGACGCGGCGCGTGCAGTCACTCGAGCGGAGGAATCAGCTATGGCCCTGATGGATATTGAAGAGTATCTGCGGCTGATCCCAGCGGTCACACACTCGCCGCGACGCTACTTGTGGTCTTCGTACGATGCGGAAACCGACACGCTCTACGTCAACTTCAAGAAGCCCAGCCATGCCACGGACAGCGAGTTGACCGACGACGACGTGATCATCCGTTATGAAGGCGACGAGATCGTGGGCCTGACGATCCTGCACGCCAGCAAACGGTAGGCCTCGGCAGGGGCTCTGGTGGTTGGCAGATCGGCGTGCGCTGGACGCCGGAGATGGTGGAGATGTGCAGGATCGCCCTGGGACTCCGTGCCCGGGGAGTCATCAAGTTTTGACGCGGCCCGGCACGTAGTGACCCGATTCATCGGGTCCTGCGAAGCGCCGTGCCAGGCGGCGCGTGCTTGCACGCACGCGCGGGTATCGGCCTTCCGTTCATGCCCTGCTGGACAAGCCAGCAGTGGCACCCGGCGGCCGTACGCAGAATCATCACG
>CAYXPN010000010.1:0-11446 GCA_964467075.1 uncultured Planctomycetaceae bacterium
GCTTTGTCGCGTCCGTTGGGTCTGGAGGGACGCGCTTTGTCGCGTCCGTTGGGTCCTGGAGGGACGCGCTTTGTCGCGTCCGTTGGGTCCTGGAGGGACGCGCTTTGTCGCGTCCGTTGGGTCTGGAGGGACGCGCTTTGTCGCGTCCGTTGGGTCTGGAGGGACGCGGTCCCCTCGCGTCCCTCCCCCGCCCGATCATGCGGCCACGACAGAGCGTGGCCCTCCAGCCACACCCTTCTGAGGGCGTGCCACCCAGTTCGGCGGCCACGACAGAGCGTGGTTCTCCATTGTCCGCCGTCTGGCGACGGCGGCTACCGTCGCGCGCTTCGCCCGCCTCTGGGTGGGCGTTCGGCGTGTCTAGCCCCCGGCAATCGTGCGCCCGCCGTCAACCGGCAGGCACACTCCGGTCACGTAGTCGTTCTCGATCAGGAAGAGCACGGCCTGGGCCACATTCTCCGGCCGGCCGAGGCGCCCAAGCAGCGTGGCCGCCACGACTCCCTGGACTTCCTGCTCGCCCAGGTCTTCGGGCACCATCACCGGGCCGGGGAGCACGCAGTTGACCCGCACGTTGGGATTGCGCCGGGCCAGCTCGACGGCCAGGGTGCGGGTCACTGTGGGAATCGCGCCCTTGCTGGCGAAGTAGGCGGCGTATTCGGGGTAGGGGCGGCAGGTGGCCCAGTCGCCCACGGTCACGATCGCCCCGCCTTCCTCCTGTCCGGCCATGATCAGGCCTGCGCGCCGGCAACAGAGGAAGGTGCCCAGCGTGTTCGCGTCGAACTGGCGTCGCACGTCAGCGGCCGTGGTTTCTTCCAGGGACCGCGATTCCCAGAGAGCGGCCGCGGTGACCAGCACATCCAGTCGCCCGAAACGCTCCAGCAGCTCGTCGAACATCCGATCCACCTGCTGCTCGTCGGCCAGGTCGGCCTGCACCGCCGCGGCCTGGAAACCGCGCTGGACGAGTTGGGCGACCGTCTGGTGCGCTGCGTCGGCCGATCGCCGGTAGTGGATGATGGCGGTGTATCCCCGGCCGGCCAGTGCCGCGGCCACCACGTTGCCCACTCGCCGTGCGCCGCTGCCGGTGACCAGGGCGACCCGCTCGTTGGATGTGTGTGCCACAGGGGGGCTCCTCTTGAAATAGTTGAGGCTGTCCGGGAATTCAGTGTGCCACTGCTTCGCCAGAAGCAGTGCCTCGTCGCTGCTGGCACTGCTTGCCCGGCGGGCAAGCAGTGGCACACACCGCCGGGAACCTTGGGCCACGCACGGCCCGCCACGAGGCTCGCCCGCCCCGAGATGCCCCGGCCTCGCAGAGACTGTTCGGCCTTGGGAATACGGCTCAGCCGGAGCTTCGCCCTCCCGGCAAACAATTACGGTTCAACCGGAAGCTCCCTGCCGGCGTCCGACACCGGCTCGCCGCCTTCCCTGAGACACTCAGCCAGCGCGCTGTGCCAGTCGGGCATGGGCGGGCCGCCCAGGCGGTGGTATTTCGTGGTATCCAGCACACTGTAGGCCGGCCGCGGGGCTGCGGCGCCGAATTGCTCGGTGGTGATCGGCTCCAGCGCAACCTCTCGGCCTGTGAGCCGGAAGATCTCGGCCGCGAATTCGTACCACGTGGTCGCGCCCGTGTTGGTCACATGATAAACGCCCGATGGTGCGGGCCGGCCGGTGGTCAGTCCGGCCAGGAAGAGCACGGCTCGGGCCACGTGCGGCACGTAGCTGGGCGTACACTGCTGGTCGTTGACCACCTTGATCTGGCCGCCGAGTCCTGCCAGGCGCAGCATGGTGCGCACGAAATTCTTTGCCCGGCGATCGGCCGGCCGTGCATACAATCCGCAGGTGCGCACGATCAGGTGTTTCTCGTGTCCGGCCGCGGCGAGTTCTCCGCCGTGCTTGGTTTCGGCGTAAACGCCTTGCGGGCTGGGTGGATCGTCTTCCTGCCACGGGCGCGATGCCGAGGCTTGACCGGCGAACACGTAATCCGTGCTGATCTGCACCAGGGGACAGTCGAGTCGGCGGCAGGCGCGGGCCAACGTGCGCACGGCCGCGGCATTGACTGCCTCGCACATCTCCGGCTCGCCTTCGGCGCGGTCGACGTGGGTATAGGCCGCGCAGTTGATCACCAGATCGGGCTTCAGGCCGAACAATCTCCCCTGCACGGCCGGCCCCCTGGTCAGATCGAGCGTGTCGATATCCAGCCCGATGGCGTTCTTGCCCAACTGGCGGCAGAGTTCGCCGCCCAACTGTCCGTGGGCCCCTGTGACCACTACACGCATGGCTCTGGGCGCGTCGAACAATGTGGGCCTCCTCAGATGCAACTTCCCGCCAGGCAACCGCGGCAGCCCCGCACGCCCGAGCGGCGTTCGCGCTTCTCCATCCGGCCAGATAGTTTACCGCTTGGCTCGAGTTTGTGCCAGCCCCATTCGGTTGTGTCCCGAGCCGTCGAGGCAACGAGGCGTCCGGCCTCGGCGATCCCGGGCGCGCCGCAACTTGGCAGACGCTCCCCGAGGGCGATTCCATGCCTTGACGCTTCAGTAGCCACGGCTTGACAGCCGGGGACAGTTTGTCTGCAATCAAGGGTTTCCGTAGCCGGCTCGCGGGGTGACGGCTTCGGGAGGAGCGGGGCTGCGCGCGGGCAGCCGGACTCTGCACGTCGGAGGGCCCCGCCGCGTTGTTTCCACTTGCTCAGGGATGGTCTGCGATGAATGTTTTGGTCGCCGGAGGGGCAGGCTATATCGGCTCCCATGCGGTGAAACAACTGTTCGAGGCCGGCCACCGCGTGGCCGTGGTGGACAATCTCTGTCGCGGACATGCCCGGGCCGTGGACCGCGGGGCCGCGTTCTATCAGCTTGACCTGTCGCAAACCGACGAGCTGCGCGAAGTGCTCGAAAAGGAGTCCATCGAGGCGGTGATGCACTTCGCGGCCCTGGCCTACGTGGGCGAATCGGTAGCCGACCCGTTGAGCTACTACGACAAGAACACTGCGGGCACGATCAGCCTGTTGCGTGCCATGGTTTCGGCCGGCGTGGAGCGCCTGGTGTTCAGCTCCACCTGCGCCACCTACGGCCAGCCCGACGAAATGCCCATCCGCGAGACCACGCACCAACGGCCGATCAGCCCCTATGGCTGGTCGAAGTGGTGTGTGGAACAGGTGCTGCGCGATTTGGGGGCGGCCCGGCGGGAGTTCGGCTTCGTGTCCTTGCGCTACTTCAATGTGGCCGGCTCAGCGGCTGACGGCTCACTGGGCGAGGACCACGATCCGGAAACGCACTTGGTGCCCGTGGTGCTCCAGGCGGCGCTGGGCCGGAGAGAGAAGGTCACCGTGTTCGGCAACGACTACCCCACGCCCGACGGCACCTGCATCCGCGACTACATCCACGTGGAAGACCTCTGCGCGGCCCACATCCTGGCCATGGAGGCCCTGGGCCCGGGTAAGGCGTGGTTCTACAACCTGGGGATCGGGCGCGGCTATTCGGTCCAGAAAGTGATCGATGCGGCCCGGCGCATCACCGGCCGGGAGATTCCGGTGGAGATCGGCCCGCGGCGGGCGGGCGATCCGGCCGTGCTCTTCTCCGACGCCACGGCCATCCGCAAGGATTTGGGTTGGGCGCCGCACTACACCGAGATCGAGCCGATCATCGCCACGGCCTGGAACTGGTTCCAGCAGCATCCGCACGGCTACGAGGACTGATGGCGCCTGTACCCTCTCCCGCCTCGCGGGGGAGGGTGGCCCATGCCCGAGTAGGGGCGACGCATGCGTCGCCCCTACCGCGCCGGTGCCGTGGCCGGCGCTCATCCGGAGGAAACACGTTTCCAGCTACTCCGCCTCGCCCCAAATCTCCGCCAGCAGGTCGTGGAGCTTCGGATCGTGCTGCTTCAGCTCCGCGCGCACGAACGGATAGAAATCGTTGCGATAAAGATAGGCCTCCGTGCCTTCGGCAAAGTATTCCTTGTGGTCCGTGGCCGCGTAGTGGCGCACCGTACGGCCCGAGTGGGCCAGCACCTGCTCGTAGTTGCCCGCGGCCATGGCTTGCTTGTAGGCCTTGACGATCCGCGGATTGTCGAAACCGAGGAACTGATCGTGATAGGCATGGGCCAGCTCGTGGAGCACCACCGCGGGGTGCTTCAGCATCTGCTGGCGTGACAACAAGGCCGCGGCGCGGGGGATGTGGACCTTCTTGGCCAGGCGCGGATCATGGCCGTGTTCCTTCAGCCAGCCGAGGTTCGGATGATACTGCATGGAGTGCAGTTCCGGGTGCTCGTATTCGATCCAGATTTCCAGCTTGCGCATCTTCTCCAGCCGGTCGTCGGGCAACAGGATGGTGATGCGCTGAAGGTGGTTGGCCAGCATCTTCAGGGCCCGAGCACCCAGCTCGGCGTGTTCGCCTTCGAGCAATTGCGGGTCCACGTGTACGGTCCAGCCTTCGATCTGTTGCACCACCGGGTCGAACGGGGCGCGCTGGCAGGGCTCTTTCGGCGGCTCGGGCTTGGCTTCTGTATCAGCCGCAAATGAAGACGCACAACTGAACCCCACCAACCAGGCACATAGGGCCGGCAGCATCATGGTCGCAAGCATCATGGTCGCGCGAAGCTGCTGTTTGAACATCTCTGCGTTTCCTCCTTGTCTATCCATCGAGTCGTGCGGCCGGTCCGCCGCGGCCGGTGACGACCCCCGCCGGCCCGCCCTCGGCCGTTAGCAGTGAGCGTCCATTATGTGCAGCGGATGCCGGGAAAAGCAAATGACGCCGGGTGCCGCGGCACTCTGCCCGCCGAGAGCCCAGGAACTATAATGGAAGGGGGGCACGGCAGCAGCACACCCGGGCCTGCGGGGCCCCCGGGGCGCTGGCTCCCATTTTCGAGCAGGGAACGGCTTTTTGTGGGGGCTGGGAGCGGTTTTCGCCGCGGGGCGGTGCAAGTCATTTCCGCAATCGTCCGTCCGAGCCGTGGCTGCTGTTGCCGCGGCGAGAGGTGTCATCCAGGGTGTCGAGGAAACGGGAAGGTGGAAGGTCCGCACGATATCGACTTCATTCTGCGCGACTGGCCCTACCAGGTGGGCGTGGTCAGTGCACGGGTGATCCGCGCCTCGGACGAGCGCAAAGTCTATCAGATGCGCATCGAGCTGGGCGTGTTGCAGATGGAGTCC
This sequence comes from uncultured Planctomycetaceae bacterium, assembly GCA_964467075.1. Lineage (GTDB taxonomy): Bacteria > Planctomycetota > Planctomycetia > Pirellulales > Thermoguttaceae > CAYXPN01. The sequence goes on from CAYXPN010000010.1 coordinate 5,138, forward strand.
ACCGGGCGGCCCGACGGCCGGCGACCGGGCGGTGAGGCCACGTATCTGGAATGGCTGCGGGCGGAGGCGGGGCGCAGCGCAGGCAGTTTTGTGCTCAGCGAGGAGCAGTGCTTCGAGGTGGATCGCGAATTCCTGCAATACTATCACCGGAGGGTTTGTTGCCTGGCACTGCGCGAATTCGACCAGGCCATCGCCGACGCCGACCATACGCTCTCACTGATGGACTTCGCCACTGCCCATTCGCCCGACGAGCAGTGGAGCCTCTCACACGAGCAGTATCGCGTGTATGTGCTGTTCCACCGCACCCAGGCCAGGGCGCTCCAGGAGTTGCACCGCGCAGGCCCCGAGGCGGCCATCGAGGCCATCGACGAGGGGCTTGTGCAGGTGCGCCGGCTCTTCGTGCACCTCGACGCGGAGAGCGAATACGAGCAGGATGAGCTGGTGCGCCAGCTTGGCGAGATGAAGGAGTCCGTGCGCCAGGAATACCAGTTGGGGCGCACGTTGGCCGAGCAACTGGCCGAGGCCGTGGCCGCGGAAGAGTATGAACGGGCCGCGGCCCTGCGCGACGAAATCGCCCGGCGCCGGCGCAAGAGCCGGCGATGAGCTTCTCCCCGCGTGGCGCTGCGGCGAGACGCGTAGGCGAGACGCGTAGGCGAGACGCGTAGGGTGGGTCAAGCCGTAGGCGCAGACCCACCAGCTTGTTGCCTTGGCGGTGGGTCTCGCTGTCGCTCGACCCACCCTACAAGATCGCTATCTGCTGCCCTGGCGGCCGGCCTTCTCGATCTTGGCCCAGGTGTCCTTGAGCGAAACCGTCCGATTGAACACCAGCCTCTCGGGCGTGGAATCGGAGTCCACGCAGAAGTAGCCCAGGCGCTCGAACTGGAACCGTTCGCCCGGCTGCGCCCCAGCCAGACCCGGCTCGACAGAGCATCGCGGCAGAACAACCAGCGAGTCGGGGTTGAGGCCGTCCTTGAAATCCTGGCCCTCGGCCGTGTCCTCGGGGTCGGCGCGCGTGAACAGGTGGTCGTAGAGCCGCACTTCGGCCTCCCGGGCGTGGGCCGCAGAGACCCAGTGCAAGGTGGCCTTCACCTTGCGCCCGTCCGGGGCGTCGCCGCCGCGCGTGGCTGGATCGTAGGTGCAGCGCAGCTCCACCACCCGGCCGGTCTGGGGGTCTTTGACCACGTCTGTGCAGCGCACGAAATAGGCATAGCGCAGGCGCACCTCGCGGCCGGGTGCCAGGCGGAAGTACTTCCTGGGCGGGTCTTCGCGGAAGTCGTCCTGCTCGATGTAGAGCACGCGCGAGAAAGGCACGCGCCGCGTGCCCGCCGCGGGGTCCTCGGGATTGTTGATCGCCTCGAGCTCTTCGACCTGGCCCTCGGGATAATTGTCGATCACCACCCTCAGCGGGCGCAACACGGCCATTACGCGCGGGGCCACTTTGTTCAAGTGCTCGCGCACACAGTGTTCCAGCAGTTGGATGTCCACCACGCTGTCGTACTTGTTTACACCGATGCGTTGGGCAAAGGTGCGAATCGCCTCGGGCGGGTAGCCCCGCCGGCGCAAACCCCCGATGGTGGGCAGGCGCGGGTCGTCCCAGCCGCGCACGTGCCCCCCGCGCACCAGCTCCAGGAGCTTGCGCTTGCTCATCACCGTGTAGGTGAGGTTCAGCCGGGCGAACTCGATCTGCCGCGGATGATACACCCCCAGCGCGTCCAGGAACCAGTCGTACAGCGGCCGGTGGTTCTCGAACTCCAGCGTGCAGATCGAATGGGTGATCCCCTCGATCGAATCGCTCTGCCCGTGGGCCCAGTCGTACATCGGATAGATGCACCACTTCTCTCCCGTGCGCGGATGGGCCGCGTGCAGGATGCGGTACATCACCGGGTCGCGCATGTTGAGGTTGGGGTGGGCCATGTCGATCCTGGCCCGCAGCGTGCGCGAGCCGTCGGGAAACTCGCCGGCGCGCATGCGCCCGAACAGCTCCAGGTTCTCCTCCACGCTGCGGTTGCGATAGGGGCTCTCGCGCCCGGGCTGGGTGAGCGTGCCGCGATAGTCGCGAATCTCTTCGGCAGTCAAATCGCACACATAGGCCTGGCCCTGCTCGATCAACTGCACGGCCCACCGGTAGAGCTGCTCGAAATAGTCCGACGCGTAGTATTCCCGATCGCCCCAGTCGAACCCCAGCCAGCGCACGTCCTCCTTGATCGCGTCGATATACTCCTGCTCCTCCTTGATCGGGTTGGTGTCGTCGAAGCGCAGGTTGCACAGGCCCCCGTACTGCTCGGCAATGCCGAAATTCAGGCAGATCGCCTTGGCGTGGCCGATGTGCAGATAGCCGTTCGGCTCGGGCGGGAACCGGGTGTGGACGCGCTGGTGCTTGCCCGAGCGCAGGTCCTCCTCGACGATCGCGCGGATGAAATCTAGCGAGCGCGTCGATTTGTCCGTAGTCATGGCCTCACTCAATCCTCAAACTCTTCCGGCGCTCGGAGTGTCAAATCAAGTGCCTTGACCCGCTGCCGAAAGGCTTTGCCGAACGCGACCACCGTGTTTAGCACGTAGGGTGGGTCAAGCCGTAGGCGCAGACCCACCATTTTGCCTGAGGCCATTCTGCCGGAATCCGGTCCAGAAGCAAAGCACGTAGGGTGGGTCAAGCCGCAGGCGCAGACCCACCATTTTGCCTTGTCGGTGGGTCTCGCTGTCGCTCGACCCACCCTACAGTCTCCGCAGTCACCGCGGGCTGTGGGAGCTTGGCTACTGGGACCATTCTGCCGGAATCCGGTCCAGAAGCAAAGCACGTAGGGTGGGTCAAGCCGTAGGCGCAGACCCACCATTTTACCCTGCCGGTGGGTCTCGCGATCGCTCGACCCACCCTACAATCCTCCGGGACCCACGCCAATATCCGCACCCACCGCCGAACGGCGGGCAGGGCCGCCTGCTAAACGATGCCGTCGGGTTTTCACCCACGTATCGTCGGCATTCAAGCGCCCCGGGGCATCACATTCGCTGCAGTGCCCTGTCGATCCGCCTCAGGCTGGCCTCGCGGCCGAGGATCGCCAGGGTCTCGAACATCCCCAGCCCCACGGCCCGGCCCGTGACCGCCACGCGCACCGCGTGGATGATCTGGCCGATGCGGATGCCTTCGGCCTCGATGAACTGCTCCATGGCACGCTGGATCGGTTCGGCCTCAAACGGCTCGACCTCGGCCAGGCAGTCGCGGAATCGCGCGAGCAACTCGGCCGCGCCGGGCGCAGCGATCCGCTTCCTGAACGCCTTCTCCTCGTAGCTCAGTTGTTCATCATCCACGAAAAACTCGGGGAAGCCCAGCACATCGCCGGCCACGCGGATGCGGTCGCCGGCCGCCTCGAGCACGGCCTCGATTCTTTGCTCCAGCGGCTCATCTCGCGGCCCCTTGCGCGGCGCCGGCAACAGGCCGGCACGCTCCAGGAACGGGCGCACCAGCTCCACCTTGCGCGCCAAGGGTAGCTGCTGGAAGTGGCGGCTCTCAAATGCCTGGAGCTTCCTGGGATCGAGCGCCGCGGGCGCGCGATTCACGCGCTCGAGCGAAAACCTTTCGACCAGCTCCTCGCGCGTGAAGTGCTCGGTCCGATCGTCCCACGACCAGCCCAACAGCGCCAGGTAGTTGACCAGCGCCTCGGGCAGATAGCCCACCCGACGATAGAAATCCACCACCACCGGGTTGCACGTCTCTGCGTCGAATCGCTCGCCCAGGCGCTCGACGATTGCCCGGGCGTGGTCGACCAGCTCGGCGAAGTCGCGCTGCTTGAGGTATTCGCGCAGCTTGCGTTTGCTCAGCTTGGCCTTGCCGCCCGGGGCGGCTACATAAGGCACGTGGGCATACTGGGGCGGCTCGTATCCCAGCGATTGGGCGATGAACACCTGGCGCGGCGTGTTGGAAAGGTGCTCTTCGGCGCGGATCACGTGGGTGATCTGCATCTGGTGGTCGTCTACCGCGCTGGCCAGGTGATAGAGACACGAGCCGTCGGCCCGCTGGATCACGTGGTCCTGCTCCTGGGCCCACTCGAACTCCACGCGCCCACGCACCAGGTCGTCGAGCCGTAGCTTGCCCTCGCGCGGCATTTTCAAGCGCACCGCGGCCCGGCGCCCTTCGGCCTCGAAACGCTTCTGCTCTTCGCGCGAAAAGGCGGCAAAGCCGCGGCTGTAGACAAACGGCTCCTGGCGCCGAAGCGCCTCGCGGCGCTCGGCCTCGATTTCCTCGGCTCGCGCATAATCGCGATAGGCATGGCCCGAGGCCAGCAGGCGATCCACCGCGTCCTGGTACAGCCCGGTGCGCTGCGACTGGAAGTAGGGCCCGAACGGGCCGCCCGCCTCGGGCCCTTCGTCCCAGTCGATACCCAGCCAGCGCAGTCCGCTGAGGATCGGTTCCAGGGCCTCGGCCAGGTTGCGCGCTTGGTCCGTGTCGTCGATGCGCAGGATGAAGCGCCCGCGGTGGCGGCGCGCAAACAGCCAGCAGAACAGCGCCGTGCGCACGCCGCCGATGTGCAGGTAGCCGGTGGGACTGGGGGCAAACCGTGTACGCACCGTCATGGGCCGGTCCGACGATTTCTTTGCTCTCTCGCGGGTTGCAAGTCGCGGACGCGATGGGACGGCAGGGTTGGCGGTTCGGGCATCCTGCCGCAAGCAGCCAATCCCGCTAGTATCTCCGATTCTGCGCAGGCTGTCTATCCGTCCGATCGGTCGGTGGCTGCGCCGGTCTGGCGGGTGCCGCGGGAGCCGCTGGTTGGCCCGAGCCCCGCTTGTCCCGGTCGGGGAGTGGGTTTCCTTCCCACCCGCCTTGCGGTATGCTGAGTTGCCTGGCGGGCCTCATGCGCGGGGCGATCGCCACAGCCCGGGGGGTGCGTGCTCGCACGCACGCGTAGCCACGCTCGCCAGAGCGTGGACGGCCAGGGGTCAACACGGCATCATGGGTGCATCGTCCACCGTCTGGCGACGGTGGCTACAGTCAGCGCGTAGGGTGCGTGTGCTTGCACGCACGCGACTTGGTGAAGTGTCACAGAAGAAGGAGATGAGGAAATGAAGCGAACCCTCGAGTTCAGCGCAGCCTTGCTTCTGTCCGCGGCCGTGGCGGCCCTGGCCGGTTGCCGGGGCGACCAGCCGCCCGGTCCTCAGCCGCCCGCTGGGCAGCCGGCCGACCAGGTGCTGCAAATCCTCTGCGGCGGCTCGTTCCAGCCGCCCGTGGAAAAGCTGGTTGAGATGTTCGAGGCCGAGACCGGGCACCAGGCCGAGCTGGTCCTGGGCCAATCGGAAGACCACCTGCCCAGGGTAAAAATGGAGGCCGCGGGCGACGTATTCATCTCCCACGATCCCTACATGGAATACACCGAGCAGGCCGGCGCCATGCTCCGCTGGGTCCAGGTGGGCTACGTGGCGCCGGTGCTGGTGGTCAAGAAGGGCAGCGATCTGGACATCCACAGCATCGAGGACCTCACCCGGCCGGGCCTGCGCGTGATCCTGCCCAATCCCGACTACTCCACCTGCGGCGAGATGGTCTTCAAGCTGCTGGAGAAAAAGGGCATCAGGGACGAGGTGCTGGCCAACGTGGGCGATGCCCAGGTCCGCTCCCACGCCCAGGTGGCTCAGGCGATCAAGCTCGACCATCGCGACGCGGGCATCATGTGGAACGGTGTGTCCCACAACTGGCTCGACGCCATCGAGATCGTGCCCACACCCTATGAGTACGAAGACGAGGTGCGCGTGGGGGTGATGGGGCTTTCCTACTCAGAGAAACAGGAGCTGGTCGAGGAGTTCCTCGAGTTTGCCGAAGAGCACGGGGAGGAGGTCTTTCGCGAGTTCGGCTATGTGAAGACCCCGGGCGTGGAGGAGCCAACCGCGGGGACGCCCCCAAGCCCGGACCTCCCCCAGCCGAGCCCCGAAGGCGAAGCAGAGCCGAGCCCCGAGGCCGAAGCAGAGCCCACTCCCGAAGCCGAGGCAGAGCCGAGCCCCGAAGCCGAAGCAGAGCCGAGCCCCGAAGCCGAAGCAGAGCCGAGCCCCGAAGCCGAAGCAGAGCCCACTCCCGAAGCCGACACACCGCCTCAGACGCCAGAGCAGCCTGAGCCGGCCCCGGCCGGTTGAGGTTCGGCCGCTGGTGCCTTTTGCGCAGAGGAACCACGCGATGCACCGGTGTGACCGATCTGGCCGGCCCGGCCGGCCGCGGGCGCGGCGCCGCGCGAGTTTTGCAACCCGTAAACGAATTGTCTCCCCAACTCGAGGGCCAGTCCGGGGTGGCCGGGGCTGGAGCGAAGCGAAGCCCCGGGAAGCAATCCGGGGTGG
>CAYXPN010000010.1:11546-37284 GCA_964467075.1 uncultured Planctomycetaceae bacterium
TCCGGGGTGGCCGGGGCTGGAGCGAAGCGAAGCCCCGGGAAGCAATCCGGGGTGGCTGGGGCTGGAGCGAAGCGAAGCCCCGGGAAGCAATCCGTTTGCAGGTTCTTAGGGCAGGCAGTCTGCTGCTGGCCGGCTTGGTCCTCGTCGCCGCGGGCTGCGGGGCCGAGCCGCTGCGCATCTACTGCGGGGCAGGCATCCGGCCGCCTGTGGCCGAGCTGGCCGAAGAGTTCGAGCGTCGCCAGGGGGTCGAAGTGGCCATGGACTACGCCGGCAGCGAAGTGCTCGTGAGCCGGATCAAGCTCTCCGGCCGGGGCGATCTTTACATGCCGGGCGATGCGCACTACGTGGACCTGGCTGCCGAGCAAGGTCTGATCGCCAGCCAGCACGACGTCTGCTACTTCGTTCCCGTGATCCTGGTCCAAGAAGGCAATCCAAAGGAAATCCACAGCCTCGAAGACTTGGCTCGGCCCGGGATCAAGCTCGGGCTGGGCGATGAGAAGGCATGTGCCATCGGGCGCACCTGCCGGCTGATCTTCGAGAAGAACGGCCTGGACCTCCAGGCCGTCGAGCGCAACGTGGCCTTCCGCTCGCTGACGGTCAACGAGCTGGGCAACCACATCAAACTGGACGCGCTGGACGCGGTGATCGTCTGGGATGCGGTGGCCGCCTATTTCGCCGACCATGGCGACGTGGTGCCCATCCCCGCGGAGCAGAACGTTATCTCCACCGTGGCCGTGGGCGTGCTCAAGAGTACGCAGCATCCCGATCTGGCCGCCCGGTTCGTGGATTTCATCACTTCCGAAGAAGGCCGGGCCGTGTTCCGCAAACACCACTACACGGTCGAGCCGCCGCAGCCATCCGCCGGCAGTGAGGCCGCGGGCGGAGAACGACCCCGCGGCACGCCATAACAGGGGTGGCACGCCCTGAAAGGGCGTGGCCCGACGGCGAGCCGCGGCCTGACCGTGGCGCGGCCGGCAGCCCGCGCCACAACAAGTATCGTAGGCCGGCACAAGCGCAGCGCCGTTCCGGCACAAACCGGTCGTCTCCTGGCAGGGGGAAGAACGTTCGCTCGCGTGCAGGAAAACGGCTCTCGGCGCCGGAACGTCGTCGCTGGCGCGACTTGTTCCGGCCTACTATTCGTTGCGGCCCACGTTTCTGGAGCCGCTAGGCAGGAGGTTCTTCGCGATCGGGCAGGTCGGGCTGCGGTAGTTCGGACGCGGGGCACGGCTGCTGCTCAGCGGCCGGGCCGTCCGGCGCGGCGTCCGGAGCCGGCTGGTCTGGGCTGCCCGTCCACAGGCGATGGGCTTCTTCCCTGTCCACCTCGACGCGGCGCACGGCCACGGCCCGGCCCGTGTCGGGCTCCACCTCGACCAGCGTGGCCTGCATGCGCACGTCGCCCGTGGCCACCTCGAAATGGGTGGGCCGAAACGTGCGCACCGTCTCCAGCACCCGATCGATCCGGCGGCCGAGGATGCCTTCGTGCGGGCCGCTCATGCCCACGTCGCACTGGAAAGCGGTGCCGCCGGGCAGAATCTGCTGGTCGGCCGTGGCCACGTGGGTGTGGGTGCCCAGCACCGCGCTGACGCGCCCGTCCAGGTAGCGGCCCATGATCTGCATGTCGCTGGTCGCCTCGGCGTGGAAATCCACCAGGATCACCTTCACCTCCGGCGGCAGGGCCCCCAGCACCCGGTCGGCCGCCTGGAACGGGCAATCGACCGGCGGCATGAACACCCGGCCCAAGAGCGTGAACACGGCCACGGGCACGCCGTTGGCCGCCTGCAGGACCATCCACTCGCGGCCCGGCGCCTGGGGCGGGAAGTTGGCGGGGCGCACAATGTTCGCCGCGGTTTCGAGCGTGGGGATGATCTCGCGCCGGCGATACACGTGATCGCCCAGCGTGATGCCGTCCATGCCGGCCTGGATCAGCTCCTGGTGCAAGGGCGGCGTGAGGCCCGATCCGCCGGCCGCGTTCTCGGCGTTGGCCACCACCAGGTCGAGGCCCTCGCGCCGGCGCAAGCCGCGAACAGACCGGATGACGATCTGCCGGCCCGGCTTGCCCACGATATCGCCGATCAGTATGAGGCGCACGGTGTTGGGTCCGGCTGGGACGGGTTGTGAATCGGACGCATTGCCCGCTGAAGACAGTCAGCCGGCCCGGGAGGCCCGGCAGCGGGCGGTCGAAAGACCCTAAGAGACTCGAAACCCGGGGGGCTGTCAAGGGCGGCGATGCCAAAGCCGCGAAGCGCCGCAATCGTCCCTCACGCACTACGCCGGCGCAGTTCGACCAGCGGGCCAAACTCGCCGGGTCCACGAACCACCGCGGTTGCGGCCGGGTCAGCAGCCCGCTCCACAACGAGCCCGCCGGTCTTCCGGCCGATCCCGCCGGCCTGCAAGGGGGGCGTCTGCTTGCGCAAGCGCGACTGCCCGGGCAGCCGATAGCCGCCTTCGGCCCAGCGTTCGGCCTCTTCGGTCAGGCGGCACAACAGCGCCTCGACCTTGCGCCGATAGTGCTCGATGCCCTGGCGGTCCAAGTCCGGCGGCACGGGGATGGCCGGGCTGGGAATGGCCCGGGCGCGCGAGCCGGGCCGCGGGATGGCGAAACGGTCCCAACTATTCACGCGCCAAGGCCGGTCATAGCCCAGCCCCATGGCCACCAGCGGCAACCCCAAGCGCGACGCCAGATAGATCGCCCCGGGGGCCAGGCGGCGCCGGGGCCCGCGCGGCCCGTCGGGCGTGATCGCCAGGTTCAGATGCCGGCTCCTCAAGAGCAACTGCTGCAAGGCAGCCTCTCCCCCGCGACCGGTCGACCCCCGCACCACCTCGAAGCCCAGATGATAGGCGGCATAAGAGAGGATTTGCGCGTCGCGGTGCCGACTCAAAAGCACGGCCAGCCGGCAGTGGCCGCGCAGGTACAGCGGAAACAGGATGTACTCGTGCCAGAAGACGTAAATCTTCCGGCCGCGGCACTCGGGAAAGACCGGGTCGACCGCGCGGTCGTAGTAGGCCACCTTGTAGTCCAGCGTGGCCATCCAGTTGCGCACCGCGGCCGTGCCCAAAAGCGCGGCGAGTCGCTGAATCCAGGGGTTCTCGATCTTCATGACCTGTGCCTCCGTGCTCAGTCAATGCCGCGCAAGTGCGCGGTTTTACAAACGAGCGGTGCGATTGCCCGCCGTGCCGCCGACTTCCCCGCTCATCGTGCCGGTGAACACCTCCACGGCCGGGCCGGTGAGATAAACATGATCGTCCTCGGCCCACTCGATCTCGAGCACGCCGCCGGGCAGGCGCACGCAAAGCCGCCGCCCGGTGCGCCCGGTCAGGGCCCCGGCCACACACACCGCACACGCCCCGGTGCCGCAGGCCAGCGTTTCGCCCGAGCCGCGCTCCCAAACCCTGGCCACGACCTCTTCGGGCGAGACGACCTTGACGAACTCCGCATTGACCCGGTTGGGGAAACTCGGGTGGGTCTCGATCCGGGGGCCCAAGCCGAGCACCCGGCGGTCGTCCGGCTCGTCCACAAACACCACACAGTGCGGGTTGCCCATGGAAACGCAGGTCACGCGCAGCGTTTCACCGGCCACATCGAGCTCCACCTCGGCCGCGGCGCCGGCCGGAAAGCGCGGGTTGCCCGGCAGCGTGGTGGGCACCTGTTCGGGTTTCAACACGGGCCGCCCCATGTCCACGCGCGCCTTGCGCACGCGCCCGTCTTCGGGAAACACCTCCACCACGATGACGCCCGCCGCGGTCTCGATGCGCAGCTTGGTTTCCGGGCAAAGGCCGTGGTCGTACACGTATTTGGCCAGGCAGCGCATGCCGTTGCCGCACATCTCGGCCTCGGAGCCGTCGGCATTGAACATGCGCATGCGCGCGTCGGCCTGCGAGCTGGGCAGGATGAGGATCAGCCCGTCGGCGCCGATGCCGAAGTGGCGGTCGGAGAGGCGCCGGGCCAGCGCGGCAGGATCGTCCGGCCGCGGCTGGGCGAAACAGTCGAGGTAGATGTAGTCGTTGCCCGCCCCCTGCATCTTCACGAATTGCATGGCCGTGATCCTTCACGCAGTGCGGGGAGCTTGCCAGGGCGGTCGCAAATCAAAGCGGAAAGCCGAAAGCCGAAAGCGGGAGTGGATTGAATCGCGAAAACGCGAAAGGGCGAAAACGCGAAAACGCGGCGAGCCGGACCCGCAAGCGGGTGCCCCGTCAGCTCCCGGTTCGGGTGACGCGACCAATTGACGAACAACACTCGAGCCGGGGGGTTTATCCCCACGGGCAGGCAAACTCGAAAGCGGAAAGCCGAAAGTGGAAAGCCGGAAGAAAACGCCACGCGCGCTCTGCCGCCGGCTCAGCCGGTCAGGTCGAGCAGGTTGCCGCTCGTGCCGGTGGGGTCCTTGCTGCGCGGCGGTGGCGGCGACTGGGTTTGTTCTTCGCCGCCGTCTTCCGGCCGGTCGGGGGGTGCTTCCCAAAGCCGGCGCCCGTCCGCGTCGCGTTCGGCTGTCTCATGGTCTTCGCCGTCGGTTTCGCCGATGCCGGCCGCGGCCTCGGCCTTCTGATTGCTCACCGAGCGGGTTTGCTGGGCCGTGGCGTCCTGCTGGCCGCGCTCCACCTCGGAGCCCGAGGTCTGCGCCAGCGGCGAGCCCGCGGCACTGCCGCCAATCCCACCTAAGGGCCCTACGCTCATGGGATCGCTCCTCCTGCACAATGCGGTTCGGCCGGCCGTGGCTGCGGGGGGCGTTCTGCTTGGATGTGTCGCTCCTGGAGTGTCTCAGCCGGCAGACGCCTCGGCGGATGGCCGGGCGCATGCCCGGGCCGGCTTGACTCCAACAATTATAGGCTATCGCGTCCATCCCGGCTGCCCCACATCCTCTCGCGGATGCGCAGCACAAACCCGGCGAGCGCACCCGGCTGCACCTATCTTGGTATCGGCTGACCGGATCCGGCAGCCGTACGATTCTGGCCGGCGTGCGGTCCGCCCTTTCGTTCCTGCAAGGCTTGCACGGCCTGGCTCACGCCGGGGAAGGGGTCGCGGCGCATCTCAGGCTCCTGGAGCGTGCCGCCCACGCGGATCATCATGATCTGCTGGCTGGCGCCGCTGAAGACCTGGCTCACGACCGGCACGTTGAGCTCCCCGCGTCCGACAATGGCGTGGAAGGCGAGCTGGATGTTGTGCTGCATGTCCATCTCGCCCTTGCCCAACAGGCTCACCGCATCGCCGCTGAAGTCGATCTGGTCGAAATAGATGTGCTCACCCTCGATGCGGAAGTCGATGTCGGCCTTGCTGAAGGCATTTCGGTCGGGCCGCCGGGTGCTGAGGATTTTGAGCAAGGCCACCATCACGGGCAACTCGTAGATGTCGGCCTCGCGCAGATGGATATGACCGTGGCCGGTCATCGCGTTCAGGCTTCGCCCGCTGCCGCGCACCGTGGTGACCGCGGCGATCGTGCCGCGCAGGTCCTGGCGCCCGGCGAGCATTTCCCGCGCAATGTGCGAAAGCCGACCATCGTCCAGTCGTGTTTGAAAGGCGTATCGCGGCTCAGCGCCGAGCATGATCCAGCCGTCGCCTTGCACGCGCCCGCCGAACAGCGCGGCGGTCACGGGGCGTGGGGGCCCGGCGTCTTCCGGCGCGCCGTGGCGGCGTGCAACCCAGGAACCCAAGAGCACGCGCTGGTTGTCGATCCAGACCGGTCCGCGCACTTCGGTCAGTTGCAGTTCGCGGCACACACACGAGTCGATGTCCAGCTCGCCCGCGGCGTGGAACCGCTCGCCGTCGAACCCGCCGGCCAGACTCAGGCTGCCGAAGATGTGTTCCAACGGCAGCCCACAGTCGATCGCCCCCTGGTGCATGTCCAGCTTCACGTTGCATTGCCACTGCCAGGGGGCGTCCGGGCCGGGGGCGCGTTGGAGTTCGAAGCTGCCGTTGAGGTTCACCGGTCCGCTGGGGTTGAGATCGAGCAGCGGTTGCTTGAGCTGCTCCGGCAGGGCCACGAGCAAGTCGCGGTCCAGTTGCAGCCGGTCGGCGCAGAGCTGCTCGAGGCACACGTGCCAGTGTCCCTCGGGCTCGAACTGGCACCAGCCGTCCGCGCTGATGCTCACCGCCCCGTGCTGGCCCTTCACCTTGCGAAACGTGATCCGGCCGTCGCGATACGCGAACTCGCCCTGGAGCTTTTCCATCCGGTAGGGGAAGTAGACCGGCTCGATCGACGCCGTCTCCGGCTGGGGACTGGCTTGCACACTCAGGCCCAGCTCGCCCGTGCCCGCCAGATAGCGCACGTCCGCCACCAGGTCGCAGCGTCCGCGCGGGCGAAACGACTGCCAGAGCCGCTGCTGCTCCAGCGGCAACGCGGTGCGCAGCTCCTCGTCGAGCGGTACGTCGGTCCCGGTGAGGCGAAACACCAGCTCCGGGCCGCCGGCGGCGGGGGTGAGGCGGCCTTCGCCGGTGATGCGAGCCGGATCGTTGACCCCCTCAAAGCCGCGGAACCACCACTCGTCGTCGACCATCTCCGCGGTGCCGCGCACGTCACGCAAGGGATAGGGGAAATACTCGAAGTCAAGCGCACAGCGGTTGAATACCACCAGCAGATGCTGGTGCCACGGCTCATGGCCCGTCGCCCGACCCAGTCGCAGGTACGCCGAAACCGATCCGCGCAGCTTCAGCGCCGAGACCACGGCCTGGGCCCCGGACGGAAGCGCTGCGGTGAGTTTCCGGTCCACGGGCAATTCTTCAGCCTTCACTTCCACCCAGCCGGTGGCCTGGTCAGCCAGATCGTCGAGTTCCGCGGCGATGCGCACCGGCTGGGTGCCGCTCAGCGCCTGGAGATTGACCTCGAGGCGGCCGTCCTTCAGGTCCACCACGCCTTGGCCGTGTTCCAGCCGGTAGGGAAACTGCTCGTGGGTAAACGACACGTCCACACACCGCACCGAACACTCCGGCTGCCACGCGTGCCCGTCCCACTGAAGCGTCAAGCCGGCGTCGATCAGCCCGCTGGGACGAAGCATCTGCCATTGCTCCTGGAGCCAGCCGGGCAGGCGGTGGCACAACCGGCGGTCGAGCTCCAGCCGGCGGATTTCCGCGGTCAGCCACATGGGCGCCGCGGCGTCGAAACCCGCGCGCCGGCACGAGAGGCGGATCGTGGCCTGGCTGCTGCGGGCAAACAGCCCGTCGATCACCACCCCGCTGTTGTCCACTGCCACCTCGGCACGCACATCCGTCAGCGGATGGGGCAACCCTGCGTCGTCCAGCCGGCCCCGCGCGATCAGGCCCCAAAGGCGATACTGGTAGGGCGACGGTCGGGTTGGGTCATAGGCCACTTGGAAACGCAAATCGCCCTCCGCCCGAAACGTGCGCAGCGGCACCAGCGCCTCGGCCAGCGGACCGGGCAGCGAGGCGCGCAACTCGGGCGAGACCTCCAAGGCGTCGATGGTTCCTTCCACCGTCCAGCTTTGCCGCACCATATCCAACGTGCCGGCAAAGGCCATTTGGCGAAGATGCTCGCCGGTCGCCGTGCCCTCGAACCGGCGCGTGTGTGCGGCCGGACCAACCGCCTCGGGACCCGCGGCAGGCACCAGGGCAGCGCTGAGCGCGCGCAGCGTGAGCGTGCTGGCCGGACGTCGCAGGGGATCGAAGATTTCGACTACCCCGTCTTCGATTTGCAGCTCAGGGGCCTCGCCCTGCGGCAGAGAGGTGGGCAGCAATCGGGCTGCGCCAAAGTCATCCTCGGCCCGCCGCACCAAGCGGAACACGGGCCGGTGCATCACCACCCGGCTGATCCGCGGCTCGCCGGCCAGCAACTCCTGCAAGTCGGTGCTGCAGCAGAGCAGCAGCTCCTCGATGGCAACCAGTTCCCTGCCCGGGCCGTCTGCGCCGGGCTCAAGCACCGAGACGCCGCGCACCTCGATGCCTTTGCCCTCGGCGATCTTAGCTGAGCGCACCGTGACGTTCAGATCCGGGTAGTAGGCTGCCAGACGCGCTTCGACGTGTGCGCGCACTTGCTGATCGACCCGGCGGTAAAGGTACGGCACAGCCACCGACAACCCGACCAGGCCCAGGACGAGGCCCCATTTGAGGCAAGACCAGCCGTAATGGACCAATCGCACGGTCACAGCGATGGGAGACAACCCTCCGTGGTTCCGGCCGGCAGCCCGGTTCGTTTGCACGCCTGTTGCGCCGGCCGCTGAGCTTCCATTGCTTGTCTGCAAATCGAGCCAAAGACGTCCCCGTGCCGGTCTGCCGGTGCGCAGCATCTACTCGTCTTGCCGTGCCCAAACAACACGGCAAGCGGGCCGGGCGACTCCCTCTCGATTGCGCAGGTCGCAATATGCTACCGGCCCGCAAACGCGCTGGTCAAGGCAAGTTGGGCCGGGCAAGGGAGATTGGGAGGCATACGCAGACTACGCAACTTTGGCCCCACTGCCAGGCACCCCCCCGGCGAGCCATCTGGCCCCGAGCCGCCAACGCCCCCTACTGCTCGGCCCGCGGTAGCTACGCTTCGCCAGAGCGTAGATGAGGCGGCGCCGCGGCCCGGCGTGCTACCGGCTCGTGTCCTCGTGCTCAGCCGGTGGCCATCGCAACACCTGCCCCAGCGCCGCCAGCCGCTCCTGCAACCGCATCACGTCGATCTGCTGTACCGGCACTTTGCCGTCCAGCGCCTCCACGGCCGCCATGCCCACCGATTCGCCCAAGATCATGAACACCGGCTCCATGCGCGCCGAAGCATAGGCCCCATGCGTGGCCGAGAAACAGACGGGCACCAGCAGGTTCGTACACTCCTCGGCCTTGGGCGTGACCGCCCGATAGGGAATCGGATAGGGAACACCGGTCGGGCCGCGTGCCCGGCCCACGAACATGGCGCCTTCCACGGCCACAAACACGCGCCCGTCGCGCCTGAGCCAGATGCGCCGCGCCGGGTAGGTGTCCACCCCGTATTGGGCCAGCCCGATCGAGTCCTCCACCTGCGTGCGATTGTAAACGTCGTGTTCGGTAAGCGTATAGCGCCCGCACATCCGCCGTGCCACCCGGATATAGAGCTGATGCGGCCAGCCGTGGGTGTCCGGATGATGGCGCTTATCGAGGCCCAGCCGGGCGGTGCGCTCGCGAAAGGCCGCGAGCACGCGCGGATCGGTGCTCAGAAAATGGTGCACGCCGCGCGTGTAGTCCTGGTGCTGTTTCCAGACGCGCGCCTTGGTCGCGTAATCGCCGGCCGGGTAGAAACGGCTGATGCCCAGCGGCGCCATGGAGAACAACTGGCCGCGATAGTAGTTGTGCTCGCCCGACGATGAGTAATAGTCGCCCGGAAAGATCTTGCCCAGCCGGTCCATCAGCGCCTTCTCATCGGGCGTATTCTCCACCAGCCAGGCCACGTAGCGCCCCAGCAGCTCGTAGTCCTGCGGTTCGTAGTCCTCCGGCGGTTCGATGGGCGCGCGATAGCGCGGGTCCGTGGTCGTGTAGTAGCGGTAGTTGTAGGCCTGGGTGTAGTCGTCGGCCGCACCGAGCGGCTTGCCATGGTCATCTTCGACCAGCGGCAGCAGTCCGCTGGCCGCGTTGCCCGGCTCGACAAACGGGCCGATCGGCGTGAGGTGCTCCGGCCGGCACACGCCCGCGTGCTCTTCGTTGAACTCTGCTCGGGCCTCGCGCCCGGCGCGCCAGGAAACGCCGGCCCGGGCCATCAGCTCACCTTCGTAGCTGGCGTCGATAAACAGCTTGGCGCGCACGCGCAGGTGATCGGCCTGCGCAGCGCGGGCCGGCGGGCAACCGTAGGCATCGAACGGGGCCAGCTCGAAGACGGCCTGCTCGATGCGCGTCTCCTGTTTGAGGCACTCTTGCATGCGGTGGTCGTAAACCACGCGCACGCCATGCTCGTTGAGCAGCTCGAGGAAATCGGCGCGCACGTCGCGAGGGCTGACGGTGTGTGCCAGGTTTCGCATTTGTGCCAGGGACATGTCGGGCGAATACTTGTCCGTGCCCAGGGTCAGCATCAGCTTGCGTGCCATCCCGCCGACGGCCTCGAAGTTCGAGCAGTCTTGCACTGGCTTAATGCCCGCGCCCAGCATGCCGCCGATCCAGCGGCCGGGCTCGACGATCACCGCGCTATGGCCCTCGCGCTGAATGGCCACCGCGGCGAGGATGCCGGCCGGGGTGGCGCCGTAGACGCACACGTCCGCGGTCAACACCTCCGGCGCAGCCGCCAGACCGGGCCCTGCCGAGAGCGCGGCGGTGACGACACCTGAGAGCAACAAAGAGAGCTTCCCACACATCGACGTGTCCCCCTGTGATTTGACCCTGGGTGCGATTGAATCGGCGCGGCTCGGCGGCCCGGCAGCGTGGGCCGGCTCGGTGCAGGCCCGGACGCCGGCCTCCAGCATGGTCCGAGAAGCAAGCCGCGTCAACCATCAGGCGCACGGTATGCGCAGACTCCCCTCACCCGGCCGCGCACTGCCGGACCAGCCGGCAGTGGCCCCCGGCGCGCATCCCGGGTTTGGGTCTACACGTCGTAGTACATGCAGAACTCGTGAGGGTGGGGGCGCTGTGCGAGGGCGTTGACCTCCCGATCGGTCTTGTACCAAATCCACGTATCGATCACGTCCGGGGTGAACACGTCGCCGCGCAGCAGGAACTCATGGTCCGCGCGCAGGGCCTCGAGCGCCTCCTTGAGCGCGCCCGGCGTGGTGGGAACCCCTTCCAGTTCCTCGGGCTTCAGATCGTAGATGTCCTTGTCCAACGGGTCACCCGGATCGATCTTGTTCTGGATGCCGTCGATCATCGCCATCAGCAACGCGGCGAACGAAAGGTAGGGATTGCAGCTCGGGTCGGGGCAGCGGAACTCGAGCCGCTTGGCCTTGGGGCTGGGGCTGTAGACCGGGATGCGCACCGCGGCCGAGCGGTTGCGCTGCGAGTAGGCCAGGTTGACCGGCGCCTCGAAGCCGGGCACCAGGCGCTTGTAGCTGTTCGTCGTGGGATTGGTGAAAGCACACAGCGCCGCGGCGTGCTTGAGCAGCCCGCCGATCGCGTACAAAGCCCGCTCGCTCAGGCCCGCGTATCCGTCGCCGGCAAACAGCGGCTCGCCCGCCTTCCAGAGCGAAAGGTGGGTGTGCATGCCCGAGCCGTTGTCGCCGAAGAGCGGCTTGGGCATGAAGGTGACCGTCTTGTTGTGGCGCCGGGCCACGTTCTTGACGATGTACTTGTACATCATCATCTTGTCGGCCATGGCTACCAGCTCGTCGAACCTCAGGTCGATCTCCGCCTGTCCGGCCGTGCCCACCTCGTGGTGCTGGGCCTCCACGTCGATGCCGCACTCGACCATCACCTGCATCATCTCGTTGCGGATGTCCATCATCTGGTCGGCCGGCGGCACCGGGAAATAACCCTCTTTGTATCGCAGCTTGTAGCCCAGGTTCGGTCCTTCGACTCGGCCGCGGTTCCACTGCCCCTCCACGCTGTCGATGTAGTAGAACCCGCAACTCGGCGTCTGCTCGAAGCGCACGTCGTCGAAAATGAAAAACTCGGCCTCGGGCCCGACGTAGCACACATCCGCAATGCCCGTGCTCTTCAGGTAGTTGACCGACTTGCGCGCCACGTTGCGCGGATCGCGCGAGTAGTCTTCGCGCGTGGTGGGGTCCTGGATGTTGCAGATCATCGAGAGCGTGGTCAGCTCGGTGAAGGGATCGAGCACCGCGGTCTCGGGCTGGGGAATCACCAGCATGTCGCTCTCATTGATGGCCTGCCAGCCGCGGATACTCGAGCCGTCGAACCCCAGTCCCGACTCGAAAACGTCCTCGTCCAGGGCCCCGACCGGAATGGTGAAATGCTGCCACAGGCCGGGGAAATCCATGAACCGCAAATCCACCGCCTTGACGTCTTTCTCGCGGCACAAGGCCAATACCTCTTTGGGCGTCACGTGGTCTCTCCTTTCTCGTGTTCGGCTCACTGTTGGGTCATCGAGCTGGCGGAAACGGAAAACCGGCCCCCGAGCAACGGCGCACCGTGGGCCCACCCTGCTGGCAGCCTGCCAAGCTGTGCTGCGGGGATGGGGAACCGGGTCACGGGCCGGCAGCGCAGACACCTCGCCCCTTCGCCCCTACGGGTTATCTCCCTCCTGTTCTTCGTGCAACTGCCGTGCCGCAAGCGTTGCCCGGGCTGGGCTGCTTGCGTCGCAACTAATTGTCAACAAAGCAGTTGCGTTTCCAGGCGTCGCGGTTCGGTCCGATCCCGCTGGACGGCAAAAATGCCTATAAAACGGGCACCACCCGCATCCAATCTAGGCAGAAGGAACACGACTCTTCGCCACGCGATCGTCCGGCTCGCCCTGCAAATTGGCGGCCGATTCCGTGGCCGGCGTGCCGCTCTCCCCGTGGGGTCCCCCCCGCGGCACGGTCCAGAGGGCCAGAAACGCGGGTACCAGGATGGTGCGGATCAGCAGCGTATCGAGCAACACGCCCAACGCCAGGGCGAAACCCAACTGCTGCATTGCCCGCAGCGTCCCGGTCCCCATCGAAGCAAACGTGCCCGCCATGATCACGCCGCAACTGGTGATGATTCCCCCGGTACGCGCCAGCGCGGTGCGCAGCCCCTTGCGCGGGCCGTGGCGCTGCTGTTCTTCAAACGTACGGGTGGTCAGGTAGATGTTGTAGTCGGCTCCCAGGGCCACGAGCAGCACGAAGAGGAAGATGGGCACCTTCCAGTCCAGCCCATGATACGTGGCGCCGTAGAGCCAGCCGAAGAACAGGTCGGTCGCGCCGATGGTCACGAAATAGCCGAGCAAAACGGAGAGCACCAGATACGTACACACCAAAGGGCGGCGCAGAATGAGAACCAGCACGGCCAGCACGCCGAGTACGACAAGCTGCTGGATGCGAGCGCGGTCTTCGCGCGTGACCGCTTGCAGGTCGCGCACCGAGGCCGTGGCGCCGCAGAACTCGAACCGCGCGCCGTGCCAGTTGGCCAGCATGGTCTCGTGCCAGTCGCGAGGCACTCCTTCGGGCCACTCGGTAAGCTCGCCGGCCTGCAAGGCATCGAGCCGGCGCTGAACGTGATCCAACAGGGCAATGCTCTCACGGTGGAACGGGTCCCACGGGAGGATCAGATCGAAGCGGGTCACCTTGCCCCGAAAGGGCGTTCGCCCGGCCCGATATTGGGCCATGGTGCGCGGGTGCTTCAACACGGCCAGTTTGCCGCGACCTGCCGCGGTGAGCGGATTGAAGCTGCCGGGCGGGTCGCCCAGCGGCTCGGTAAGGCTGCGCACACTGAGGATCGGGCGCATGCGGCGGCCGGTCGCGTCGGTGTATTCGAGCTCATAGAGAAAGCGAGTGAGCCGGGCGATCTTCTGCTCGCCTTCGGAGGTGTCAAACGCGCCGTGCGGATGCCAGGCCAGCACGGTCGCCGGGCTGATCTGGCCGGCCAGAAAATGCTGCCGCAGAAGCGCCGTGCCGCGCACGCTGGGCGAATCGGGCCCCAGCTCGGCCAGCAGATCGTAGGTGACCTGCGGGCGCCAGCCGTAGCCTGCCAGCGGCGCAAGCAGTAGAAAGCTTACCACCAGGATACGGCCGGGATAACGCAGCACCACGTCGGCAAGCCACAGCCAGAAGCGCGGGGCGCCACGCTGTTCGCCCTGTTGTGCAGCACCGCCGCGCAGCGAGCGCGCAAAGGGCCAGAAGATACGCATACCCGCGGCTCGCAGCAACGCAGGAGCCATGGTCACACAGGCCGCCAGCGTGACCACCAGGCAGAGGGCGATGGCCGGCCCGCCGTTGCGGAACTTGCCGAAATCAGCGAACACCATGGCCCCCAGCCCCACGATCGTCGTCAGCGCGCTGGCAGCCAGCGCCTTGCCCACTCGGCCCAGCGCAGCCGAGAGGGCCTGCTCGGGGCCCAGGCCCTGTCCGAGCAGTTCGCGATACCGGGCGATCAGGAAAAGGCAGTAGTCGGTCCCCGCGCCGAAGAGGATCACGATGATGAAGATGCGCGTGGTCTTGAACACCTGGAAATCCAGCCAGTCGAGCTGACCACTGAGCCTGACGAGCAACGCCAGCAGACTCAGTCCGACCGAGAACGAGACGGCGATGGTCGCCAGCGGCACGACCACCAGTCCCGGGGCCCGATAGACGAGCAGCAGGATCAGCACCACCAGCAGGATTGTCGTACGTTCGGTGTTGCGGATGCTTTGTTCCGCGGCGAGCAGCATGTCGGCCCCGATGGCTGCGGACCCGGTCACGCCGAGCTCCAGGCCGGCTGGGAAGTCCGCCTCCGAGCGGAGCTCGTCCAGCGTGTCGTATACCTGCTGCATGAACCGCATGTTGGCGATCGACATGAACTCCTTGCCAAGCTGCAAGACCGCCAGCGCGGCCTGGCCCTGATCGCCGACCGGGCTCAGCAGCTTGCGCCCCACGACCAGACTGCGATAGTCCCACACGCCCACCACCGGGCCGTCGGCGTGCCGGGGCATTGCCAGGCTTCCGTGGTTTGCGGACTTGCCGGGCGAAGCCGCGCCGGGTGAACTTGCGCCCGGCGGAGCGGCGCCGGGCGCGCCTTCCTCGCCGGACGGCGCGGCGGCCGCATCCCCGCCGGGCGCGGCGGCAGTGTGAGGGCCGATTTCGTCGCTGCGATGATCGCCGCTCGAACCGTTGTCCGCCGCAGAGTGATTGGTCGATGTCCCGCCCCCGGAGCCCTCCGGCGGGGCAAACCGCTGCACCAGGCGATCGGCGATGCGGAAATCCGCAGGCTGGAGCTTGCCTTCGCTACGTGCCACGACCAGCACCGCGGCGCTGCGCGAACGGATTTCGGGAAACGCCTCGTGCAGCAGCCGGGTGCCGCGCACGCTGGTCATGTCCGCAGGCAGGTATTCAAAGTCCCCGTCCCGGGTCACCTGGTCCCACGGCGGCGCGCAGAGGTGCAGGCCGGCGGCCAGGGCCACCCAGAAGGCGAGTGCCAGCAGCCAGTGGCGGGAAACCGAAGTGCCGAGACGATCGAACATGGGCGGGCCGAAGACTGTTGAGCAACGGCGCTTTGCCGCGGTGTGCCAAACTGTTCATGCTATCACATCCACCCCAGCAGCCAAGCCCTGCGCAAAGAGCACATCGCAAACCACCGGGTCCTAGTAGCCCGATTGATCGGCGGCTTGTAGTGGGCGCAACCGGGAGCTGACGCTCCCGGCTCGCCGGAGGACCGTACAAGTACGGTCACTACCAACCGTTTGTAGTGGCCCGATTTATCGGGCCGTCTGAGGACCGCACAAGGACGGTCACTACCAACCGTTTGTAGTGGCTCGATGCATCGGGTGTTTGTAGTGGCCCGATTTATCGGGCCGTCTGAGGACCGTACAAGTACGGTCACTACCAACCGCTGGTAGTGGCCCGATTTATCGGGCCGTCAAACTCGGCGCAACACACAAGAATTGGCCATCTTGCGGAGGTTGCCGGCCCGGAAGAAGCCCTTCAGCGCGCGGCCAGCAGATTGCGCGCCGCGTGCAGTGCAGCGGTCAACACCGGATCGTCGCCGGCAGCGGGCAGTTGGCCCCCGATCGGCCGGGCGGCCTGGTGCACGACGATGTGGGGCACCACGCCTTGCCCGCTATAGGGCTGACCGCTGGGAGAATAGAACCTGGCCGTGGTCAATCGCAGACCGGCTTCGCAGCCGCTTAAGGGGAAGATGCCTTGCACGGAACCCTTGCCGTAGCTTCGCATGCCCACCACGGTTCCGCGACCGTGGTCTTTCAGCGCGCCGGCGAGGATTTCCGCGGCGCTGGCGCTGTCGTGATCCACGAGGACCACCAGCGGCACGCGCCAGGTGCCCTCGGGATGGGCCGCGTAGGTGAAGTCCTCCTGCACATTGCGCCCGCGCGTGGAAACGATGATGCCGCGCTCGAGGAACAAGTCGGCCACTTCGACCGCGGTGGTCAGCAGTCCGCCCGGGTTGCCCCGCAGGTCCGCGATCAACACGCGCATGCCCTGGCGGTGGAGGGTCCAAAGGGCGTGGTGCAGGTCGCTGGGCGTGCTCCTCTGGAAACAGGCGAGCCGAAAATAGGCCACCCCCTCCTGCGCGTCGAGCATCTTCACGAGATCGACACTGGGCACCTCGACGCGCCGGCGCCGGAGTACGACCTGGCGCGGGGACTCGGACGCCAGGACCACCTCCAGGCGCACCAGGCTGCCTTCTTCGCCCTGGAGCAGGTCCGCGGCCTGGTCGGTGCTCAGGCCCGCTGTCTGCCGGCCGTCGACCGAAAGAATCCATTCACCGGCGCGCAGGCCGCCCTCTTCAGCCGGGCTGCCCGAGATCACGCGCACAATGTGCAGCCGCCCCTCCTCGGCCTTCAGTTCGATGCCCAAGCCCACGAAGTTGCCGTCGATCTGGGCATAGACCTCGTTGAGCTGGCCGGCCGTGAGATATGCGGAATAGGGATCCAGCGCGTTGGCCGCCCCGCAGAGATACTCCCAGATCACGGCCGTCGGCGACAGACCGATGCGCTGCTGGGCCAGTTGGGCCGCCCAGGCCACCGTGTCGCGCGCGTCCTCGCGCCCGGCCACGATCCGCATGCCCACCACGCGCCGCAACTCATAGCGCAGATTGCTGACGGCCCGGGGATCGACCTGGGGCAGGTGGCACTCGATGAAACTCGGCTCGTCCAGGGCCACTTCCAACTCGTTGGTCCCCTGCTCGACCAGGTGTTTCCAGTGGGGCGGCTCGACATAGTGCGCCTCGATCTTGCGCAGCACCTCCGTATAAAGATCGAGCGCCTTGCCCGCGGACATGCGCGCGAGCTGGTCGCAGAACGTCTGATCCCCGTAGCGGCGCGTCAGATCGTAGTGCATGCGCACCCGCTCAAACCGACGCTGCAAGCCGGGGTCGCCGGGGTGGCGCCGCAGTGCGTCTTCGTAGTGCGTCAGGGCCTCGCTCCAGCGGCGCTGGAGCTCCAACTGGTGGCCGGCGCGCAGGAGATCGAGAATCTGCTCGTCAGGATCGACGATGGTAATCGTCGTGGTCTGCTGAGCGCGGACAGCGTCGGGGAAACATGCCGACCACCATCCGGCAAGGCCGATCCAGACTGCCAGGAGAATGGCGACCCTGCTGCGCATGATGTCGTCCGTGGTTTGCAGGTTGCCCGGCCGCCCGTCCACAGGCCCACCCGTGGTCTGGGGGCGACAGCGGTGCGAGTCATGGCAGGGAGGTGGTCGGCGGACGGCGCCAAAGTGGGGCGACGTCAGCCCGCGGCCGTTTCAAACGTCCATACACGGACCGCCGTCAACCATAGAACACGATTTCGCTGCGGTCAAAAAATGCGCGGCGTTTTCTGCCCCCATTCCGTTTGCGCAGCCCGTATAAACCCAACTTCGCATGTGCATTGCACCGGCCGGGACCGCACGCCGTGTTTGCCCCTATCGTGCCACCTGCGCAGACGATGTGCGCCGGTGACGTTTGCAGGGAAATGCGGGAAAGCTCCGCGGGCCGCGCTCGCGGAACAACGCGAACAACCGGCCCCGAAACGATCGGCACGCGCGGCGGGGGCCGGCTTGCCCGGTGGCATCGGGCTAGGCTATCATCGCCGGAAGCAGCCCGGCCTATTGGACCCGGCGCCGCGAATGATCGAGGGCGACCAACGGGAGCCCGGTCGTGAGGGGCTACGGACTTGACCCCCTGATCGTTGACCATACAAACATCAATAGCTCCTGTTTGTCCTACGCGGTGCAGTGGCGGAGTGGTTCGCCGGTTCGCGCCGGCTTTCCGGCGCGCGCCGGCTGTTTGGTAACCGTTCACGGGCCGCTGCCCGTTTTCGGGCCATTTCGGGTGGATAGTCGCCTTTCGCTCCGCGAAAGCAGCGCCACTTTCGCGGAGCGAAAGGCGACAATGACGGCCCGTGAACGGTTACGCTGTTTGTCGCACGTTTGTCGCGCAAGCAGCCACGTGCTTTCCAAATGATCCGGCCGGGGTAGCCCGCGTCACGCTGCCTGGCCGCGGCGATCGGCCCGGCACCCATGAGCTCCGAACCCAAGAACCCGCCGCCCGTCTCGCCTGCCTGCCGGCAGCGGTTGCGCCAGCGCGCGTTCTGGCGCGAGTGGCTGGTGGTGTGGATGTGCTACGCAGCGGTCGCGTTGCCGCTGTGTGTGCTGGGCGCGGTAGTGTGGTGCGCTGCGCGCGGGGCGACTCCGGTGGGCGACGAGGCAATTCTGGAGCTGGCCGTGCGAGGGGCCCAGCGCGGGCTGCCGCTGGTAGGGCTGGGTTCGCCGCGCCTGGGCGTACACCATCCCGGTCCGATGTATGTCTATCTGCTCATGCCCGTCTATTGGCTCGGCGGCGCGCGGTTCGCTGCGATCGCGCTGACCGCGGTGTTGATCAATCTGGCCGCGGCCTGGGGTATCCTCGCCGTGGTCCACCGCCGCGCCGGGCGCGGCGTGCTGGTTTGGACCACCTTGCTGCTGCTGTTGCACATGAGGACCCTGGGCATGGCCACGCTGGCCGAACCTTGGACCGCCGCGGTGACCATTCTGCCCTCGGCCGCCCTGTTGATCCTGCTGGCCGCGGTGGCCCAGCGCCACGTCTGGTATCTGGTGCCCGCCGCGGCCGTCGGCTCGTTTCTCATCCAGACACACCTGGTCCATACCCCCGCGGCGCTCGCCGCGCTGGGCGCTTTGCTGCTGGCCGCAGTCAGACCGCTGCGCTTCAAGCTTGGCGTGCGCACCGCGGGCTCAGGGAGCTTCGGGAAGGCCGTCGTCGCCGCGGCGCTGCTTGCGGGCCTGCTGTGGATACCCCCGCTCGTCGAGCAGTGGCAACACGAGCCCGGCAATCTGACGCGCATCCTTCAGCTTGTCGCCGAAACGCCTGCACGCCACGGCTGGGAGGAAACACTGGGACGGGCATCGCGGGCGATTCCGTTGGGCCTCAGGGGTCAGGGGCTGGACCATCTCTGGGGCGAGGCGCCAGGTGCCGCTTCGCGAGCGGGCGCCTGGCTGTTGATGGCGCTGTTGCCGGTCGGCTATCTGCTGGCGCGGCGCGGGCGCCGCAGCTTCGAGGCGGCGTTGGCCTTGATGCTCGGCGTGTTGCTGGTGGTCTCCACGCTGCTGTTGCGGCGCACCGTGGGCCGGATCGAGCTGTATCTGGTCTGGTGGATGACCAATCTGGGGATGTTGATCCTGGTGGTGGTGGGCGGGGCCATGTTGCCCTGGCTGGCGCGCTGGCTGGCAGAGCGCCCGCGCAGACTTGTTGAGAGCGGCCAGCCCGGCAAGCGGCGTCGGACAGCCCGGCGAGCCGCGGCTGTGGCGATAGGACTGCTGATTCTGCTCGCCTGCGGGGCCAACGTGGTCGATAGCCTGCGCCTCTCCGCTGCCCTGCGCCGCGGCGGGCACGAGAGCCGCCAGGTACGGGCAGTGAACGAAGCCGCGCTGGCCGTATTGCACCGCCACGAGCCGGGCGACTATCAATTGGTGGTCTTCGACCGCAACACGTGGCCCGCGGCCGCGGGCATGGTTTTGGCGCTCGACCGGGCCGGCGCTCCGCCCCGGCTGGACCGGCGCTGGGCCTTCCTGATGGCACCGGACCGGGAAACGCGCAAGCCGCCCCCCGCCCGACTGCTCCTCTACAGCTCATACTGGGACGCCCGGGTGCCGAGCGGCGGGGGGCTGCACCTGGCGGCCCGCACTGAGGACCTGGTGCTGCGCTGGCGCGGGCCGGACTTCCGCGCGTCGGGCACCTACAGTTTCGCCCGGCTGGAAGAGTTCGCCCACGATTGGGAGGGTTTCTGCGTGGCCGAACGCAGCGGCGACGACTTCTTCCGCTGGTCTTCGGGCGAGCGCTCGGCGATTCGCGTGCCGCTCAGCGAGGGCACCGCCTATCGTGTGCGCCTTTGGGTCAAGCCCCTGGGCCTGCGCACACGGCAGCAGAAGCTCACGGTGTTGCTGGGCGCTGAGCAGCTCGGCTGCTTCCCCCTGGCGCGCACGCGCGAGTGGCTGGAGCTGGAGCTGCTCTTGC
This sequence comes from uncultured Planctomycetaceae bacterium, assembly GCA_964467075.1. GTDB lineage: Bacteria > Planctomycetota > Planctomycetia > Pirellulales > Thermoguttaceae > CAYXPN01. Next base: position 31,483 of record CAYXPN010000010.1, read on the forward strand.
CGGCCGAGCACGTGCGCGCGCTGAGTCGGATCGAGTTCCGCTATGCGTTTGCCGAATCGCCGCGCGCAGTCTGGGGTGAGAAGGACCCGCGGCGCCTGGCCGTGTGTTTCCGCGAGATCAGCTTCGAGCAACTCAGCCAGTCCGCCCCGCCGGCGCGTCTCCCCTCTCCCGCTGGTGTGAGAGGGGAGCGTGGGTAGGGGCGACGCATGCGTCGCCCCTACCCACGTGGCGCGTCGCCTGTAACGATACGGTTTGCCGCTGCGCGCAGCCGGCCTATTGCTCCCACCGGTCCGTACGGAAGGGTGAGGCAGACAGGCCCGCCTTGTTGTAGAGGTTGCAATCCGGGTTCGAGGCCCAGCCGTAGCGCACGGCCACGGGCTGCTTGACCTCGGGACTGGAGACCACGACCTTGTCGCCTTCGATGCGTGCCTCGGCCCAGACGAAATTGCGGTCCTCTCCGGCAACGGCGAATCCGCGCAGCTTGCCGCCCTCGGCCACCAGCCCGCCGCCCACGTGGTCGAAGCTGAGGATGATCTTCTCTCCCTCGCGCTTCATTTCCTTGTAGATCGGCCCGCTATAGACGATGTCCTTGCCATACACCTCGGCCAGTGCCCAGAGGGCGAGCCGCTTGCCCACGCCCTGCTTGTTTTTCGGATGGATGTCGCCCGCCTCGCCCAACTCGATGGTGATGGCCATGCCGGTCTGGGGCACGGCGAGGGTCTGGAGCATCTGCTCGCGGATCAAGGCCCAACCGCCCTCGGACGGCTGCTGCTGCGGCGCCATGAAGTTGGGCAACTGGACCCAGGCAAAGGGGAACTCACAGCCCCAGTCGTCGCGCCAGTTGCCGATCATGGTGGCCAGTTGCAGGCCGTAGGTGCCCGACCGGCCCGAGTTCGACTCGCCCTGATACCAGATGGCCCCGCGAATAGCGAACGGACACAGCGGCGCGATCATGCCGTTGTAGAGATTGCCCGGCCGGTGGGCGCTTAGCCGCGGATCGGCCGGCGGACGCGGGCGCCGGGGAACCGGCTTGCCCTCGGCTTTGGCCTTCTCGGCCGCTTGCTCCCAGCGGGCCAGGGCCTGGTCGTATTGCTGCTTTGCTGTCTCAGGATCGTAGGAGGCCACGCGCTGCTGCCAGTCTGCGAGCATGGGCCTGAGTTCCTCATGCGCCTGCTGAGCCTTCACGCTCGTCCACGCCTCCACCGGCGTGCCGCCCCAGGACGAATTGATCAGCCCCACGGGCACGCCCAGCTCGCGGTGCAGCTCGCGCCCGAAGAAGAAAGCAGTCCCCGAAAAACCGCCCACCGTCTCCGGGCTGCACACCTGCCACTGGCCCTGGCAATCGTCCTGCGGCGTCTCGGCCGGGCTTCGGGCAATGGTCACGTGGCGAATCTGCGGCAGGTCGGCCGCGGCCTTCTCCTGCTCAAAATCGCGGCAGCCCGATACGCTCATCGCCATGTTCGACTGGCCCGAGGCCAGCCACACCTCGCCCACCAGCACGTCCTTTAGCTCGATCGTGTTGTTGCCCGAGACCTTCAATACATGCGGTCCGCCGGCCGACATGGACTCCAGCTTGACCGTCCACTTGCCCTCCGGAGAGGCCGTGGTCTCGGCCGTCTTTTCGCCCAGGCTCACGACCACCTTCTCGCCCGGGTCGGCCCAGCCCCAGATGGGCACGGGCATGTCGCGCTGGAGCACCATGTGGTCGGTGAAGAAGCCCGGCAAACGCACGTCGGCCCGGGCCGGCAGCGCGGCCAAGCCAACCAAGAGCAGGATCACCAGGGTGGTGAACAACACCCGCAACGACGACTTGCACAACCATCTGCTACACATGGGCGATACCTCCTGATGCGTGTTGGGACAATGGGGCGGGAACTACGGGTGGGGCAGGCTCCGGGCGTACGCGTGGGCGGATGCGAAGATGGCCGATCGGCGTGGCTGCTCGGGGGAAGGCCGCCGCACGCCAACATGCTAACCGGCCGACCGGTCGGGTGCAATCGACCGGAACTGGAGGGCCACACGTCGCCTCGGAGGGCCACGCTGCGGTCGTGGCCGTTCGGCGGCCCAGGTCGTCGCCCGGGAAATCTCGCCAGACACAGCCCGACAAACTGTTTGACAGCCCGGGGCGGCTCTGCTAAGAACTTGTAAGAGTATTACTTCCCGGGGCTTCGCTTCGCTCCAGCCCCGGCCACCCGGGGCTGCGCATCGAATTCGGCAAACAATTCCTTTACAAGTCCTAAGATCAGCAGGCAATTCAGTGGGGTCTCTGGGGGCTCTCGCGAAGGGAGGCAGCGCGGCTACCAGCCGTCGTCTTTTCGGCGTCTCCCAAGCATCTCCGGGCAACGCATCGCATTCCTCTTGGGGGCGGGTTCCTCTAGGGGCGACACATGCGTCGCCCCTTGAACGGGCGAAACGCCACTCGGGACGAAACCCGCACGCGCCACGCGCAATGCCAACGAGCCGGCGGGCTTATCCCGCCGGGAAGGCGAGCACAGCGGCGAGCCGGCGTCAGGTGAGCGGTTTGGTCGGCACACAGTTCGACGTGATTGGCGATTCCACCCGAACCGGGCGCTTGCGCGCCCGGCTCGCCGAGCGGTTACGCCCCCGGGCCGATCCAGCGCAGCGGGTCGTGCTCCTCGCCGCTGGCCCAGATTTCCAGCCCGCTGAAGCGCTCCACGAGGGTCTCGGCGAGTTGCTCCACGGCGAACCGCTCGCTGGCAAAATGGCCCGGCAGCACCAGGCCCACGTCGGCCGCCTCGGCTTCCAGGCAGGTATGGAAGCGGGCCTCGCCGAGGATCATGGCATCGCAGCCCAGCTCGATGGCCGGACGCAGCAGCTCATCGGCCGCACCGCACCCGACGGCGACCATGCGGATCGGCCGTTCGGGATGGCCGACGATCTGCGACGATCGCGTACGCAGGAAATCCATCACGCGGCGGGCCAGCTCGCGCAACTCTACGGGCTGTTCGAGCCAGCCGAAGCGCCCGGCGCCGGGCGGTGTCTGGCGGGAGACCAGCGGCGTGATGCCGCGCAGCTTCAGACCCGCGGCGAGACGCTGGTTGACTCCCTCGCGCGCCGAATCGAAGGCGGTATGGGCGCTGTAGACGGCGATCGACGCGGCCGCCAGCTCGAGCAGCAGCCGGCCGGGCGTGGTTTCGGACGTGAGCCGCTCGAGGGGCTGAAAGGGCAAGGGATGGTGGGCCACGATCATTTCGGCCTTGCGCTGCCGGGCCTCTTTGACTGTGGCGGGCGTGACCGTCAGGCAGGTCATCAACCGGCGCACCTCCCAGCGCCGGTCGCCCACCAGCAGGCCCACGTTGTCCCACGACTCGGCCAGCTCGCGGGGGGCCAACTGTTCGAGGAAGGCGGCGATTTCGGCGACCGTGATCATAGCGGGCGTTTCCCTTTACCCGGGTTTCGCCGACGCGGGTGCGAGGGCCGGTTGATCGTCGAGCCGGATGGGCTGGGGCCGGCGGATTCTCTGGCCGAACACGCGGCCGTGCCGGGCCAGCAACCGGCGGAAATCCGAGCGCAGGAAGTCGTACAACGCCGCGGGCGGGGCGGCGTCGAGCCAGTGGGCGAGCAGGCCTTCGACCTGGGCGTCGAAGGCGGCCTGGGAGGACCCGTGGGCGTAACATCGGCCATGATAGCGCCGCAGATCGCCGTCGAACCGGGGGCCGATGTGCCAGAGCTCGTGGACGACCGTCGTCAGTTTCTCACCGAGCGGTGCATTGAGGAAACGCGGCAGATAGAACATCAGCAGGTAGAGCAGCTCGCGCCCCTCGGCGGTGTACAGCCGGGGCATGACCCACCGTTGCCGGCCGCGGGTCATCGCCAGCGAACCGCCGGCAAACCGCAGCGGCACCAGACAGGCGTGGATGCCCGAAAGCGTTGACTTGCGCGTCTGGGTGAACCCGACGGCCACACGAGACATGTCGATGTGGCCCAACAGCGGTACGCGGGCGGCCATGTCGGTGCACAAGCGGGTCATGTGCAGCGAGAAGTCGAAGCCCGCCTGCTCCGCTCCCGCCCCAGACCGGCGTGAACGCGCAGAAGCCGAAGGGGTCCCGTGCAGGTCGTCCTGGGCGGCACACTTCCTGCGGTGCTGCATCCTGGCATCTCCTGACCAGGGGCGTCCCGGCCGGCCGTTGCACAGGAGCGCCGGCCGAAACGGGCTGCTACGACTGCTCCGTGTCCGATTCGAGTTCCCTCCGCTCCACCCGGCGCACACTGGCGCTCAGACAGCCAATGTCGCAGACGGCGCCGGATTTGTCCAGTAGAATGCGGCCTCCCGCCCATCGGCCTTGCGTCAGTGGTTCTCTGACGGTCAATACCCGGCTGAGGCTCAGCCGGCCGGGTCTTCCGGGGTCTCTTCGGACTGCGGCGCCGGCTCGCTTGCAGACGAGTCTTCGGCAGTTTCTTCCTCAAAGCTCGGACGGACCGATTCCCGGCGCACACGATCGTGGGTGCCCACCAGTTCGAGGATCGCCCGAGGGCCTGCATCGCCCAGTCGGGGAGTGGCCAGACGAAGCACGCGCGTATATCCCCCGCGGCGCTCGGCCATGCGCGGAGCGATTTCGTCGAAGAGGACCCGCACGGCCTGCTTGTTTCCCAGCAGTTTCAATACGCGGCGTCGGGCCGCCACGGCCGGCGCCACGGTCTGGTTCCACTCTTGCCATTGGTCGCTTTCGCGCCACTGGCGCCACTGGTCGGTTCCGCGCTGGGCGTCGGGTTCCAGGCGGTCGGCTGCTTCCTGGTGCGGCAGGGCGTGTCGGGCGATGGTGATGCAGCGTTCCAAAAGCGGGCGCACTTCCTTGGCCTTGGCCAGGGTGGTGATGATGCGGCCCTTCTGCTTGGGCTTGTTGTTGTCGAGCTCGGCGTCGCGCTCGGTGAGAATCAGCGCGCAGGCCAGGTTGCGCAGCAGGGCCCGCTGATGCTTGGGATTGCGCCCCAGTTTTCGGCCTCGTCGTCGGTGTCGCATGATCGTTCTGTTCGGCTAGCAATAGGAAAAATGCGGGAGGAATCCGCACCGCCTGCCCCGCCCAAAACGATTTCATTCCAGCGGGCTGACCGCGGGCGACGGCAGGCGCATTCCCAGGCGCAGTCCGATGTCGGCCAGTTTCTCGCGGACCTCTTGCAGGGTGATTTCGCCGAAATTCCGCAGCTCGAGCAACTGGTCTTCGCTATAGGAAACCATCTCCCGCACCGTGCGGATGTTCTCGGATTCCAGGCAGTTCATGGCCCGCACCGAAAGGTTCAACTCGGCCAGGCTCATGTTGAGCTTGGCTTCCGTGGCCTGGTCCAGGCCGGCGCTGCCCAGGGCGCGGGCTTCGCTGTGGACCATGGGGCCGAGTTCGGAGTATTGGACGAAGGGGTTGAGGTGTTTGCGGAGGATTTTGGCGGCCTCGACCAGGGCCATTTCCGGGCTGACGGACCCGTCGGTCCAGATTTCGGTGATCAGCCGGTCGTAGTTGGTTTTCTGGCCGACGCGGGTTTCTTCGACTTCGTAGCGTACGCGGACCACCGGGCTGTAGGCCGCGTCCACGGGGATGATGCCGATCTCCTGGGGGTGGGGGGTGTGTTCGCTGGCCGGCACATAGCCCCGGCCGTTTTCCACGACCATTTCCAGCAGGAAGGGCACCTCGTCGGTGAGCGTGGCCAGAACGTGGTCCTTGTTGACCACCTCGACCTGATCGTCGACTTCGATATCCGCGCCGGTCACCGGACCGCGCTGGCTCTTCTCCACGCGGATCACGCGCATTTTGTCGCTGTGGTTTTTGACCACCAGCGACTTGACGTTCA
>CAYXPN010000011.1:0-36344 GCA_964467075.1 uncultured Planctomycetaceae bacterium
CTGGGCCACCACGTACTCGCCGCCGAACTTCGATCCCGCGTCGCTGCCCGGCAGCCAGTCAAGCGCGAGCACGTCGTCGGTGCCCTGGAGGTCCAGCGTGCCGGTCACTGCCACCAGGTCGCTGGTACCCTCCTCTTGCAACTCGGCCACGTACGTAGCGCCGTCGCCGAGCGTCAAGTCGCCGTCGATCTTGATCCCGCCGATGCCGTTCTGCCCGGGGGCGAGCGTGCCGCCATCGGCCAGCGCGACCGTGCCCGCATTGATGATGCTGCCCGAGCCGGTGATCGTCTCGGGGGCCAGGTCGCGGCCGTTGAGGTTCAGGGCCCCCGGATAGTAAAGCGCCAAAGAATCGGACAGGGCATAGAAGGGGAGTATATTATCAGGAGGCCTTCCAGTCCAGAGGCGCCAGACCCAGTGATGGGTTTCGCTGGCATTTCCTTGGCCAACGCGGCCGCCACCCAAAGGATTGTAGTCAGAGCCGCCGGTTCTCTTGGTGCCGTCGAGCTTGGTGCCGGTAAAGGGCCACCAAGCCCTTTCCTCCCCCTGTTCCGTGAGGTTGATGATGTGCTGGATTTCGCCGTCCCATAGATCCTCGTAGTCCTCGGCTACCACCGTCGTGCCATCCAGCAGGAAGATGGTCTCGCCGGGGCCGTCCACCTCGGGATTGGTGTGGGTGTTGTCTCGCGCGTCCACGGTAGCCGTTGAGCCGATGACTTTCCAGGGCACACCGTCGGCTGCGCTGATGGGATACACCGTGGACGCGTCGGCCACGCTCTGTACGTGCGCGTTGTACCACTCAATATCAGTCTCGAATGCGTTATTATCGCCATCCTCGCTCGTATGAAAGACGAAGCGGTACGTGTCGCCGGGCTTCCAGGGCTCGCCCGTGGTGGGATTGATGCCCCCGTTGGCCGTCATATCCAGCAGGCCGACCTGGGTGCTCAGCTCCGCATTGGGGTCGTTCGGGCCGAGGTCCACGTGGAGGATGTTCACGAGTTGGTCGTCCGCGTCGGCAGCGACGTTGGCCGAGGAACCCGCGCCGAGTTCCAGTCCATGGAGGACAGTGGTGCCCTTGACCGGATCGATGTCGGCTTGGTGCGCCGGCGCCGCCCGAAGCATCGCATTGCCCACGCCATCGGCCACGTTGACCTGGATGGGCGTGGTGTTGACAGCCGGGTCGAATTCCATCGCAACCTCCCCGACCATGAACCAGCCGCCCTCCTCGACGAACACCTCGATTCCGCTGCGGTTTTCCAGGGTAACCTCCAACTCGCCGGGGGCGGTATTCCAAGGTGTTCCGTCGGCGCCGTGGGAGACGGGCAAGGGCTGGACGCTGCGAGAGACAATCTCGCCGGCACCCGGATCGGTCTCCACGCGGTAGTCGCGGCCTTCGAGCGTCAGGGTATGGTGGTTGAGATCAAGACCATCGACCAGCCGGGCGCGGGTATTGCCGAGGGTCTGAACGTGCACGTCGGCGTGCAGTGTGCCGGCCAGCTCGAACTGGTCGCCGCCGCTCAGTTGGAGCACGCTGTCGGCGTGCTCGCTATCGACGTCGAGGATGCGCATGTTGGCGTCTGCGGCCGCAGCGAGTCCGACCGTGGCGCCGGGGCCGGCCGCGAGCGTCGTGGCAGCAAAAGCGAAGTCCGCGCCGCTCGTGGAAAGCACGGCCGGTGCGTCAAAGGTCAGATTGCCAACAAGCACCTGGGAGATGCCGGATGCCGCCAGGCCCGAGTCGCTGCTGACCGCGACGTTGGTGGCCGTCATGTCGAACGGCTCGGTCGTCGGCGTCGTCGCGGCGACGTGGAACGTGCCGCCGTCGAGCCACAGGGCGCCCTGGTCCATCGGGTTCAGCAGCCCGTCGTCGCCTTCCAGGGCGATCATGCGCAGCGTGCCCTCCTCGATCTTTACCGTGCTGTCGGCCGGCAATTGGTTGGCGGCCGTCTCCTGGCGCAGTTCGAGCGTGCCTGTGCCAAGCTTGGTAAGCGTCTGGCCGGCGGCGATGTTCAGGTCACCGAAGGCCACGTTCGTGGTCAGGCTCAGGGCGGTATCCGCACTGACGAGCAACTGCGCGCTGGTCAGATCCAGCGGGTCATAGGCATGCGCCAGTTGGTCGATCTCTGCCTGGATGAGGGCAGTCTGGTAGATGTAGAACTCGTCGATCAGCCCGTCGAAGTTGTTGGCAGGGGCCGGCGGGCCCTGCGACGTATTGCCGATCGCCGCGTTCGACCCGTGAGCCTTGATCTGGTTGTAGCCGCTCCAGGTCACGCTGTCCTCCTCCACGCCGTTGATGAACAGCCTGACCAGCGCGTCGGCCCCCAGGTCCTCGAAGGTGACGGCCACGTGGGTGAAGCCCGCCGCAGCCGACACGTCGGCGGTGGAGGTGAGGTTGATCTCTTTGCCCGCACCGGCGTTGTCGTTGCGCATGTGGACGTCGAGCAGGCCGTCCGTGTCGATGTCGAACTGCACGCCGTTGGTGCCGCCGCCCTCCTCGAAGATCAACCCGTTGTCAACCAGCTCGCCCGGACTGACCCACAACGACCAGGTCTTGTTGTTAAACGCGTCCTCCAGCAGGCCGAGATCAGGGAAGCTGATGCCGCTGCCGCCGGTCACGCTCAGGGCCATGCCGGAGACGCCGGGGGCCTGGCCCGGTGAACCTTGGTGGTTGCCGCTCTCGTCGTCGCCGATCGAATCCAGCCCCAGGTTGGCCGGGTCCTCGAAGGCGTAATGGGCCTTGGCGCCCTCGGGGATGGTCACGACGCCGCCCAGGGTGACCTCCCCGCCGGTCAGCCTCACGCGATCGAAGCCGGTCACCAGGTTCGACCCCTTAAGACCCACCGGAGCACCCACGGTCGAGATGGTGATTTCGTCTGCCTGGTAGGTCTCGGTGACCTGCAGCTCGTTCGCGCCGGTGTCGATCACCGCGCCGCCGCCAACCGCGGTGACCTCTCGGAGGGTCACATCCTCCTGGATCGAGAACCTGCCCGTGCCCGAGAGGGCCACCGCCGCGCCGGTAAACGTGCCGCCGGCAAGCGACAGCTCGCCGCCGGTGACGGTCCACTCGCTGCCGCTCAGCTCGTTGGCCGTGTTGGTCAACTCCAGGCGCCCGCCGGAGACGGTGCCCACGAACGGGCCGCTGCCGGGTATGCTCGACGCGGTGTGGATTGCCGCACTGATGACGTTCTGGCCGGCCGTCTGGCTGAGCGACTCGAGAATCATCTGGCTGGTCGTGCCGCCGGGCGGAACCGTGCTGTCCTGGATCGTGTAGTCGCCGCCCTGCAATTGCAGCCCGCTCAGGTAGATCTCGAACCCGTAGTTCTCGATCCCGAGCAGATCGACCACGCCGGGCCCGGTCCCGGTAAAACGGGCCACGTCCCAAGGACGGTCGGGCAGTTGCCAATCCGGGTCCGCTCCGGCGAGCACCCCGGGAAAGTCCTCGCCCAGGTCCCAGTTGCCCGGAGTGATCCAAAGGCCGTCGGAGCCGCCGCCGGTCCAGGTGTAGACGGCCGGATCGTCGGCCGCCAGCGGCGCGGCGAACAGGCCGAGCAATGCGACGGCGACGATCCATGTCCAGCGTGCCAGACTAGTCATGACGCTATTCCCCTGTTTCATGGTGTTAGACATTGCCCTTTGATGGGATTCCCGCCTGCCTCTCGCCGGCGGGCGGGCCCGAGGCAGGAGCCGACCGGGCCATCCTCCGGCGCCGCGGCGTTATCGCTTGCGACGAATCATCAGCAGGCCGGCGATGCCCAGCAGCGCCAGGGCCAGCGATGACGGCTCGGGAACGACCGTCAAAGGCTCCGACATGGCATAGTAGGGCAGGTTATTACCAGGACCTTTTCCCGTCCAGATGCGCCACACCCACTGAGTGGTGCTGCCGCCATTTCCTTGGCCGACGGTGCCGACACCGAAAGGGTTGTAATCCGAGCCGCCGGTTCTCTTGGTGCCGTCCAGCTTGGTGCCGGTAAAGGGCCAATGAGCCCTTACCTCTCCCTTTTCCGTGAGGTTGATGATGTGCTGGATCGACCCGTCCCACAGGTCACCGTTGTCATTGGCTACCACCGTGCTGCCATCCAGCAGGAAGATGGCCTCGCCGAAGCCGTCCTCGAGCGGATTGGTCGAAGTGTTGTCTCTTGCGTCCACGTCGGGCGTCGAGCCGATGACTTTCCAGGTCACACCGTCGGCTGCGCTGATGGGATAAGCGGTGGAGGCGTCGGCGAGGCCCTGCACATGTGCGTTGTACCATTCAATGTCAGTGGAGCTGGCGTAAATATCCCCATCCGCGCTCGTGATGAAAGCGAAGCGGTACTGGTCCCCCAGCTCCCAGGGCTCGTCCGTGGCGGGGTTGATGCCCTCGTTGGCCGTCAGGTCCAGGATGCCGATTTGGCCCATCAACTCCGCGTTGGCCGAGGCCGCGGCGAAGGCGACGGCCACCATCGCCACGGCGGCGAGGGTCCATGCGAGCATGGTCCGGCGTCTGGTCAGAATCGATTGGTCTTGGAAGCTCATCGTTGTTCTCCCTCCCGACAAAAGGACTTGGAAACGGTGCAACTACTCACAACCCCCAGCACCATGCTGAGGCGATCTTCGGCTTGGAAACATGCTCGGTGGTCTCATCGAATACCATCGTTGCTCCCAGCCAATCGGCCCCCCACCGGCCCCCGACGCGGTTTGTGTTGCGTGGTGGGCGGCAAGGGGCAAAACCATTGGCCTGCCACTTCTCTGTCCAGGGCGCGCAGTGCGCCAACCCGCGGGACGGATCGAATGGGCCTGCGCCGGGTGCCACTGGCTCCGCCAGGATTCGCGTGCGTGCAAAGCACGCACCCTACGGTACTGGCTTTGCCGGGATTCGCGTGCGTGCAGAGCACGCACCCTACGGTACTTTGCCAGTGGAATGCGCGGCAGAAAGCCCCTCGGCCGCCGGGCACGTCTGCGCTAAAGAATGCACCTCGGGGAAGCAAACACCCGTTGCCGCTCATTGCACGCTCAAGCTTGAGCGTGCAAGGCTCCTTAGAACTTGTAAGAGTATTACTTCCCGGGGCTGCGCTTCGCTCCAGCCCCGGCCACCCGGGGCTGCGCATCGAATTCGGCAAACAATTCCTTTACAAGTCCTTAGTCTGCTTGGTCCTGGGCGCGCCGACAGAACGCCTCAAGCTCGTTGAAGCCTGCTGCGCATCTGCCGTCTGCCTGCCCTTGGTGCGACGCTGCCTCCGTTAGGTGCGGCTAAAGGAAGGTCGTTTCGTGTGACGGGCCTCACAAACGAAGCACACTTCGGCTGCTGCGCATGACGCCGGGCAGATTCCCCCCGCTGCCGTCACGCGCAGTCTCTAAACTCTTAAGCTACACACCCGGCAGCGTTTGTCAAGCAAAACTCCTATTGTTTTGCGACAAAATGTATCTAGTTTGCGACAGCTCGCCGATCTGGGGGGCGTACAACGGGCTTCTTCGGTAAGCTATACTAGCGACACGGGCCTGTAGTTTTGCGACACTGGGCGGGTAACGTGCCCGGCACGGTGTTGCGGCCGGCCGCGGAGACAGAAGCCATGGCCAGACAGCGACGCATGGCGGTGATGCTCGAGCTCGAATGGCCCTACAAGCGGCACCACGAGGTGTTCGCCGGAATCATGCACTACGCCCAGCAGCGTGGCAACTGGGAGTGCATCCCCGAGCTTTTCGCCGGATCGCCGCCCGGCGCGGAGCGATCCCAAGCGCCGTACGACGGGGTCATCGCTCGCGTCACCCGGCCGCTGGCCGAGTGGGCCCGGGGGGCGGGCATACCGCTGGTCAACGTCTGGTTCAGCTCGCCCGTAACCGACGTGCCGCTCGTGGCGCCCGACATTGCGGCCGCCGGCCGGATGGCAGCCGAACACCTGATGGCCCGCGGCTTCCGCCACTTCGGCTTCCTCGGCATTGCCCGCCAGAAGCCGATCAAGGTGCAGCTTGGCGGGTTCCGGGCGGCGTTGGCCGAGTCGGGTTTTTCCTGCTCGTCGCTGTTAGTTGCGGATAGATATTGGGCCGGCCCGAAGAACTGGCAGAGATTCAGCGCCCGGTTGGACGAATGGATCGATTCCTGGTCGCTGCCGATCGGCGTGTGCGTCTCTTACGACCTGTTGTGCCGATATCTGGCGTGTGCCTGCGCCCGGCGCGAGGTGCGCGTGCCGTACGATGCGGCCTTGGTGGGAACGGGCAACGAGCCGGTGATTTGCGCCCATCCGGAACCGTCGCTGACCAGCATCGAGCTGGGCTACGAGCGAGTGGGTTTTCGCGCGGCTGAACTGCTCGAGGCGATGATCGACGGCCGGCGTCCGCCCAGCGAGCCGGTCTACGTCGAGCCGGTCGAACTGCTGCCGCGACAATCGACCGACGCCCTGGCCGTGGATGACCCGCTGGTTGCCGCGGCCCTCAGGTTCATTGCCGAGCACAGCGACGAGCAGATCCGCGTTGGCGACGTGGCGGTCGGGATACACGTCGAGCGGCGCACGCTGGAACGGCGTTTCCGCGCGTGCCTGGGCCGATCGATCGCCGGCGAGATCGCCCGGCTGCGCGTCGAGCGGCTCAAGCGTCGGCTCCTCGAGAGCGACACGCTGATCCGGGAATTGGCGCGCGAGAGCGGGTTCCGCGACACCATGCAGATGTGCGCCGTTTTCCGGCGGATCGAAGGCATCTCGCCCAGCGCCTATCGCCGCAACCGGCGGGGCGCGTGAGTAGTAGTCCGACACAGTTAAACTGTGGGCTGCCACGGTTGGCTTGCCCAACCGTGTATTCGGCACTGCTGGACAAGCCAGCAGTGGCACCCAACTCGACACTTCACGTGTGTCGGACGACTAGCGACTATCCGAAAACCGGCGTACAACCTGGGTGGCCGGGGTTGGAGCGTAGCGTAACCCCGGAAAACCGGTCCGTGGCTTCCCTTCGGCGTAAGCCACGGCCACCCAAACTGTGCTCTCGGATAGTCTCTTAATCCAGCGGCGGGAGCTTCGCCTCCTCCAGCCAGATCGTGAGGTGCCCGCGCGGGGGATACGGGCTGATCCGCGGATGGTTGTATCTCAGGAAGCTGGTAGCCGCGATGGTCACCTGGCCGCCCTGGAATTCATCGCGGAAATCGTTGTAGATATGGCCCCCGCGGGGCTGTCCGCCCTGGCGAACGCCGACGCCGGCTTTCGACTCGGCCAGCAGCCGGCCGTTGACGTAGATCGCATAACCTTCGCCCGCATTGACGTGGGCACTGCCGCCGAGGACGATCCGGTAGCGGTGGCCCTCTTTGAGCGGCGGGATTTCAAAGGTGCCGCGGACGAGCAGAACTTCTTTTTCCCACAGGCTCCTTGGGGTTTGGCTGCAGCCGCAAAAAGGCGCCGTGCAGGAATCGCTCAGCGGTTCGAGTTTCCCGTCGAGCTGGCCGAAGGGCGGCAGCCCCTTCTTCCAACCCGCCCGGGCGGCATCGAAGTCGGGCGCGAACCAGTGCTCCATGCCCTGGGGATACGTCACCTGGCGGTAGCGAGGTCCCTTTTCCTTGGGCATGGTCTCCGGCGGGTCGAAGCTGTAGTAGTCCCACTGCAGGTTCCTCAGGTCCGGACCGAAGGGGTGCCAGTCGTAGTCGTTTACTCCGGCCGCGCGATAGAGCTGGGTGAGCCCGTACATTGCGCCCTGCAGGAACTGCGAGACGCGCGCCGGTCGCTCCCCGCCGGCCTCGCTCAACAGCGCTGCGTGGTGCCTGGGGTCGGCGACGTAGGCCGCTGCCATGCCATCCAAGATGATCGGCCTTAGCGCCGCCTGCGCCGCGGCCGGATTCTGCTCTGACCGTTCGGGGCCGGCCTGTTGGGCAACGAATCTCGCCCCCGCGGGGTGCGGAAGCGCTTCGGCTGTTGCGCCGAGCAGCCTGACCATCGCCCGCCCCAGGGCATCGCCCACCAGCATGTAGGTTGCGGCATTCCGGTTGTAGTGGTAGCCCTGTTCCATCGGCGAGTCGTCGGCTTCGCGCCAGAAATCCCGGGTGTCCACGGAGGCCACGGTGCCGGCGAATTCGGGGTGCTTCTTCGGGTCGCCGACGGCCATCTGCGCGTGCAGGATGCGCAGGTACTCGTCGCTCATGTTGTGGCCGCCGAAACCGACCGTGGCGATGACGGCCGGCATCCTGGGCACCTTGAATTCCTTGCGAACGTCCTGGATCAGGTTGACCAGGTTCTGCTCGTATTCCGCCACCAGTTCCTGGGAAAAGCCGTCCTTGTGGCCCTGCCACCACACAAAGCCGGCGATCTCGTAGCCCTGGCCCTGGTAGCCGGGCACGATATTCTCGATGTCATCCAGGATTTTGCGCACGCCTTCGACCATGAGCTTGTACTCGAGGGACTCCCACTCGCTGTCCGGGGCGGTGCGGCCACTGGAGGGCGGACGGAAATCAAAGCCCAGCGAGCGGTTTCCCTGGGCCGTCTTGATCAACAGGACCTGCTCATCGTGATAGGTGCCCATCACGTGGCCGAAGCCCAGCTCCGGGCCGATCGTCTTTCCGTTGGAGGTCGGGCTCAAAGGGCTGCCCTGGAAGTTAAGACGGGCATCCTGGTAATAGACGTCAGCGCGCACGGTCCAGTTGCCCTCGTCGTCGATCAGCCAGGGGAACTTCTTCTCCCGCTTCGTCACGATTTCCAGGTCGCCCTTGCCCGTCAGATCCTCCTGGCTGAGCCACAGCGCGGTCGATCCGTCCTGGAAGTAGGTGATCTTGATAGGATAGCGCTTGCCCGCTTCCAGCGAGACCTGCTGCTCGACCGGCTTGCCGCCGGGCTCCTGGCGATAGACTTCCTGTCCGTCGAGCTCGGTCACGTTGCAGGAGCTATCGCCATGGCCGGGGTGGATCGTGTAGTTGCCGGAGAAGGGCACGTCGATGAAGCTTCGGACCACCACGGTATGCGGGCCGGAAATGGCGGGAAGCTTGCCCTGCGCAACCCCCAGTTGCACGGTCTCGGTCTTCGCCGGTTGCGCGTCGTCATAGTCCGTGGCCGGGTTGTAGGCGCCCGGGTAGATGGAAGCCGTGGCCCCGCTGTCGGCGTTCGGATCGGCCGACACATATACACCGTGCGAAGCGATCTTGTAGCGCCCCACCGGATAGATGGACATGGGGCCTTTGGGGGCCGCGGGATCAGCGGTCAGGTAGATGCCGCTGTAGCGGCACTGGGCGCCGCTGAGTTCGCCCATGCCGACCATGTTGGACTGGCCGGCCAGGATGTAAACCTGGACGGGCCTGGTGGCGTGGCCCGGCTTGCCGTCCGGATCGGGCAGCACTGCGGGCACTTCCGCAGCAGTGGCCTGCAGGGTCAACAGCGCAAGCAGACACGCAACCAACGAAAGCACCGTCTTCGTGTGGTGGTTCGTCGCCATGTCGATCTCTCTTTCTTTCGGGCTCTCAAACACGAACAAAACGAGCAATTGCAGCACAGCGCCCCGCAGCCAGCAGTCTCATGGACAGGACCTGACACGGCGCAGCACGCCACACTGGCGCCGGCGCTGCGGGAGCATGAGCGAGCGGCGGATTGTCCGCCGCCCACCCGGCCTTTCAGCTTGCGCGCTACCTGGCCATGTTTGGTTTGCGTTCAGGGCCTGTGATACGTAGTCACTTTACCGGTGTGTTACTTTACCGGCGTGAGTGTGAAATCTTTGATCGTCACCCCGTAGTTCGCCTTGGGGAGGGTGAAGCTCAGGGTGTTGGCGCCCTCACGCAGCGTGATTTCGACCGGCTCGGTTTTTCCCCACATGCCGATCGTATAGGGCACAGGAATATCGACGACCGACTGGGCGCTGTTGACCGTAAGCAAGAGCTGCTGGTTCATGTTCACGGTCACCACACGTGCACTGAGCGCATACTTGCCGGCCTTGGGTATCTCAAACGTGTATTCGAACACCTCGGGCTTGCCTAATCGGCCGTAATGCAATTGCATGCCACCCAGGAAGCTCTTTATGAACAGGACTTTCCCGGTGTTGCTCGTCGGCTTGCTACAGGCCGCGGCCGGAAGGGTAATCACGCCGTTGGGAGCCACAGCGATTTGCTTGTCGGCTGCCGTGACTTCGGTCTGTAGGATTTTCTCGAGCAGCGTGGGTTGGCGTCCGTTGAGACCGTCGGTGGACTGATGCGGGGACTGTGATGCTTTTCCGGCAGCAATGATCTCGCGCTGCCGATAAAGGGCCACACCGTTCCAAAAGCCGCTCGCCGGCGTATGGAAGCCGAAGGCCTCCTTTTCCCCAAGCACCATGCCGATCCACCGGGCACGCAGCACCTGAAGGAAGGCCTCCTCATCTTCCCGCGCCTGAGTGTGCGCCAGGAAGTCGAGGTCCGGGCCATACGAAGTCCGCCCCCATCCCCAGTTGGCGCCGAGGTTAATCACCCAGCCATCGGGCGTCCAGTGCGTCAAGGCTGCGTGGCCGGTCTGGGGGCGAGCCAGGGTGGGGATGCCGAAGCACCGCAGAATGAAGCGCCCGAAGAACGCGCGCCGGCCACACACCCCGCCGTTCAAGATGATGTTTTGGTATTTTTGCAGCGTGGGGAGGTCGTTCTTCACGTCCTGCGACCCGTATTTCACATCGGTCTTGACGATCCCCACATATCGCCAGCGATAGTCCGGCGTGCAGATGTGGTCCGGCCGGTAGTTTCGGAGCATCTCGCGCCCCCAGGCCAGCATCTCATCCTGCTCATCGCCGTTGACTACCATGCGATACTCCCACACGGTAAGATCCGCGAAGCAGGGATCCAGTTCACCCTCCAGGAAGGCCTTCTCAAAGTGCAGGTAGCGCTTCACCGGGTCCACGGTGGCCGGCGCATTGGTCGCAGCCAGCGGGTTGCTCTGTGCCATCGGCACCGCATGCTCAAGGCTGACGGCCAGTGCCAGCCGCTGCAAGGCGCCGGCGTTGGCCTTGCTGCTCGCCCGCTGGATGTCGTTGTAGATGCGCATCGCCTGGCCGTACTTGCCGTCCTTGGCGCCGCTCGCGATCACCATCTGCTTCATCAGATCCACATCCGCCAGCAACCTCTCGACCAGCGCCTGCTGCTCTTTCCCCTGCTGGGCGAATTGCGCCAGGCCCCGCGGCGTGGCCTCGGCCAGGACCACATATTTCACCAGCAGTGCGTCCAGTTTGTCGCTCGCCAGAAACCTTTCCAGCTTCGCCAGCACAGTCTTGACCGGCGCCTGAGCGTTTTTCGCCGCCAGCTCACGCGCCTGCTGGGCGGCTCGATAGGCCTTTGCCGCCGCCTCTTTGTCCTTGCTTCTTGCTTGAGCGTGCATCGCCCCCAGTTCCGCCGCCATCGCCGCCGCCTCGTCTTGATACGCTTTCACGAAAGCGGCCACTTGGGGCTCTCCGATTTTGGGCAGAAACTTGACGATTTCCGCCTGCAATTGTTCCAGCATTCCCGAGTATCTTGCCAGCAGCTTCTCCCCCGTGGCATTCAGCGCAACCGGCTCGGAGGTCTTTGGTGCAGCCGCACAGGTCGCCCCCATCACCGATGCCAGCATCAGACAACCTGCAACAAAGTCTCTTCTGTTCATGCTCGTTCCTTTCCTGATCGAAGTTACAAGCCCACTACTTGTGAGCCCTCGAAACGTCTTATTGAAGACTATCCGAAAACCGGCCCGCAACCGGGGTGGCCGGGGCTTTCAGCGCAGCGAAGCCCCGGAAAACCAGTGCGTGCCTTCCCTTCGGCGTAAGCCACGACTACCCAAACTGTGCTCTCGGATAGTCTCTTAGTTCACGCAGCCGCCGCTGCCGGCATGTGGATGATTGTTGATGCCCGGTGGTTGGCCTGAGCGACCGTGGTTTCCTCGGTTCCCTCCGCGCAGTTTCAGTTTGTGCTCTCGCGTCAGCCCGTCGAGCATCATGGTCACCAGTGTGCAGCTCATGCAGTAATCGCGCACGCCGAGCGGCCTGCCGGAGAGCGAATCGTAGTGTTCGCTGATGCCGTGCTTGATGGCGTTGGCGATGGTCTTGTCGGCAATCGTGGCGGCAAGGTCCCTATGGCCATAGGCGGCCAGACCGGAGGCGATCTGGTAGTTCGTCGGCGGCCACACGTCGCCGCGCCAGAAGGCGTTCGAGCGAAAGCGCTCGTCGGCCCGAGCCACCGTGGGCACCGGCAGCGGCGTCATCCAGGCGGGCGAGGCCAACACCTCGGCCATGCGGCGGGCCATCGCTCCGGTGGGTACACCCGCCACGAGCGGAATCCAACTCCCGATGGTGCCCACCCGAATCTTCTCGAGCGTATCGCGCCGCACGGAGAGAAACGTGCCCGCCTCTTCGTCCCACATGTGGTCGCGCATGCCCTGGATGCCCTTTTCCACGCGCAACCGGCGTCGGGCCGCCAGCTGTTGGTCGCCCATGATCTCCGCCAGCCGGGCAAGACTCCTTTCGGCCAGGATCAAATACGAAGTATTGCCGGGCACACAGATGTCGCCGTACCACGGGCCTTCGTTCGCGCCTTTGCGCCGCGGATGAACCGTCAGCCGCAGGTCATCCATGTTACATTCGTAGTCGAAGGTTTCCCATCGGGCATGTTGCACCTTGCCCGAGTAGGCGCCCACAGCAATCAGCCCGTTGTTGTGCAGGTCGCGCTCGCGCCAGAACCACTCGTGGAACCGTTCGAGCCGAGCAAGGCACTGCTCCAGAAGCTGCCGGCCGGCATTGCGGCGATAAACGCGCTCGACGCCCCAGGCCAGGATCGGAATCTGGGAGAACTGCCGGACCTCCTGCGGCTCGGTCTTGATGGCCACGGTGATCATATCCCGGGCATACTCGGGCGCATCCTTGTTCCAGCGGTCCTGGAAGTCCCAGTAGTTCTGGAACACGTCGCGGATGAGCTGCTGCTTGCCCGGCAGGAGGGCCAGCAGATCGACCACGAACATCGTGTCCCAAAGCCACTGGCCCTTGTAGTACGGTCCGCCGGGGACGATCCAGTTGTGTTCCAGGGGTGGCGTCGGCGGCATGATCTTCTCGAGCACGCACTTCTGCATCACGCGCTTTGCCAGGGCGAGCACCTCGGGGCCGCTGGCCTCGAAGAGCGCGTCTGCATCCAGCGATGCAGCGTGCGCCGCGCCGGCCAAGTCGGCGCACGCGCCGGCCAGCGCCATTCCGCCGAACGCGGTGAGAAACCTGCGCCGTTTCACGTAATGGTCTCCATGTGGGGCATCCTAAGCGGCTGCCAGGCAAGCTGTCGGTCCACGATCACCCTCGCCGACCACGGCGCGAAACTGAACACAACGCTCACCAGTTTGTACATGCCGGGAGTTGATAGAGGGTCGAGCGGACTGATCCCCGGCTCGGCCATTCTCTTGCCCGCTAGAGAACGTAGGGGGAGGCGGCTCATAGGTCCTTCCAACAAACCGGTCATACCCGTCCTCTATTATGGGGGCAGGTCAGAAGTCGCATCTACGCCCCGCAGCTTTCCGATTTGGGCCAACGTCCTGCGACTTGATTCCACAATCCTGCCGTTTCTATCCGGGCCGACATTGAGCAGGAAATTCGAATGCCTGCTGTTCGCCGTGGCCATGATCGCCATGACCTGCTCGGCCGCCTTGGGGCGAGCTCCCTCTTCCCAGAACCATCTCTGTTCCAGGCACCAGCACGTCTCGCCCGGCGCCGTATTGTCCTCCGCAAAGCTCCTCATTTCCTTCACGGCGATGTCCAGGTAGGGCGTCCCTTTCTTGGCCCAGTCAAACCAGTTCGAGCTGGCGAGGATGCCCGGACGCAGGCTGCGGAAAAAGGCCTTTGCTTGTTTTGCGGGCATGATCACGTCGTCAAGGGCGTCGTTCCAGATGTAAAACACATCCGGATATTTTTCGACCAGTTCGGCGATTTGCTTCTTCTGGAACTCGATCTGCTCCTCCAGGGAATGCGTCGCCGGATCGCATTCCGGCGGCAGAACCTTGTACTGCACGTTCCTCCGCTTCTCATGGGCGTCGAATCCGGGGTGGCGCCAGCAGTAGTAGAGTCCCACCTTCAAGCCGCGGCTCGTAAACGATTTGATGAACTGCGCGACGAGATCCTGCTGGTAGGGACAGTCGGGATGCATCACGTCGTAGGTCGTGTGTTCACTGTCCCAGAGGCAGAAGCCCCCCACGTGCTTTGCCGTCAGCACGCCATACGTCATGCCGGCCGACACCGCGGCGTCCGCCCAGGCGTCGGTGTCGATGGTCGCCACTCCCGGATTGAAGTCCGCGGGGCTGGGGTAGCCCTCGACCCATTGGACGCCCTTGTAGGTGGCCATGTTGTAATGGATGAACATCCCCAATCTCAGTTTCAGGAAGTCCTCCTGAAGCTGCTTGAGCGGGCTGCCCGGCCCGCTGTCGACCTCCGCGGCTCGAGCGAGGCGACCGCGTGTCAATAGTGCGGCGGCCAGACCGCCGGCGCGTGTCAGGAAAACGCGGCGTGAGTGCATGGGCAGTTCTCCAATTCCATATTGGCTTCGATAAATGAAAGAGCGCCGCCGGTTCTCAGTCGGTCCTGGGCGGCTCCCTGCCCAGGGTCTTGAGCCGCGCGAGGATTTCAACCGCCCGTTTGGCCTCTTCCATCCTCCGGTGTTCACAGTCCTTGATGGAGTCCTGCTCCATCTGTCTGCTCTGCTGGCGGCTCATGCCCGGCTGCGACGGATCGTCCGGTTCGGGCAAGTCCCAGGTGTCGGTGCGGAAGCTGTGCAGCGGCTGCCAGGGCTTGCCGCCCACCTTGAGATTACCCATCGGACTGGTCGCCCAGGCGTAGCGCACGGCCACTGGTTCTTCGACCATGGGACTCCAGACGAACAGTCTGGTGCGGTCGTACTTGTTTCCCCAGATGCCCTGGTCCTTGGTCACCAGCGATTCCGCGTAGGCCCTGTAGAAGATGCCGTCCTCGCCAGCGATGGCAAAGCCTTCGATGGGCCCTTGATCGTCGGGCGCAACCGGCCGGTCGAAGGTCAACACCATCTGGTCGCTGTCGCGCTCGGCGGAGACCAGCACGGCCGTTTCCCACTCGATGCGCATCCCGTACACTTCGCTGAGCGCCCAGCGCGCGGCGCGCACCCCATGGAAGTGCTTCTTCTTGGGGTGCAGACCCGGGACCTGTTGGTCGTAGCCGGGGATGAACCCCGTGTGTTCCGGGTCCTCCAGGTCCGCCAGGCCCAGCCTCTGTGCTTCACGGATGAACGCGCCGCCCGTGCGGTGGTTGGCCCAAATTTCGAAGTTCGCCTCGCTCTGCGGGACGCCGCCGGCGCAGAATTCGATCACACCGACCGGAAGCGCGGGATCGTTGAAGTCTTCGCGCCAACCCTCGACCATCAGCTTCATCAGCACGCGATAGCGCTTCGGCCGGCAGTTCGATCCCATGGCGTTATTATAGCCCTGGTGAAAGAGCACGCCCTTGATATTCAGGCCCTTGAACACGCCGAACATGCCGTTGTAGCAGGAAGCGGCATCGCTGGGGCTGCGCCCGGGCACGCTCCACGAGCGCAGATCGTCGCGGGTCGGCTTGGGGGGCAGCTTTTCCTCGGGCACGCCCTGCTTGCGCTCTTGGGCAACGGTCTTCTCCCACTGCTCGATCAGCGGCTGCACGGCCGCGTCCCAGTCGAACTCGGCCCGGCGCTGCTCGACCCAGGCCAGGTACGCGGCGGCCAGCGGGTGATCGTCGAACTTGTGGCGGGGAACCAGGCTTTCGATCGACGCACCGCCCCGCGCGTTGTCGATGATGCCGATCGGAATCTGCAAGGCCCGTTGCAGGCGCGATCCAAAGGTGCAGCCGATGGCTGAAAAACCGCCCGCGGTTTCCGGTGTGCAGACGTTCCAGCCGCTCAGCTTGTCGGCCGGCAGGTCCTCCTGGAGCGCGTAGGACTCATTGGGCGAAATGCGAATCTCGCGCAACAGAGGCAGGTGCGCGGTGGCCGTTTCCAGGTCGGCACGGTAGGTGTTGCTCAGGCCGAAGGCCATGTTGCTCTGGCCGTTCATCACCCAGACGTCGCCGATGAGGACGTTGTCCATCTCGATCGTCTCCCCGCCGGAGGTGACGATGAGCTTCTGGCCGGCAGCGTCAGCCTGCCGGGCGGGGAAGGTCACCTCCCAGCGGCCCGACTCGCCTTCGGCCGTGGCCTCGGCTTGCTCCTTGCCAAACTGGACGGACACCTCGCGGCCAGGCTCGGCCCAACCCCATATCGTGATTGGCTTGTCACGCTGGATGACCATATTGGACCCGAAGATGTTGTGGACGCGCAGTGCCTCGCTCTCGGCGGTCCTGGCAGTTGCCGGCGCCACGGCCGCCAACACCATCACCGCCGCGGCGATGTCTCGCAGCCTGTTGCCTTGCCGTCGCATACCCAGCAACTGCGTCCTGTTCATAACTGCTTTCCCTTTGGTTTATCGCTCGTGCGAATAGTCGCCCTCCTATTGTCCTCCGGTCAATAGTTCGACCATGGCCCGGCCCATCGCCTCGCCGACGTTCATGTAGGTCTCGGCGTTGCCGCCGTAGTGGCCGTTGGAGGCGCCGCCCATGGAGAGCGGATGGGTGTACACGGTGGCCACGTTGCCCTCGAACTGCGGATACTTGCCGCTCTGGCCGTCGACCGCGAGCTGGGCCTCGAGGATCATTCCCTCGTTGCCCGTGGCGCCCTTCCGGGTCTGACCGAGCGTGGCGCAGACGAACTTGGCGTCGGGCGCACCAAAGTCCTTGCGAAGCTGCTCGATCAGGCGAACCAGGTTCTGCTCGTAGTGGGCGGCGTGGGCCTCGTTGTAGCGATCCTTGTCGCCCTGCCAGAAAAAGAAGCCCGCCACCTCGTAGCCCTTCGCGCCGGGGTAGTACTGTTCGAGCTCTTCGAGCCCCTTCTCCGCCCGGGCGATGTCGCCGTCGTACTGCATGCCGGCGTACCAGCCGATCGGCTCGGGCTCCGCGCCCTTCTCCCAGGACGACGGCGACTCCCTGTAGCCGGCGTAGATCTTGCCCTTGTACTCGTACTGCTTCGAGCCCGGCGGCAGCAAGTCCCAGCCGAGCGAGCGGTTGCCGATGCAACTCTTCAGCAGGAGCACGGGGGCGTCAACGGCCTGCCCCAGGTAATGCCCGATGCCGATCTCCGGACCGATATGACGGCCCGAAATGGTCAGCCACTCGTTGTTGAAGACCCGCATCGGGCCCGTGCCACTGCCCATGACGCGCACGTTGCGGACATCCTGGCGCTCGGTCCAGTTGCCGGCGTCGTCTACGAGGTAGGGATATCGATCCTTTTCTCTGACCGCGTGCTCCAGCGAGCCTTCGCCCCCGCTAACCTTGCCGAAGCCCAGCATGTTGGACTGGCCCAGCAGGATAAACACCTGGACGGGCTTGGACATATCCGCGGGCTTGCCGTCGGGATCGGGTAGCTGCTCGGGGACTTCCGCGGCCGCGGCGGGCAGCGTGAGCAGTGCCACGAGCGCGGCGGCGAGGGTCGGGACGGTTCTGGTTCGGGTTCGTGCCGTCATGATTCGGGGCTCCTTGGGGGTGGGTTTGCGGCGGGCGCGCCGCCTCTGCGGGGACAGATCGCCGGGGTCCCCGGCGATCCTGCTGCGGTGAGGACAACACTTCACGTTCGCACCCCCTTGGGCAGCACTGCCGCCGTGGGGTACGAAACCACATTTCACATTAGATGTATACAGCCGGGCTGCACCGCCGTCAAATCGCTGCCGGCCCACCAGTTCGCTGGTGCGAAGATGTCCCGCAGCCGGTTGAAAGCGGTTAGAACTTGTAAGAGTATTACTTCCCGGGGCTTCGCTTCGCTCCAGCCCCGGCCACCCGGGGCTGCGCATCGTATTCGGCAAACAATTCCTTTACAAGTCCTTAGCGGCTCCAGGTGGATTCCAGGTTAACCGGCCTTGCGTCTGTTGGCAACCTTCTTGTCGGTGTTCTCTTCGACGATGGGCCCGTCAAGCACCGCCTTGAGCATCCAAAGCTGTCGGCAGCCCATGATCCGCCGGTAGTGCTTCTCGGCCTCGACGCAGCCGGCGGCTGCCCAGCGCTGAGCCATGGAATCATCCTGCCAGTCCGTCACACGCCGTGTTTTTTGCCGCACGGCGCGAGTTGGTCGAATCGATCAGGTTCGTGGTCGCCGGGAATCGCCGCAAATGAAGCGAAAAGCCTGGGAGGAGCGTTGCTGGTCACACAGATCGAAGACGAACACCGGCTCGCCCAGACGCCCCTTCAGGCTGGCTGCCTTCTCCTCGGAAGCGTGGTGTTTGCGGCTTCCGGTCATGGAAAATCCGCCTCCGGCTCTTTATGCTAAGTTCAAGCCCGGGATCTTCCATTTCCGACGGAGCAAGACACCGCCATGTATCTGACGATCCACGCGCCGCTTCGGTTGCTCGCTTACCTGCCGGCGATCCTGTGTTGTTCTGTGCTCGAATGCGCCGCCGCCTCGGGGACAATGGCATCCGGGAATCCTGCCGATTCAGGAGATCGCCAAAGGATTCCGCTGGCCGGAACCTGGCGATTCGCCTTGGACCCGGAAGAGGTCGGCGTGGATCAGCAATGGTTCGCCAGGACCCTCGACGACACGGTGCAGTTGCCCGGCACGACCGACGAGAACCACGAGGGCATCAAGAAGGATGAGCAGTGCATCGACCGGCTCTCACGGGTCTGGTATTGGGTGGGGCCGGCATGGTATCAGCGCCGCGTGCGGATTCCCGAGGCATGGCAAGGCCGGCGAATCACGCTGCTCTTGGAGCGGACCAAGACCACGCAGGTGTGGGTCGACGAGACTTTCTGCGGCGCGGAAGACACGCTCAGCGCCCCCCAGGTCTTCGACGTGACCGCGGCGATGACGCCGGGCGAGCACACGATCACCGTGCTGGTCGACAACGCCAAGCTGCCGCCGGTCGGCCCGTCGCATGCGGTCGATGAACGCACGCAAACCAACTGGAACGGCATCATCGGCAGGATCGAGCTGCGCGCCACCGCCCCGGTCTGGCTGGATGACGTGCAGGTCTATCCGGACCTGGCCAAAAGCCAGGTGGCCGTTCGCGCCGTGATCGGCAACATCACGGGCAAGGCCGCCTCGGGCCGGATCACCGTGAGGTGCGAAAGCTGCCGTGTCACCGAGCCGGCGTCCTTCCAGACTCAATCGTTCGAGATCAAGGCCCCGGCACGGGAGAACGTCGTCGAGTTTACCTATCAGCCGGGCGAGGACGTGCCGTTATGGGATGAGTTCCAGCCGGCCTTGCTCCGTTTGAATCTTGATCTCGAATCCACGGCCGGCGGAGAGCAGCTCCACGACCGGCGCATTGTGCGCTTCGGCATGCGCCGATTCGCCACTGAGCGAAACCAGTTCACCATCAACGGCCGCCCCGTCTTCCTCCGGGGCAAGCTCGATTGTTGCTTCTTTCCCCTGACCGGTTATCCGCCCATGGACAAGGCCGGTTGGCTGCGCGTGTTGTCCATCGCCCAGTCTTACGGCATCAACCATTACCGCTTCCATTCGTGGTGCCCGCCCGAAGCGGCCTTCGAGGCCGCGGACGAATTGGGAATCTACTTCCAGGTCGAGCTGCCGAACAAGCGCAGCGGTTTTCAACCGCCCGAGAGCGAGGAGCCGGCCGCGCACAGCCCCGATCGTGTGGACGAGGTGGTCAACCCCGCAGACAAATCACTCTACGAATACGCCCGGCGCGAGGGTGAGCTGATCCTCGAGGCATTCGGCAATCACCCCTCGTTCGTGATGTTCACGCTGGGCAACGAGCTGGGCCGCAACCAGGGCATGTTCGACCTGGTGGCCCATTTCCGACAATTCGACCCCCGCCACCTGTATGCCCAGGGGTCGAACAACGTGCACTGGTCGCCAAGTCTGGCACCGGGCGACGACTTCTGGGTGACCTGCACAACCGGCTACACGCTTCCCGTGCGCGGCGCGTTCTTCCACGGCGATTATGCCCATGGGCACATCGAGCACCGCCCGCCTTCGACGATGGTCGACTACAGCGAGTCGATTGCCGGCATTCCGGTTCCGGTGATCGGCCACGAGATCGGGGAGTTTCAGGTTTCGCCCGATTTCCGCGAGATTCCGAAGTACACCGGTGTCACCCGGGCGCGAAACCTGGAAATCTTCCGCGAGCGGCTGCGCGAGGCGGGCATGCTCGACCAGGCCCACGACTTTGTGCGTGCTTCGGGCGCGCTGTCGGTGATCTGTCACCGCGAGGATATCGAGGCCGCCCTGCGAACGCCCGGCCTGGGCGGCTTCCAGTTGCTCGATTTGCAGGATTTCCCGGGCCAGGGCACGGCACTGGTGGGCATGCTCAACGTGTTCATGGAATCCAAGGGGCTGATTACGCCCGAGGCCTGGCGAGAGTTCTGCTGCGAGACGGTTCCGCTGCTGCGCATGAAGAAGTATACCTGGACGACGGACGAGACGTTCATCGGCCGCGTCGAGGTGGCCCACTATGGCCCGGCCGATTTGCCCGACGCCCGCGTGACCTGGACCGTGACCGGCAGCGACGGGAAGAAGGTCGCCGCTGGTGCGTTCGATCCGCTGACCATCGAGCAGGGCAAGGTGTTCGAGGTCGATATGTTCGCGCTGGCGCTGGGTGGTATTGCCGCGCCGCAAAAGCTGACGATCACCGCGGCCGTCGAGGGGACCACGTATCGCAACGAGTATCCCGTCTGGGTCTATCCGCCGAGGGTCGACACCAGCGTGCCGTCGGGCGTGTTGGTCACCCACAGCTTCACGGCCGCGGCCACGCAAGAGCACCTCGGCGCAGGCGGCAAGGTGCTGTTGCTTCCGAAGCTGGACAGGCTGCCCCATAGCATCCAGGGCTCGTTCCAGACCGACTTCTGGTGTTTCCCCATGTTTCGCCGCGCTGCCGAGCGTCGCGGCATCGAACCGGCGCCCGGCACGCTGGGCATTCTCTGCGACCCCAAGACGCCCGCTCTGGCCCGTTTCCCCACCGAGTTCCACAGCAACTGGCAGTGGTGGCACCTGGTGAAAAACTCGCGGCCGGTCATCCTGGACGACACGCCGGCCGGTTATCGCCCCACGGTCCAGGTGATCGACAATTTCGAACGAAACCACAAGCTCGGCCTGATCTTTGAGACCCGGGTGGGCCGGGGCAAGCTTCTGGTTTGCGCGATCGAGCTGCTCAGCCTTCAGGACAAGCCCGAAGCCCGCCAGATGCTGCACAGCCTGTTGCGATATGTGGACTCCGCGGCGTTTGCTCCCCAAGCAGAGCTGAATGGCGAGCTGCTCAAGCGACTGCTTCCCGGCCGACGGTAGTTCCGGGTTGACGTCTGTGTTGCTTTCGTCAGACACGACAAATCCAGGGCGTCTGGCCCAGGTGTTGCCGGATCGCGCAAGACCCGCTTTGTCAGTGAAAAAGGGGCCAGGAGCGAATGGCACTGTCGTGAAGCTCCTGGGGCACCAGATGTTGTGTCCTCAGCCGACGCGAAACCACAATATCTTGTGGTCACAGCGCTTAATGACAGTGCCATTCGGGTCAGGAGCCTTTTGTGCGAAGCACCCTCTGGGCCGTTCCGGCAAGAGGCTCCTGCCCCCTTTTTCCTCTTGTTTGGCCGTACCGTGCTTGCGACCCCACTCAGGTAACCTTGGGCACGGCCCAGTGGCCCTGGCGATATTTGCGCCCGAGCAACCCGGCCGCTTCTTCGTCATCCAGGATCTGCTCTGTCTTGGGATCGAACCGAATGGCCCGTCCCACGCGCGCCACAATATTGCCCAAATGGCACAATGACGAGGAGAGATGGCCGATCTCGATCTCCGCGTTGGGCCGCCGGGTGCGATCCTTGACGGCGTCGAGGAAATCGCGCTGATGGGCGTCGCCGTCCGCAGAGATCGCTTCCCGACGCACGAGCTTGTTGTTCGGACCGAACACCTGGATCGCTCTGCCAATGACCATCATCCCGTTCGTGCCGTAGAAGAAGACGCTGTTGCCGTCGGCGTCTTCGTCATAGGGCGACCAGATCCGCTGCTCGTAGATCAACAGCCGCTTCTGGCCGACCTGGCCCCCGCCGGGATATTCGAACGTGATGGTGTACGTGTCGGGAAATTCCTGGTCGTCGTCGAAGAACAGCTTCGATCCGTAGCCGGTCACGAAACTGGGGTGCGTTTCCGCGCCCAGCCCCCACCGGGCCACGTCGATCCCGTGCACCCCGTCGTTGCCGATGTCGCCCGTGCCGAAGTTGTAGAACCAGTGCCAGTGGTAGTGCACGAAGTTCGACTGGTACTCCCGCCACTGGGCGGGACCGACCCAAAGGTCATAGTCGAGATAGTCCGGCGGGCTGGACGGCTGCTGATGTCCGATGTTGGCCCGTTTCTGGCTGTTGACGTGCTTGGCCACCAGCACCTCGCCGATCACGCCCTCGCGCAGCAGGGCCACAGCCGCCTGCTTGCTCTGGTTGGAGCGGCTTTGGGTGCCGTGCTGCACGACGACGTCGTGTTTGCGCGCGGCATCGATCAACATGCGCCCTTCGCGCAGGTTGTGCGAACACGGCTTTTCCACGTACACGTGCTTGCCCGCCTGGCAGGCGAGAACGGCCGCGGGCACGTGCCAGTGGTCGCACGAGGCGATCAGCACGGCATCGACCGACCGGTCGTCGAAGATACGTCGCATGTCGGCCACCGCGTGATCCGCCCCGGTGGCCTCTTTGGCGCGCCCGGCGCGGTTCCGGTCCGGGTCGCAGACGTAGGCGACGGTCGCATCCGGCTGGGCGTGGCAGGCGCGTCCCAAGTGAACGCCGCGCCCACCGCAGCCGATCACGCCCAGCACGATGCGATCGTTGGCACCGAGGGCCGCAAAGGCCCTGCTTGAAGATGCGACCGTTGCGGCGGCCGCGGTGGCCAGGAACTTTCGACGATGGAGACTGGACATGGGAGGTCCTCCAGAATCGAGCCAAGAGAGGCAGGGTGTCCGAGACGGACTCGCGGGATCACCTGCATGTTTGACATCGGGTCGAATTCAGGTCGGCCGGGTGTTTGCCGTTCCACGTCAAAGGGTAGTCTATGCAGCCGACGGTTGCAACCGCCGCCTGTGCGGCATCGGGCAACCGCGGGCGAGGGAACCACGCCGGCCCGGCGGCCGGCGCATGTAAGTCCGTTGCGGTCGTGGATTCGGCCTTCTACCGCGAGCTAGCCACCGTCCGGCGCGCGTCCCCGGCTGGCGCAGGCCGCCACACCTTACCCAACCCCCAATTGCTATCCAACGATTAGTGTCCACCTGCGAATGACGCATCCCATCTCCGCCAAGCGGAGATCGGCAGAGATCGCACGATCGGGGCGGTTTTTTGAGCAAAGGCGCACGCTGTCTTTTCCGACTCCGACTTCTCGAATTGGTCCTTGATTTGGCCACGCTGCTCTGCACAATAAGGGGTCGTGCGAACATTAGCGCATAGAAACTGAAGAGTTTGGACGACGGCAGAGGGAGGGAGAACGGATATGGACAAGCTGAGAGTGGGGATCGTCGGCTCGAAGTTTGCCGCCTCGTTGCACGCTGAATGCTACCGTCGTAACGACAAGGTGCAGATGGTGGCGGTGGCGGCGCTTGACGAGGTCGAGCCGTTTGCCGCCAGATTCGACATCCCGCATCCTTACGAAGATTACCTGAGGGTGTCCGGGAATTCGGTGTGCCCCTGCTTCGCCAGGAGCAGTGCCTCGCCGCTGGCCACACTGCTCGCCCGCCGGGCAGGCAGTGGCACACGGTCGTTGGGTGAGTGAAATCCGGGGGACCGATTCCCGGACAGCCTCAACTACTTTGTTTGTAGATTGCATGCTCAATGATGCGGAGCCGACGTTCGGCGTCAGCGGCGCCGCCGGGCTGGCCTGCATGCGGGTGGTGGACGCATTCTACCGATCGGCTGCCGAAGGCAGCGCGGTCAAGGTGCAGCGGTGAAGTTCCCGGACCTCAGGACCTCTGAAGGTGGACCGCCATGTCGTTGGCGATCGCAGGATTGACGTTTCGCAACCCGTTCCTGGTCGCCTCCGGCCCGGTTACCAAGCACATCGATCAGCTCCTCGAAGCCGAACGCTGCGGTTGGGGCGGCGTGAGCTTGAAACTGGCCATGGATCCCCCCCCATACATCAATCTGGAGCCCAGATACCGATGGTTCGAGCACGAGCAGTACCTGGCATTTTCCGCGGAAAAGCGGCTCACGCTGGATGAAGCGCTGAGGCTCACCGAGCAGGGCAGGCGGCGGACCAAGGAGCTGGTCATCCTGGCCAACATCGCTTACACGGGCGAGAAGGGGATGGACGGCTGGGTGGAGATGGCCAGACGATTTGTCGCGGCCGGCGCGCACGCCCTGGAGCTGAACATGTGCTGTCCGAACATGTCATTCAACCTGGATGTCTCGGGGGCGAACGAGCGGACCGCCCGGTCAGGGGCGAGCCTTGGGCAGAATCCCCAGGTCGTAGGCACGGCAACCAAGATCATGGTCGATGCACTGGACGTGCCGATCTTTGTCAAGCTTACGCCTGAGGGCGGTCGGATCGCGGAAGTCGCCCAGGCGTGCTTCGACAGCGGGGCCAGCGTGGTCGGCACCACGGCCAACCGCCTGGCGATTCCTGAGTTCGACATCCGCCATCCGGCCGCCGGTCCGTTCCCACTCCAAGACGAGCCGTCGGTGGCATGTTTCTCCGGCGGCTGGATCAAACCGCTGGCACGGCGCGACGTGTTCGAGATCCGCAAGAAGGTGGGCCCGGCGCCCTGCATCCTGGGCACGGGCGGCGTGCGCAACGACGTCGATGCCGTGCAAATGATGATGTGCGGCGCCGACCTGATCGGAATCTGCACGGAAGTCATGCTCCGCGGTTTCGGCCTGCTGCCGGGCCTGCTGAAAAAGATCGACGCGTTCATGCTCCAGCAGGGCTACCGATCCTATCAGGATTTCCGGGATGTGGTCGTTGGGGCCATCACCCCCGCCGACAGACTCACGCTGCGGCAAGCCTATGCCCGGGTCGACCCCGATCTGTGCGACGGCTGCGGCCGCTGCCGGCGGATCGGCCATTGCCAGGCCATTAGCCTGGAGGACAAAAAGGCCGTGGTGACGCCGACCCAGTGCACGGGATGCACCACGTGCGCCGACATATGCCCGACCGGCGCGGTCTCCTTCGTCTCGAGAGCGAACTCCGCGCGACCAGGGGGCAACCGGAGAGAAAGGAACGGCTCACGTAATCACACTGGATAACTGGTGACATTTCAGCCGAGCGGAGCGAATAGCCCCGCAAAGGGCGAAGGAGAATCGCCCTGGGTGTCAACCCACGGTACGGGCCGCACGGAAAAAACCGTAAGCCGTAACCGTTCACGGGCCGTCATTGTCGCTTTTCGCTCCGCGAAAGTGGCGCTGCTTTCGCGGAGCGAAAGGCGACTATCCACGCGAAATGGCCCGAAAACGGGCAGCGGCCCGTGAACGGTTACCGTAAGCCCCAAAGCTCCGGACATATGTCCGGATGTTCAGGGCTTCGAGCAAGGACTCGCCACCCGGGCCCCAGGGCTCCGCTCCGCCCTGGGCTGTCATATTCGGCCCCTTCAGGGCCGAGACAATTGGCCCGGCATCACCTCTCGTGCCGGCGCCGCTCCATTTGGCTGAAGTGTTACGCTCCGTCGAGAATACAAAAGAGGCAGGACCGTTTCGCCAGGGAACGTTCAATACACCCCGGCCACCCGTTTTATCAAGGGGACGAAGGGAATAGCGATCAGGAAGTAGGCGACCAACCAAGGCGCCAAGCCCAACCGAGGAATGCCCGGGACAATTCCGAACAGCTTCACCGGTTTCATTTCGATTTCAGAACAAATCACCGGCGCCCCATGGGGATAGAACGCGACGGCCGGCGCGTAGGTGCGTTGTCCGACCAGGAGCTGCTTGGTGTACGTTCCCGTCTTGTAACGGATCTCAAGCTGGTACGGTTCCGGGGCGGCCTCGGCACGCAAGCGCCACGTGGCCATTGCATGAGGCGGGCCTTCGGCAGGGTCCGTAACCGCCACGATCTTTTGGACCCAGCCGTTCTCTGCGGCGATGCCGTCCTGCGGTATGATATAGACCAGATTGTCGGCGGCCGAGACTGGGAAGTATGTATGGACGGAGATCGCCTCGTTCGCCTTCGGCGGATGGAACTCCAATCGGAAAAAGCACCACACGGCCAGGATCGCCACCGGAACGACGGCCAGCAGCAGGGGGCGCCCTTCCGATTTGACCCCCTTCATCATGACCACTGCCAGGGACGACTTGTAACGCCGGACGGCCTCCCGGTCCTGGTTCCTCCTGGCCTGCCGGATGAGCTGCCTCAGCCGCCGCTTGTCGTGGCGGCAGCGTCGCAGCAGGTCTTGGTCTGTTGTGAACGGTCGGGCAAAGGTCAACACGACCGCCGTGGCAACGCTCACGAGGATCAAGGCCACGTCGGTCGGCAGACGGAGCAACCAGCCCAGCACGGGGTCGGCGATTGCCAGAATCACGTCATTGAGTGCCGCCAGCATGGGCTAGTTTCTCTCCAGGATATGAATCTCGCCTCGGTTACCGTCGACCTGGACGCGGTCGCCGTCCCGGATGCGGCGGGTGGCGCCGGCGCAAGCCACGGCCGGAATACCGAAGTCCCGGGCGACGATCGCCCCATGGGAAAGCACGCCTCCACGTTCCACCACCAGCCCCCGCGCATTGACGAACAACAAGCTCCATCCCGGATCGGTCGACGGACAAACCAGGACGTAGTCGGTTCCCAGATCTCGCGGCTGGCGGGGATCGAAAACCACGCGCGCCGTTCCGCTGGCCGCGCCGCCCGCGATCGCCTCGCCGTCGAGCCGCTCGGCATCGTCGTACTGCCGCGGCAACCCCAGGTTGTCGAGGTTTTCTGAATCAATCACGTCGGGCATGTCCAGTCGCTGGAGCGACTGCCGGCGCAGCTTGCGACGCGCGATCTCGTCTTCCAGCCGGGCAGCGTCCCGTTCGAACTGCTCCAGTTCGTCCAGTCGCAGGAAGAACACGTCGCGGCCCAAATCCCAGCGGCGGGCCAGCTCCAGAATCGCCAGGCGCAGCAGTTCGTAGCCCATCATCAAGTAATGCTTTGCGGACTCCCGGTAGCCCAGCAGTGCCTGGGCCCGGCGCAGTTTTGCCTCGATCTCTTCGCGCAAAGAGCTGCCGCCCCATTGCGCCAAGACGTCCGGCAGCGCTGCCTCGAGCCGGGCCCTCTCGGCTGCGTGCTCTTGGTGGATTTCCAGGGGCGAGCGATCGCCCAAGCGCATGGCGCGCAGCACCGGCTCGAGCTGCTGAGCGTCTTCGCGCCACCGCGGCTCGGCAAGCTCCATCTCGTTGAAAGCCCGATGTCCGTATTCCTCCTGAAATGATTGCAGCGGCATCTCGCCCTGTGCCACGCGGTAAAGCGACTGGTTCTGCTCAACGGTCGTGTCCCCGTCAAGGCCCATCGTCAGAGCACACGCCGTCTGGATGCCTTTCTCCCGACCCAGCAGCCGCACCAGCAGAGCCTGCAGCTCGCTGAACGCGAGTCCGCCGAAGAAGCCGGGCTTGAGCGATTCCTTGCCGAACTCGTCGAGCACCACGCGGCGCCGCTCGTCGAGCTCCGCGATCACCTCCGCCGTGTCCAGGCCGGCCAGCTCCCGCGTGCGCTGCTGCCTGACGTACTCGAGATAGGGCGGCAGGACTTCGTTGTCGAACACCTGCTTGGCGGTGGCGGAGATGCGCCGGGCGATCCGCGCAGCGCGGAGCATGGAGAGAATCAATCCCGGCAGGCGGAGAAAGAACGTGCCGTCCGCTTTCTCGGCGTCGAATTTCAGCGGCGCTCGATCCAGAAGACCCGGATCTCGCTTCAGCGCATCCAGGTCATAAATCATCGGCCCGCGGCCCCAGAAGAGCTGCGCGAGGCGCTCCGGGTCTGCATAGATCCGCTGCCCGATCAGCTCCAGAAAGCCCTGCGCGCAGACCTCCGCCGAGGGCCGGTAGCCCAAGTCCTGGTAGAGCCGGCCGAAGCCGCCGCGGCCGCTCATGAATTGACGCACGATGTCCCAGGTCAGCGGCGTGGGCGCGCGGAGCGTTTCGCCCAGATTGTGCTGCACCCAAACCCGCCGACGCCCGGCGGACAACGATCGCAGCCGCTCGATCTCCTCTCGCCGTCCCGCTTGCGTGTGGCGGGCGACGTTCAGGCCGCGGATCGAGCGACACTGCAACAGGGCGAACTTCCCCTCGGCCCACCCCCATTCGATATCCATCGGCGTGCCGAACTGCTTCTCGACCCGCAGGCCGAGCCGGCAGATCTCGGCAACCTGCTCCACGGAAAGGCTCACCTCGCCGGCGCCACGCTCCGCGCCGGCGCCTACGGCGGACACGACATGACGCTTGTTGCCCACCACCGTTTCCAGCGGCTGAAGGTCGCGGCGCCGAACCACGAACCGATCGGGGTCCACTTCGCCCGAAACCACGGCCTCGCCCAATCCGTAGGAGGATTCGACCACCATCTGCTCCGCCGACGGGTTGTTGGGATCCTGCGTGAAAAGCACGCCCGACACCTGCGAAGGGAACATGGCCTGGACATTGACGGCCGTACCGTCGAGCCCGCGAATATCGTGGCGCCGGCGATAGGCCACGGCGCGGTCGCCGTTCCAAGAGCGGAACACGGCGTCGATGCACTCGGTCAACAGCTTCCACGGTTCGTCGGGAAACGGGCGCCCGGTGTGCTCTTCGTACGCGTGCAAATACGCTTCGGCCGTTTCGCGCGACGGGGTTGCCCACGACGCCCGGCCAGCGGCGCAAAGCGTCTCGGGCGGCAAGTGCGCCACGGTGCGCGCGAACGCCACGACGAATTGAAGATAAGCGCGCCAAAACGTCGCGGTGTCGCCCATCTCGCTCGCCAGCCCCGGGTGCAGTCCGCAGTTGAGGATGGTGTCCATCATGCCGGGCATGGAAACGGCCGCACCGGAACGTACGGAGACCAGCAACGGCTCTTTGCCGCGACCGAAACGACGGCCCGTCGCTTCTTCCAGGCGCGCAAGATACCGCCGGACTTGCTCCTCCAAGCCCTCGGGCCAGCGGTCTGCGTTTTCGTGGAACCGGCGGCAGCACTCGGTAACGATTGTGAACCCCGGAGGAACCGGCAATCCAGCCCGGCTCATGGCGGCCAGGCTGGCCCCTTTGCCGCCGAGCAGCTCCTTGTCAGGCTCGTCTGCCGCTTCGGAGTTATCGCCGAAGAAGTAGACCCAGCGTCGCTCCGCGCAGGTCATGTTGCCCTCCGTCTCCCGATCAGTCCTGCTTCTACGGGACGGCCCTGGTTTCTCGTGCCCGAGGTTGAGCACCGCGTCCGGCTCGGACAGGCGCCCACCGGCGACAACCGTCGCGGTGGCCAGACGCGCCGCCGCCGTAATACAACACGCTTCGGTCGGTTGCTCTGCGCGCTTCTCGCGGGGGGCCAAAAAAACTTGACTTCCACCAACCTGAACATTTTAAATAACAGTCTGCAACACCGAAAGCAAGTCCCGGCGGCCGCCCGAACGCACGAGAAGCCCGCCAAGGGCAACAGCGCGTGCGCAGGTAAGACCCAGAGGTTTTCGGGAGCAGCGGAGAAACGACGTACCGCACACCGCCGGTGGCGGGGCTCTCTTTCATGGGAAGCCCGGGAGTTGACCGACCAGCCGGAACACGATTCTCGCTCAGCCTTGCGGTAGCAGCCTCACAGCGGAGACGGCCAACATGGGAACGATGACCAGCCCGATTTGTCGCGCCGCGGTGCTCCTGGCGCTGGTGGCGTCTGCGGCCGGCACCCCAGCCCACGCCCCGGCGGACGCCGACCAAGCCCCCCTTGCCGCGCGCGGCGAGACCGCCGCGGCCACCGTCACGTGCTCGAACGGCCATGCCAATGTGTCGGCGGGCAAGGCGCGCGGCGTCTCCCTGGGCAGCACGCTGCTCGTGGCCGATTACCAGGGGCGCAAGGCCCCGTCGCTGTTCCACGTGTTCGAGCACCCCCTGAAGCCGCTCAAGGACCGGCGGCAGGAAGGCCTGTACCTGAGCGTCTCCCCGTCGAGCATCAGCATCGCCCCGGGCGCCGCCCGCGACGGGTTCGTCGTGACGCTGCACGACGAGGACGGCTCGACGGAGACCGTGGAGCCCAGCCGGGTCTTCGCCTACCAGCCCGACCGCGTGTCGTTTTCCGGCGGCACCGCGACCGCTCACCAGCCCGGCCCGGCCGCCATCAGCTTCCGCTACCAGCTTCCGCCCAAACAGCGCGCGGAGCTCCAGGCGGTGTGCTATATCTCCGTGGTCACCGATTGATGGGGCGGGCTTGAACGAGGTAAGACGCCATGAGAACGCATTTCCCGTACCGGTCGCTGGCGGCGGCGATCCTGGCGATGGTTGCCACCCGCGCGGCCGCGGCCGAGCAGAGCGACTACCTGGACGAGCCGATCTACGACACGGCCGTCTACGGCGACGAGGCGCTGGTCAACGTCGGCGTAGCCGTGAACACCTGGCCGGACTGCACCACGCTCGAATCAGCGATCGCCGACATCTTGCGCATCGAAGGCGTGGCGGACAAATCCGATCAAGACAAGGCACTTGCCCTCTGGAAGTGGTTTCGCATCCTGGTCAGCGCAACGGGCGGCCATTACGCGTACGAGGGATCTCCAGGCGAAGGGCAGCTCTGCCACGATCCGCACAAGATCTTTACCGTCTACGGGCACCACCAGTGTGACGGGCTGAGTTGGGCTATGGCCGGTCTGTGGCGCGCGGCCGGCTACATGGCGTTCGACGAGTGTACCTACGGCCACACCACCGCGGCGCTGCGCTATCGCGACGCCGACGGGCGTTGCCGTTACCATAGCTTCGATCCGCAGCGGCGATACTATCATTGGGACGCCGCGCACCAGCGAGTGGCCACGCGGAGCCTGCCCGTGATGCGGGGGATGGTCTACCGCCACCTGACGGCCCCGCGCCACCTGCACAGTCTGCGCACCTCGCTCCGCGTCGGCGAGACGCTCGTGCGCGCGTGGGACAACAACGGCCACGTCGTTCCCAGCGGCCCCGACAAGCAGCAAGCCGCCCAGACCCGCTACTACTTGCACGAGCCGGGCAAGACAACCGGCGTCTATGCGGCCGTGGGCGAGGAGCTTCAGACGTTCGAGCCGCCCGCGGAGGCGGAACGGTTCGCCGCCGCACTATTCCCCGGCTCCTCGAACGTGGCGTGCTCGCAGGTCGAGGACGGCCGAACGATCCTCCACCCCCGGTCGGCCGGCCAGACGGCCGAGTTGATCTACC
Organism: uncultured Planctomycetaceae bacterium; assembly: GCA_964467075.1. Classification (GTDB taxonomy): domain Bacteria; phylum Planctomycetota; class Planctomycetia; order Pirellulales; family Thermoguttaceae; genus CAYXPN01. Next base: position 31,195 of record CAYXPN010000011.1, read on the forward strand.
GGCTTGCGCCGCCCTACGTGGTCGCCGACGCCCGCGTTCGGGCCGTGCTCCGCAAGAAGGCTCCCGAGGACGTCTGCCGACTGCTCGTCTCCCGCGACGGCCGGCCGTGGCAAACCATCTACGAGCTGGAGCGAACAGGAGAACACCAGGTCGACGTCGACCTCGGACCGGGCGCGCGGCGTGCCGGGCGGCCCGACGTCTTCACCGCATACGACGTGCGGCTGAAGGTGCAGTTGCAGACCGGCGGCCAGCCGGAGCAGGTGGGCCTAAGCGGTCTGGGCATGTGTGCTTGCCGCATGCTCAACAAGCGGACGCTGCCGAACATGCGGCCGGGCGAGAACGTCTGGCGGGTCACCGCGGATCGCCTTGCGCCGGGGTTGGCCCTCGAGCTGCGCATCGACTACGAAGTGGACGGCGATCCAGGCAGCGTGACCCATCGCGTCACACGGTTTCCCTACTACTTCCGCGTTGATCTCCCGGCAGTGGACGAAACCGTCTACGAGAATTACGACCAGCGCTTCAACGACGGGGCCGTGCGCATGGTGGCGATCCGGATGTGCCTGGTTCCCGCGGACAAGAGCCGGGCTCCCAGCAGCGGGGTGCTCTCGCCGCAGGAGGGCGAGGCCGCCTTCGGCCGTGCCTTTCCCCACCCGGCGAAGATGGAAAATCCCCACACCGAGGACCACAGCGAGACCGACATCCGCCAGACGAACGGGTTCTTTCCGCAGAGCGACCGCCGGCTTCGCGACCCCAAGGCCATGGCCGAACTGATCGAGCAGATGCGGCACGGCCGGGGAGAAGAGCGCTGGATCGCCACCGAGGAGCTGGGCAACTATCCGGAAGCCTTGGACGCGCTGCTGGCCGAGCTTCCCGGCGCCGACTCCGACCAGACGCTGTTCCTCTGCAAGGCCCTGGCCCAGATCGGCGATCCACGGGCGATCGAGCCCTTGCTTGAGCGGTGGAAGCGGGCTCCCCGAGGTGCGCCGGGCACGCGCTACATTCCTGACGTGCTGGCAGCCATCGGCGACCGCCGGGTGGTGGCCGACCTGATCGCGCCGCTCGAGCGGTGCCGTTTCGACTATCGCTTCCACGTCGTTCACGCGCTGGGCGTGCTCGGCGGGCCCGAAGCGGAGAAAGCCCTGCGGGCCCTAGCGGCGCGCGATCCCCTGCGCGCCGTGCGCGAAGAGGCGCAGCGCGCCTTGGCGGAGTTGCGGTTTTAGCTTGCCGCGGGGAGGAGCGCCGGGGCAGTCGGCGTCGCCGTAGCTGCCGATGGTCAAAATGACCTTGCCGTTGGCTTCCAAGGGACGTCGATCGATGAAGGCGAGGTGCGTCGCCGTGTCGTTGGTGTGCGCCGCCTGTGGTTTTGGCGATTTCGGCGTTCCCGCGCGGTTCCGCGAGTCCCTCGACGATCCAGGAGACGACTTCACCCTACGGGGCAATCTCCAGCCTACGGGGCAGACAGTCTACGTACAAACCAGAGGCACACCCCAGGCGGCGGCGTGGTGCTCTGGGCGCCGGGGGGCAGGCGGGCGGGCTCTAACTTGTTTGTCTTCAAAGAGTTATGGCTTGACACCCCCGCCCCAACCCGCCTTGATCCACAGGTCCCAGACGCCTATAATCCCCGGTCTTCGGGGCCGTCCCTTTTTGCGCAACGCTCGTCTTCGTCTGCGCTTAGAACTTGTAAAGATATTACTTCCCGGGGCTTCGCTTCGCTCCAGCCCCGGCCACCCGGGCCTGGGTATGGGATTGGGGAAACAATTCGTTTACAAGTTCTTAGCGCTTGGAGGCCGGTTCTTCCGGCGCGCGCCGCCGGGTGTCGCGCTGCGGAGGGCCGAACGCCGATCCCCCGAACTTGACAAGGAAGTCCACCCCTGCTGCGACGGATCGCCGCCAGTCGGACCGCGCTTGCTTCGTGCGCCGCCCAGGGGCGGAGCGCATGCGCTCACGGTGCGCGCCGCCGGAGGGCTTGCCGCGCGAAACACAACCGGCCCTGGCTCCGTGCCCTGGCCGCGGTGGTGCTGGCTATGCTACTAAGCATCGGCACGGCCGAACGATCGCTCGCCGCGGAGATCGAGCTGCCCCCGGCCGAGCGCACCCAGCCGGTCGTCGTCTCCGCCCAGGCCGCCAACTGCTGGCAGCAAGGCACCCGCGAGGTCTGGCTGCTCCGGGGCAACTGCCGGATCGTGCAGGGCCAACACACCGCCCAATGCCAGGAAGCCGTGCTCTGGATCGACCGCTCTCCGGCCACCGAGTTGCGCTCCAGCGAGGTGTTCGCCTATCTGGAAGGCGCACTGGAAGTGGCCGCGGGCAGCGGGCCCGGCGCCGCCCGGCTGGCCGACCGCGCCTGGCTGGGACATTTCTCCACCACGCGCGACGTGCAAATCCACGTGCCCGTGGCCGCCGGCCGGCCCGACGTGTTGCCGCCGATCTATCAACGGGCGATGATCCACAGCCGGCGGTCCGGCCAGACGCCGCCCGTTGCGCAGCACGCGGCGCGCTTTGCCGGTGCACAGACCGCGGATTCCTCCCAGGTACGTCCCGCACAGTTCGACGGACCGCTGGGCGAGCTGCTGGGCGAGCCGACGGCCCCGGTCGGCGACCGGCGCATCCGCGTGTTTCCGCGCGGCGAAGTGCCGGTCCAGGCCCAGTGGTTTCCCGACCCCCACAGCCAGCAATGGATCGCGGTGATCGACTCGGGCGTGAACCTGATCGTCGATGGGCTCGAGGGTTTCGGCTCGATCGACGTGTCGGCCGACCGCCTGGTGATCTGGACGCGGGGACTCAGGGAGCCGGACCTGACGGGCCAGACCTCGCAGAACGCCGAAATCCCCCTGGAAGTCTACATGGAGGGCAATATCGTCTTCCGCCAGGGCGAACGCGTGGTGTATGCCGACCGCATGTACTACGACGTGGTCAACGAGCGGGGCACGGTGTTGGGGGCCGAGGTGCTCACCCCGGTCAAGGACTACGAGGGCCTGTTGCGCTTCCGCGCCGAATTGCTTCAACAGGTCGACCGCGACCGGTTCTTCGCGCGCGATACCTTTGCCACCTCCAGCCGCATGGGGCGGCCGGGGTATCGCATCCAGTCGGGCGACGTCTACTTCGAGGACCTGCAGAGCCCCGTGTTCGATCCGCAGACCGGCCAGCCCGCCATGGACCCCGAGACGGGCGAGCCGGTGGTGCAACACGAGCGCCTGGCCACGTCGCGCAACAACTTTGTGTTCCTCGGCCCGGTGCCGATCTTCTACTGGCCCACGCTGGCCAGCGATCTGGACGACCCCACCTTCTACTTGCGGCGAATCCGGCTGAAGAACGACAGCGTGTTCGGCCTCCAGGTGCTCACGGACTGGGACGCCTACGAGCTGCTCAGTGTGCGCAACCCGCCCGAAGGCACCGAATGGGACCTGAGCCTCGACTACATGGACGACCGCGGCTTCGGCCACGGCACCACGTTTACCTACGGGCGCGAAGAGTTTCTGGGCCTGCCGGGCCCGGTCACCGGCCTGGTGGACTTCTGGGGGATCAAGGACGACGGGCTCGATGTGCTGGGCCTGGGGCGCCGGAGCCTCGTGCCGCCGAAAGACTATCGCTGGCGATTCTTCTGGCAGCACCGGCAGTTGCTCACTCCCGAGTGGCAAGTGACCGCGGAGGCCTCGTGGCTGAGCGACCGCAATTTCCTGGAGAGCTATTTCGAGCGCGAATGGGACGAGTGGAAGGACCAGACCACCGGCGTGGAGCTGAAGCGCCTGCGCGAGAACCGCGCGCTGAGCTTCTCGGCCGACCTGCGCCTGAACAAGTTCTTCACCCAGACCGAGTGGCTGCCCCGGGTCGACCACTACTGGCTGGGCCAGTCGTTCTTGCGCGACACGTTCACCTGGTATGAACACACCAGCCTGGGCTTTGCGCGCCTGGGCGTGGCCCAGAACCCCACCGACCCGGCCGATGCGCCTTTTACGCTCATGCCCTGGGAACGCGAGCCCGCTGACCCCACGCGCCGGGCCGATCGGGCAGGCGAGCGTCTGGCCACGCGCCAGGAGATCGACTGGCCCTTGCAGCTCGGTCCGGTCAAGGTGGTGCCGTATCTGTTGGGCGAGGCGGCCCATTGGGGCGAGGACCTCACGGGCGACGATCTGCAGCGGCTCTACTGGCAGACCGGCCTGAGGGCGAGCCTGCCCATGTGGCGAGCCACGCCGTGGGTGGAGAGCGATTTCTGGAACGTGCACGGCCTGGCCCACAAGGTGGTCTTCGACGCCGAGTTCGCCTTTGCCGAGGCCAACCGCGATCTGGGGCTCTTGCCGCTCTATGATCCGCTGGACGACGACTCGGTGGAGGCCTTTCGCCGGCGCCTGGCGGTGGGCACGTTCGGAGGCGCCGTGCCGCTGAGGTTCGACGAGCGGTTCTATGCGGTGCGCACTGGCATGGGGGGCTGGGTGACCGCGCCGAGCACGGAAGTGGCCGAGGACCTGACGGCCCTGCGCATGGGAGTGCGCCAGCGCTGGCAAACCAAGCGCGGGTTCCCCGGCGAGCGGCGGATCATCGACTGGATCGTGCTGGACACGAATTTCACCTGGTTTCCCGACGAGGCGCGCGACAACTTCGGCACCTCGTTCGGCTTGCTGGACTACCAGTTTCGCTGGCACGTGGGCGACCGGCTGACCCTGGTTTCGGACGGCCTGTTCGACTTTTTCGACAACGGCCAGCAGGTGCTCAGCGTCGGCGGCTATTTGACGCGCCCGCCGCGCGGCAGTTTCTACCTGGGAATGCGCGTGATGGAAGGGCCGATCAGCCACCAGATCCTTTCGCTCTCTTACACTTATTGGATGAGCCCCAAATGGATTTCGTCCTTTGGGATGTCCGTGGATTTCGGGGCCGACGGGAACATCGGCCAGAGCTTCAGCATCACGCGGATCGGCGAATCGTTGCTGGTCAGCGCAGGATTCAACGTGGACGAGGCCCGGGACAACGTGGGCGTGAACCTGGTCGTCGAACCCCGCTTCCTGCCCATGGGGCGCCTGGGCAACATCGCCGGGGCGCGCATCCCGGTGGCCGGTTCGCGGGGATTGGAATAGAGTTAGGGCGTGTGCTCGCACGCACGCCGGCCGGGTGGCCCCGGTCGGTTGCCCGACCGGGGCTCCCACAGATCCGTACGT
>CAYXPN010000012.1:0-12307 GCA_964467075.1 uncultured Planctomycetaceae bacterium
CAGATGGCTGAAGAGTTACGATTTGCTCGATCAGCCGCTCACTACTTTCGGCAGTTCCAACTTCAGACGGCTGAAGTGTTACGAATCGCTCAAAGCCATTTGCGCGCCTCTTTTCCACACATCACCCTGGACCGTGTAGCCTCTACCGATGTCTGTTTAACCGAAGCGGCCCGTGATGTAGTCCTCGGTCTCGCGTTTGTCGGGCGTGGTGAAGAGCTTGTTGGTGGGGTTGAATTCGATCAGCACCCCCTCGTAGAGAAACGCGGTGTGGTCCGAGACGCGCGCCGCCTGCTGCATATTGTGGGTGACGATCAGCATCGTGTAGTCGCCGCGCAATTGGCCGATCAGCTCCTCGATCCGGGCGGTGGAGCGGGGGTCGAGGGCCGAACAGGGCTCGTCCATGAGGATGATCTCGGGGTCGACGGCGATGGCGCGGGCGATGCACAGGCGCTGGTGCTGGCCGCCGGAGAGCCCCAGGGCCGATTCGCGCAGGCGATCCTTGACTTCCTCCCAGAGCGCGGCCCGCCTCAGCGCGCTTTCAACCGCTTCGTCCAGCACGCGCCGGCCGCGCACCCCGGCGATGCGCAGGCCGTAGGCCACGTTTTCGTAAACCGACTTGGGGAAGGGCGTGGGCTTCTGAAAGACCATTCCCACGCGGCGGCGCAGCTCGATCACGTCCACAGCCGGGTCGAGGATTTCCCGGCCGTCGAGCAGGATGCTGCCGGTGGTGCGCACGTCGTCGATCAGGTCGTTCATGCGGTTCAGGCAGCGGAGAAACGTGGACTTGCCGCAGCCCGACGGCCCGATCAAGGCGGTGACCTGCCCGCGCGGAATGTCGAGCGACACGTCGACCAGGGCCTGGGCATCACCGTAGTACAAGTTGACGTGGCTGGCCCTGGCAATCGGCGTGTCGATGGCGGGGTCCTGCTCGGCCTGTCCGGCCTTTGCGGCCGCCGCGTCTGCCTGCGCGGCGGTTCGGGCAGCGTCAGCGCGTGGCGGGGAGGCGGCGCTGCCGTTTCCGGAAGACCGCGACGGGTCAAGCTGCGGCGCGCGGAGCCGGGGCTGCGCGCCCAGCGGCGTCTGGGCCCGGTCGGGAGTACGGCGGTCGATGGCGTGGGTCATGGGAGGCCTCGTGGTGCTGTCTGTCGGGAGCAGCAATCTCTTGTTGCCGGATGTCTGGTTGCGTCATGGTGCGTGTCTGTTGATCGCGCGTTCGTCAGATCGCCCGAACCTGGTAACGCTTGCGCATCCGGTTGCGGAAGTAGATGGCCGTGGCGCTGAGCACCACCACGATGCCCAGCAGCAGCAAGGTGGTCACATAGACCATCGGCTTGGTGGCCTCGACATTGGGCGACTTGCAGCTTATGTCGAAGATATGGAATCCCAGGTGCATGAACTGCTGGTCGAGGTGGACGTAGGGAAACTCGCCGCTGGCGGGCACGGGCGCGCTTTTGGCCGCGCCGGTGATCATCAAGGGGGCCACCTCGCCCGCGGCCCGCGCCATGGCCAGAATGAAGCCCGTCATCATTCCCGGCGAGGCCATGGGCAGGAGCACGCGGCGGAGTGTCTGGAACTTGGTGGCGCCCAGGGCATAGGAGCCTTCCTTCACTCCGCGTGGAATCGCGCGCAGCGCCTCCTCCGTGGAGACGATCACCACGGGAATGGTCAGCAATCCCAGCGTCAGGCTGGCCCAGAGGATGCAGCCGCGGCCGAACACCGGTTCGCTGGCATCGACCCGGGCGGGAAAGAGCCAGCGGTCGAGGTTGCCGCCGATCAGATAGATAAAGAACCCCAGGCCGAAGATGCCGTAGACGATCGAGGGGATTCCGGCCAGGTTGTTCACGGCCACGCGCACCAGGCGCACGAGCGGGCCCTCGCGCGCATATTCGCCCAGGTAGATTCCCGCCAGCACGCCCAGGGGAAAACAGGTGATGGCCATCAGGAACACCAGCAGCACCGTGCCGAAGATGGCCGGGCGCAGGCCGCCGTCCTGGTTGGCCTCGCGCGGGTCGTCGAAAAACAGCTCCCAAATCTTGGCAAGATAATAGCGCGACTTGGCCAGGAGGCCCAGCTGGTTGGGACAATAGAAGCGCACGATATCGACCAGGGCGATTTCCCTCTTTTGCCCGGCTGCATTGCGGAACACGGCCACGTTGGCCCGCAGTTGGGCCTCGCGCTCGGCCCGCTGTTGGGCCAGCTCGAACGCCTGCTGCTTGAGTTCTGCCTCGCGGGCCTCGAGCTGCCGCTGACGGTCCTCCAGTGCGTGGTATTGCTCCGAGCCTTCCTGCCCCCGGCGCCGCAGTTGCTCGATGCGGTAGGTGACGTCGAGCAACTGGTACTTGACCGTGTCGTTCAACTGTCCGGCGATGGTTTCTTCTTGTCCCTTCAGGGGCTCGACCTGGGCCTGGTGCAGGGCCTCGGCCGCGGCCAGCGCCGCGCCGAGCCGCTCAGGCGGCGAGTCGGCATCCGGCACGTCGAGGCTGGGGGTGACCAGTTCGTCGAGGAAGCCGTGGTAGTCGAGGTTGGCGGTTCGCTCCAGCACGAATGCGTCGGCCGGGTGCGTTGTGCTGCGGAGGGCGGCCGCGTCCACCCACTCAAAGGCGGGCCCCTCTTCCCGATTGGCCGTCTTGAACTTGATCCGCCGCGTGCCCGTGCGCGAGTCGACTTCGGTCTGCACCCGCTTGGCGAGCAGCTTGCGCCCGTCGCCCAGCTCGACCAGGACCAGCGGATCGGGCCAGAACACGCCCAGGCCGTTCCACAGCACCACCAGCAGCAGGACCGCGGTCAGCGAGAGCGTCACCGCCAGCCCGACGCCGGTCGCCCAGACCAGCGGCTCGCCCTGTCGCCAGAAGCCCTTGGGCCGGTGGACCTGTGTCAGTACCGACCGAACTTCTTGCGCAGGTGCTGGCGGACGATCTCGGCCGCGGTGTTCAGGATGGACGTCAACAGAAACAGGAGAACTGCACATAGGAACAACACTCGATACAGGGTTCCGTCTTTGGGGGCCTCCGAAACCTCCACGGCGATATTGGCCGACAGCGTGCGGAAGCCGTTCAAAGGGCTCCAATCGAGGATCGGCGTGTTGCCCGCGGCCATGAAGACGATCATCGTCTCGCCCACCGCCCGACCGAAGCCGATCATCATGGCGGCGAAGATCGCCGGGCTGGCCGAGGGGAGCACGATGCGCCAGGCCGTCTGCCAGCGGCTCGCGCCCACGGCCAGCGAGGCCGCGCTGAGGCTATGGGGCACACTCGAAAGCGCGTCCTCGGAGATCGAAAAGATGATCGGGATCACGGCGAATCCCAGTCCAAAGGCGACCACGATGCTGTTGAGCTGCTCGTAGGGCGTTTCCAGGGCGGTGGCCAGCCATTGCCGGAAATCGCCGCCGAACAGGGCCTTCTCCAGGGGCTCGGCAACCAGCCAGGCCCCTAGCGCGCCGGGCACGATCACGCACACGGCGGCCACGATGAACTCGTAGCCGTTCTCCACGCGCTTCGCCCAGTCGAATCGCCGCACCAACTGCCACAGCAGCATGAAGACCACGAAACACGCCGGGATCGTCAGCAAGCCGGCGAAGACCGCCACGAGCCAGTCGCCGAATTTCGGCGCCAGCCACAACAGCACCAGGAACCCGACCACCACCGTGGGCACCGCGGCCATGATCTCCACCACCGGCTTGATGGCCCGCTTGAAACCCGGCGTGGTAAAGTGGCTCACATACATCGCCCCGCTCAGCGCGAGCGGCACGGCGAAGATCATGGCGTAGAGCGTGGCCTTGATCGAGCCGAAGAGCACCGGCACGAGGCTGAACTTCGGCTCGTGGGTGCCGCTGGACTGCCAGATGTGCTTCGGCTCGTCGTGGTTGTCGTAGTGGACCTTGCCGAACAGCGAGCCCCAGCTTATCTCGGGGTGCGGGTTGTCGATCTTCCAGACCAGCAGGTTCTCGCCCGCCAGGCCCACCGCGGCGTTGCCGCGCGACGAATAGCCTACGCTCACCAGCGGCGCGTCGCTCCCGCTGAGCGAGAGGAGGTGGTTCTCGCTGGTCACGTGATCGAGATGGAGCGAACCGCCCCGGCCCAGGCTCAGCAGCGAGAGGTCCCGGTCTGAGCAGGCGATGTCCGCCACCGGCTGCTGGTGCGGCGTGAGCTGGTGGATCAGGCGCAGTTTCCTTTCGTCCGAGCCCCCGCGGCGCACACCGGACCAGGTGGTCAACTGCCCGCGTCCGTCGCCCACGGCCAGCGACACGTCGCCGTAGACCATGGCCAGCGCGGTGATCGGCCGCCGGTCGCGAAAGGCAGGGCACGGCTCGTACTGGTAACGGGTCAGCTCGTCGTCGAAGCGCCACGAGGCCAGCACGCCGTCTTCGGTGCCGCCGAACAGGGTCGTGCCGTCGGCGCTCAGGAGTAAGGTGCTGAGCGGGCCGGGCGTGTCCTTGTCGATGGTCAGCCGGCTGGTCGTGGTCTGCTGGTTGCCGAAGATGTCCTTGGTCACTACGTGGCGCACCACGGAAATCCGGTTGCCAGCCAGCAGCCTTGCGCAGGTGGCCGACCCCTCGGCCGAGCGCACGGCCACCGCATCCTGCGGCAGCCGACCGTCCTCCGCGGCAAACGTCTGAAGGGTCTTGATCGAGGGGCGCGCCGACCGGCGGCTCTCTTCGTCGAACTCCGCGGCCAGGACCACGTCCACCAGCGAGACGCTGCCGTCCGACCACAGCAGCGTAGAGGTCGAGCCGCCCGACCGGCGCACGCCGGCCAGACCTAAGCCCGGCTCGCTCCCGGCCGGCAGCGCCGAGATCCGCTCGATCACGCGCCAGCGCAGCGCCCGGCCGGGACTGTGCGCCCGGCTGGTGTCGTCGGCGTTCGTGGCAGTTGCGCCTTCGGCGCTTTCGTCCTCCTCCCGCGGCTCCAGGAACCAGAAGGTCCCCTCGCGATCGAGAAGATAGACGGTCACCACGTCGCCGCCTGCGCGCTGGTCGATTTCGACCAGTTCCACCCCGACCGTTGCGACATCCTCCGCTGCAAGCAGCCCCGTAAGCGGGGACTGCGCGAGCAATTCAGACCGGGCACCGCGAAACAGCGGCAGGGTCACGCCCACGATCAACACCACGATCGCCACCACGCTGGCGATGATCGCCGTGCCGCCGAGCGTGATGACCCAACGGGCGATCCGGTCGTGGCGCCGCGCCCGGCGCACAACACGCTGCTCGCAACAAGCCGGAAGCGCGCGGCGGCACCCTACCAACCGGGCCGCAGTCGGCTGGGCCTGGTCTTGCGGCCGGACGTGGTCGGTCGGGGATTGCGGGCGGTCAGCGGACATTCGTCTGGAATTTCTCCTCAAGCCGGCCGCATGTTACGCGCATGGGTGCCACTGGCTCTGCCAGTGCTCGCGCTTTCCATGTGGCGTCTTTGGCTCCTCACGAGTTTGTTCGCGAATAACCGGCACCAAGGCAGAAACCGCGTGCGTGCAAGCACGCACCCTACGGACTCAAGCCGGCCGCCGGTTACGCCGGCCGGCGCGGGGCCGCAGACCCCGCGCCGAACCGGCTCGGCGGCGTTTTTCCGTAGCGGCGAGTTAGCGGCCTCGCCGTGTCCCGGCATGCTCATTGGACTTTCTTCAACTCCGCCGCGGTCACCGCCGCCGGCAGCGGACCGAAGCCGTCTTGGATGACGATCTCTTGTCCCTCCTTGGAGAGCACAAACTTGATGAACTCGCGGACCAGCAGCGGGAGCGGCTCGTTGGGCCTCTTGACCACGTAAATGTACAGCCCGCGTCCCAGCGGGTATGAGCCGCTCAGCGCGTTCTCGAACGTGGGCTCAACCGGCGAGGTGGAGCTGTCCTTCGACAGCGGCACCACGCGCACGTCGGCCGTCCGGTAGCCGATGCCCGAGTAGCCGATGCCCGCCCGGTCGCTGGCCACGCCGTTGACCACCGCGGCCGAGCCGGGTTGTTCCTTGACCGTGTCTTTGAAGTCACCCTTGAACAGGGCCTTCTCCTTGAAGAAGACATAGGTCCCGCTGGCGGAGTTTCGCCCGTAGAGGCTGATGGGCAAGTCCCTCCACTCGGGAGAGGCAGCGAGCTTGGCGCTGACCTGGCCCCATCGGCTGATGTCGGCGTAGCCGCTGTTGCGCGTCTGGGAGAAGATGGAGTCGAGCTGCGCAAGGGTCAGGCCCTCGATGGGGTTGTCCTTGTGCACAAACACCGCCAGGCAGTCCAAGGCCACGACGATCCTGGTCGGCTTCACCCCGTACTTCTGCTCAATGGCCTCTTCTTCCGAAGGTTTCATCTCGCGCGACATGGGGCCCAACTGCGCGGTTCCTTCGATCAGCGCCGGCGGGGCCGTCGAGGAGCCTTCGCCCACGTAGCTGGCCTGCACACTGGGGTAAACCTTCATGAACGCCTTGAGCCAGAGGTCCATCATGTTGTTGAGCGTATCCGAGCCCTTCCCGTTCAGCACGCCGGAAACCCCGGGCACCGGCGCGTAGGGCTTCACGTCCGGGTCCACCTTGACCTCCGCGGCCCGCGCCCACTGCAGCATCAATGCCACTGCTACTACAGCGACACACACCACCAGCCGTCCAGCTTTCCACACATCACTGGTCATCGATCATCCCTCCCTTGCAAGAACCGAGGAACCAACTTCCAACCGAAACCGCCCAACCCCTGAATCACTCTCCACGATATGTGAACACTTTTCTGACAGCCGGCCGAATGCCTACCTACCGCACACACCGGCTTAGAACTTGTAAACGTATTACTTCCCGGGGCTTCGCTTCGCTCCAGCCCCGGCCACCCGCCGCACACACCGGCTTAGAACTTGTAAACGTATTACTTCCCGGGGCTTCGCTTCGCTCCAGCCCCGGCCACCCGCCGCACACACCGGCTTAGCGACGAAGCACATTATCGTCCAACCACTTCTCAGCGCTGCGGCGCTGTCCGGCGCAGAACCGCTCCGAGCCGCGCCATGAGGACTTTGGGGCTAAAGGGCTTGCAAACGTAGTCGTCGGCCCCTTCTTTCAACCCGCAAACCACGTCCGTCTCAGCGCCCAACGCCGTCAGCATGAGGATGGGAATGTCTCGGGTCTTGGGGTCTTCACGCAGTTCCCGGCAGACCCTCAGGCCGTCGATCCCCGGCAGCAACCGATCCAATACCACGGCGTCGAAGGATTGCATCTGCGCGAGCGTCAGCGCCAGTTCACCTGTGGCCACCGCCGCTACCCGAAACCCCTCTCGCGAAAGGTTGTAGCTGACCAGGTCTCGGATGGCGAAGTCGTCTTCGACGAGCAGGATGGAATACATAGATCTCAAGTCGTTTGCACAATCGGTCGCTGCGACCGCCAATGTGTTGCGCCGCCCCGCGCGGCCGCCGGAGCACTGCCGCCGGCCACCGCCCTTCTTAAGAATGCTAGAATCGCCGCGTTAGCATCGCGTTAGAAAAGCGTGAGACTTCCGCTGCTGATCGGCGGCGGAAGAAAAGCCGCACAGGTCAGGCGCCCAGCCGCGGACTTGCAAATCTCCTGGACTGGGCGGGGGGCCGGTCGCCAGCGGGTTTGTCAGCGGCCGCTGGTATCAGATTCCATGGGCGCGTCGCCCGGCACTTCGATGGCCGGCTCGCCTTCCAAGTAGCCGTGGCGCGTCAGAAACTGGTCGGCCAGCAGCAGCGTACGCTCGCGCCACGGCGGGCGGTTGAAGAATCCGTGACGCTGCCCTTTGGCCGTCCAAAGCTCTGCTTCGATCCCAAGCCGGCGCGATTCCTTGAGATACTCCCGCGCCCCGGCCAGCAGGTGGTCGTCGGTGCCGAAGAAGATAATGGCCGGCGGCGTCTTTGCGCTCAAGTGATGGACCGGCGAGATTTGTCGGGCTCGCTCGGCCGAGCCCAGGCGCTCGGCCAGCGCATCGGAAAGGGGCACGGTGTCGAGCACCGGATTGAAGAGCACCAGCAGGTCGGGCTTCGAGCTGATGGAGTGGTCCTCGCCCTCGGCTTCCAGGTCGGGCGCGGTAAACGCAGCCGCGGCCACGTGCCCGCCTGCCGAACCGCCCGCGGCCACGATGCGCTCAGGATCGATGCCCAACTCGCCGGCGTGGACGCGCAGCCAGCGCACCGCGCTCTTGCCGTCTTCCACGCACTTGTCCGGCGTGGTGCCGTGGCGGCTTAAGACCCGATAGTCGGCCCGGGCCGCCACCATGCCGCGGCGGGCCAGGTATTCGGCCTGCGGGAGGAACTGCTCGACCCTACCCCCGCGCCAACCGCCGCCGAAGAAGAACACGACGGCCGGTCGTTTCTGGTCGGGCTTCCAGCCGGGCGGGAAGTGGAGGTGGATTTCCAGCTTGCCCTGGGGCGTGGTTTTGTAGACTTCGGTGCGCGTGTGCAAGGCTTGCGCGTCCTCAGATGCGTCCGCGGCAAATGCGGCGACACTGCCCGCGGCCACGAGCGCTGCGCAAACCAAGCCTGCACATGCCGGGCCGAACCAGCAGCGAACTGCTGACATCGTGCGAATCATCATCGGACTCCTTTGCAGGCGAAAGACAACAAGCATTGTCTATCAAACGCCGAGCTACAGCTCCACGTCGATTTGCGGTTGGTCCTTATCCGGGCTCGACGGGATGTTGCGGATCGTCTTGCCGCGCGGGGTGCCCGGCTCTCCCACGCGCAGCGTATAGGTGCCCTCTTTGAACACATGGGGCCGGAAGCTGGTGCCCTGGATGCGGATCGTATAGACCGTCTCGCCGCCGGCCTGGTCGATCACCTGCACGACCGGGTCGCTCATGCCGCGCACGCGGATTTCCGGCAGCCAGCCCGCGGGCTTGCGCCCGTAGTTGTCCAATTGATCGACCACCATGGGCCAGCCTCGATACTGCCGGGCGTCGGGCTTCGAGGGATCGGCCCAGCGCGGCCAGCACTCGACCGTGATCTTGCGCGACCGGCGATCGAAGCGCACGATGCCGTAGCCCGGCGCCCGATCGTAAAGCCCAGCCGGCTCGATGCCGAACTTGCACGGGTTCGAGACCGCATAGACGGTCATGTGATTGCCGAACCCGTCCAGGTAGTCGCCCGCGTAGGGCGGCTGGTCGGGCCGGGGATTCTTGCCCGGATAGGGCGGAAACCAGCGGCGCGGCCAGAGATTGGCCACCGACGGCACACACAACGCATAGGGCGCGTCGTGCCAGTCGTCCACGCCATATTGGATGAAGCTGCCCAGGTGCTGGTCGCCCGCAATATGGAACGCGAACCCGCGCCGCACCGCGCGCAGGGCCTTGTTGCGCCCGGTCTGGGGCCAGCCGTTGCTGTCGGCATCCGCGGCCAGTTGGTCGCCTGTGAGGTATTCGCCCGGCTCAGCATAGCGCAGTCGCGGCACCACCCCGTCGCCCGCGGCCTCTTTGGGCAGCGTGGCCACGTTGGCGAAGATGGTCTGCGACAGGAGCACCTTCATCCACGTGCGGTCCGACCAGTCGTCGGCCCAGCCGTCGAGGAACCTAAGCTGGCGCTCGCCCAAGAGCACCGCGCCGGGCACGTCGGCCTGGGTGGCCGGGTCGAAGCCGGGATTCTGGAACCAGCCGTTCACACACCGCCCCTCGGGCACGGCCAGCGTGGGCGACGACTTGAACATCCGGTCGGCGATGATCGCAAAGCTCACGCCCGCGTAGCGCATTTCCGTGAAGTAGACGCTGATGTCCTGCTCAATGGGCCGCGGATCGGCCGGGTCGGGCAGGTGGCTGGTCTGGGTGGCATGGACCGCGTTGACAAACACCGGGTCCATGATGTAGCCGCCGTTGTCCGATGCCGGCCGGTGGGGGCCCACGGCCTTCTTGCCGCCGCAGCCGAAGATGTTGCCGTGATACACGTCGTGGTCGTCGGGGGTGCAGATACACGGGCGCTCGCGCGCCAGGTCGCGAAACGCCCAGCACCAGCGCAGCCAGTGGTAGAGATAGTCCAGGCAGGCCACGTCCACCGGCTCGCGCACGATGCCCGCCAGGCCGCCTTCGTAGATCTGGTCGCCGCTGAAGAAGAGCACATCGGGGTCGTGGTGCTCGACCGCGGCGACCAGCTCGTTGTGCGGATACCAGATGCCGCTGGAGTTCCACGCGCCCAGGCCCTGCGCCGAGATGTGATGGCCCGTGAACGCCGCCACCACGATCGAGCGCTTGTCCACCGGCTCGCGCCGGATGGTGCCTTCGTAGTAATGGGTTTGCGCTGTTTCACCCGGCCCGGTGAGGAGCTTGTAGGCGATCCGATAGGGCACGTCGCGCTCGGCCTGATAGTCTTCCACCCGGAAGGTGATCGTGTAGCTGTGGTTGCGCAGCGTGCCGGTGCTTGCGGGCTGCCAGGCGCCGTCAGGGCCGGTGGCCAGTTGCAGCTCGGCCGTCTGCACGTCGTCTGGGCCCAGCGCGCCCATCTGGGCGGTCATCTTCAATGTGCCTCCACTGAGCGTGTACATCGCACAGAGCACCGGGCCGAAGGCCCGCTCGGGATAGTGCCGCAGCTTGCTGCCCGAGACGCGCCAGTCGCGGAACCAATAGCCGGGCCCCTTGCCGCTGGGGCTCAGATGCGAGACCAGGGCAATATTGCCCGAGAGCTGCTCGGCCGGCACCCGCTCGACCACCGTGCGGCTTAAGAGCTTGCCGCTCGGGTGGTCGAAGGCACTGAGCGTGAGGCGATAGGTCTCGCCGGTCGGCTCCGCGGCGAGCTTCAGTTCGATGTCTTCAATGGTCCCCGCGACCACCCCATCACCCTCGGTCTGGGCAGGCTCGAGCAGCGGCCGGCCTCGGCGCGTGTTGTCGCGGAAAAATGCCTTGCCCGTGCCGTCCACCGCGGCCACAAGCCCGCCGTCGGGCCAAGCCCATTGATGGCAGAGGCAACTGATCCGGTAGTCCACGTCCCTGCCGCCCACGCCCAGGAGCAGCCCTGTCCAGGTGTCGGCCGGCTTGGCTGCGGGTGGGTTGCCCGCTGGTGCGTTGCTTGCCGGCTCGATCGGCCCGGTGCGCACGGCGATTTCCAGCGTGCCGGGCTCCTCGCCCGCGGCGTAGGTCAACAGGTGCAACGTGCGCAGCGGCCGCTGGGCCGAGGATTCCAGGCATTCGATGCGCCCCTGGTGCAAGCGCCAGTCGAGCCAGCGGTTGCCGAAGTAGTCGGGCCCGATCCATACGCGGGTTAGCCCCTCGGGCAGGACGCTTTGGAACTCGGCGGCCCGGGCGGGCGCACAAAAACCACCGGCCGCGAACAGTCCACATACGCCCGCTGCACAGAACGCAAGCACGGTCGCGGCCTGTACCGCGGCTAATCGCGGTCGAGCAAGCCGGCCTGCGTTGCCGCGCGATTTCCTGGCCAGGCGGTTGGTGAGGGCAATGATTGCGCTCCGCCAATTCCCCCGAATAGCCTTTCGCATACAAGCTGCGTTCGTTTGAGTCTGTTTCATCGTTCGTCTTGCTCCTGTATGTCAATGGGTTTGTTCAATGGCCACCGCACCGGGGCTTCCCTGCGCTCGGGTGGCCGGGGCTGGAACGAAGTGAAGCCCCGGCGAAGTAACAGGTTCACAGGTTCTCAGGGTGGCCGGGGCTGGACGGATCCGCCCGAAGGGCGGTCCGGAAGCCCCGGTGCTCTCAGTCACATCTCTAAGCCGAATGCTTTTCAATCACCCCCCAAGCTCAACGGAGATCAATCCACCCGAACGTCTTCCAACCATTCCCAGGGAATCGAATCCGGCTTCAAATCGTTAAGCGGCACCCCCGCAAACCAGCCCGCACTAGACCATTTCCAATCCTGGGCGCAATCCGCCAGTCCCCTGCGCACCGGATTGAGGTGGAGATAATCGATCATTTGCTGCAGAGTGCGTGGGCTGTCGATGTTCCGATCGTATCCGCGGCCCGGCTGCCAGAAATGGTGCTCCACCTTCTTGCCTCTTCGACTCTCGATCCGTGCCAACCACTGCGGAGCCGTACGTTTGAGATGCTCGACGGCCCGGCGTGCAACCGGCTCTTTCACACACCTGAGAAAGCGCGAAATATCATAGGTCCTGGTGTTGGGGAACACGACCAGATGGACGTGCTCGGGCATAAACACGTACGCCCACAACGAATAGTCCAATTCCGCTCGGGCACAACTCAGGGCCTCGGCAAGCCACTGGCAGGTCATTTCTTTGGAAAGAAACGCCAAGCATGGTAGCATGAGAAGGTCAGTTCGTGGGCGTGGCCTAGCAGATTGTAAGCACGTGGGCGTTGGATTCTGTCTCGCCAGTGCATGAGGGCGTCGTGTTGCTCTTCGGATTCGGATGCACCGGGGCTTCACTGCGGTCCAGCCCCGGACAGCCGCCGC
>CAYXPN010000012.1:12407-36097 GCA_964467075.1 uncultured Planctomycetaceae bacterium
TTCGGATTCGGATGCACCGGGGCTTCACTGCGGTCCAGCCCCGGACAGCCGCCGCGCCGGGGCTTCACTTCGTTCCAGCCCCGGCCACCCACCGCGCCGGGGCTTCCCTGCGGTCCAGCCCCGGACAGCCACCGCACCGGGGCTTCCCTGCGGTCCAGCCCCGGCCACCCGCCAGCCTACTGCTTGCCGCTGCGCAGCGTGTACATATGATATCCCACCTTGCGCACCGCGGCAATCGTCTCCCCATAGGGCGTGTCGCACACGTCGATCAGCCCGATCTGGTAGTTCTCGCCGTCGCCGCGCCCGGTAGTGGCCTGGTCGCCGTATTGGAACCAGTGGGTGCCCACGATCAAGGGATTGCGCAGCGCGCCTTCCACATAGTCGGCATAGGCTGCGCCGCGCTCGCGCTGGCCACTGACCGGCACCAGCCCAGAAATCACGAGAATGCCAGAGGGCGAAGACGCGAAAACGCCCGCAGGCTGGTCATTGGGGATTGGTCATTGGGGGATTTCGGTCCAGCGCGCTTTGCTTTCGGCTCCCGTAGGGATAAACCCCACGGCTCGGCGCGCGTCGATCCGCGCGTTGTGGTAGTGCCGCCCAAACCGGCGGCTCACGCCGCGGGCTCGCCGCAAGCCGCTGGTTCGCCGGTTCATGCGGCCTCCGCGCCGTCTTGCCCACTCCGGTTTCCGGAGCTAGGATAGTATGATTGGGTGGTTGGATACACGGGCAAGTAGTGATTGCCAATGGCGCCCAGGCGGGAAATCGTCGTCACCGGAGCGGGCGTGGTCTGCCCGATCGGCCTCTCCCTGGAGGCCCTGGCCGAGTCCTTGCGCGAAGGGCGCAGCGGCGTGCGCCTGCTGTGCACCTACGAGGATTCCAGTCTGCCGCCGCCCTTCGGGGGCCAGGTGGCGGGCTTCGATCCCTTGCAGTTTGTGCGCCCGCGCAAGGCACTGAAGGTGATGAGCCGCGAAATCCAGCTTGCCTTTGCCGCCGCGGACATGGCCTGCGCCCAGGCGGAGCTGAAGAGCAAGCCTGTCGATCCCGAACGCCTGGGCGTGGTCTTCGGCGCCGACCTGATCCCCAGCGACCTGGAGGATTTGGCGCCGACCTATCGCGCGTGCATGGCCGACGCGCGCTTCGAGCCCGCACGCTGGGGACAGGTGGCCTTCGAAGAGATGTTCCCGCTGTGGATGCTCAAGTATCTGCCCAACATGCCCGCCTGCCACGTGGGCATTGTGCACGATGCGCGCGGGCCGAACAATTCGCTCACCCTGGGCGACGTGTCGGCGCTGTCGGCCATGTGCGAGGCCGTGCGCGTGATCGAGCGGGGCGCGGCCGATGCGATGATCGTCGGCGGCTGCGGTTCGTGGATCAACCCGACCAACTACCTGCGCATGCGCACCTTCGAGGTCTCGCAGCGCAGCGAGAACCCGGCCGCGGCCTGCCGCCCGTTCGACGCCGGGCGCGACGGCATGGTGCCCGGCGAAGGGGCCGGCGCCATGCTGATCGAACCGCGCCGGGCAGCCGAAGCGCGGGGGGCCACCGTGCTGGCCCGCGTGCTGGGCTTCGGCACCGGCTTCGAGCCGCACGGCTCGCGCGGGGCCCTGAAGGGCACGGCGATCGGCCAGGCGATCCGCAGCGCGCTGGCCGACGCCGGCCTCGAGCCCGAGCGGATCGGACACGTGAACGCCAACGGCCTGAGCACGCGGGCCGACGACCTGATCGAAGCGCAGGCCATCTGCGAGACGCTCGGCCGGGTGCCGGTCACCGCGCCGAAGAGCTACTTCGGCAACCTGGGCCCGGGCAGTGGCATGGTCGAGCTGGTCGTCAGTCTGCTGGCCGTGCGCGACGGGATGATCCCGCCCACGCTCAACTACCAGTGGCCCGATCCCGATTGTCCGGTAAGCGTGGTCCACGGCGAGCCGCGTCGTGCCGGCCGGCCCACCGCCCTGGTGCTCAGCCACTCGACCTTTGGCCAGGCAGTGGCCGTGATGCTGGCTGGGCCCGAGGATTGACGTGCTAGCCCGTAGGGTGCGTGCTTTGCACGCACGCGATATGGACGGCCACGCTTCGTCGCGGCCGCCCGGTGTGGCTTAAACGGACGCGAGGGACCGCGTCCCTCCAGCCCGTAGGGTGCGTGCTTTGCACGCACGCGATATGGACGGCCACGCTTCGTCGCGGCCGCCCGGTGTGGCTTAAACGGACGCGAGGGACCGCGTCCCTCCAGCCCGTAGGGTGCGTGCTTTGCACGCACGCGATATGGACGGCCACGCTTCGTCGCGGCCGCCCGGTGTGGCTTAAACGGACGCGAGGGACCGCGTCCCTCCAGCCCGTAGGGTGGTTCTGTTGATGAATACCGACTTGCGAACGTTTGCCGAGAGGGTGCGGGCATTGGAGGCCGACCTGCGCGCGCTGGACCAAGCTGCCCGACACGTCGGCGTCGGTCCGCTGGCAGGCCGGCAGTGGTTCGAGCTGTTGCGCCACAAGCTGCTCGCCCAGCTCGACAGCCGGCCGCTCCTGGTAGCCGCGATCGTGGGCGGGACGAACATCGGCAAGTCGGTGATCTTCAACCACCTGGCCGGCGAAGTGGCCAGCGGCGTGAGCCCGCTGGCCGCGGGCACTCGACACCCGGTCTGCCTGGTGCCCCCGGGGGCGGACGACGCGGAGCTGCTGGCCCGCTGGTTCGAGCCGTTTGCGCTGCGTTCGTGGCGCAGCGCCCAAGACCCGCTGGAGGACTCGGCCGAGGACCGGCTCTTCTGGCGCGTGGCCGAGAGCCTGCCGGAGCGCCTGCTGGTGATCGACGCGCCGGACGTGGATTCGGACGTCGAGGTCAACTGGCAGCGGGCCCAGGCCATCCGCGAGGTGGCCGACGTGCTGCTGGCCGTGCTCACGCAGCAGAAATACAACGACGCCGCGGTCAAGCAGTTCTTCCGCGCGGCCGTGGAGACGGACAAGCCGATCGTCGTTCTGTTCAACAAGTGCGATCTGGAGCACGATCGGCACTGGTGGCCGCGATGGCTGGAGACGTTCTGCGACGAAACCGGGGCCCAGCCCGAGCTGGTCTATGTGATCCCCGAGGATCGCCGGGCGGCCGAGCGCCTGCGCCTGCCGTTCTATGCGGTCGGCCCGGACGGCGAGGCAGCGGGCGAGCAGCCGGTGTGTCTGCGCGACGAGCTGGCCGCGCTGCACTTCGACGCGATCAAAATCCGCACGTTCCGCGGGGCCCTGAGCCGGGTGCTCGAGCCGGGCCAGGGTCTGCCCGCCTGGCAGGACGAGGTGCGCCGCGCAGCCGGGGAACACCAGGCCGCGGCCGAGGCGCTCTCGGCCCGACAGTTGGCCCAAGTGGCCTGGCCCACTCTGCCCGCGCGCGTGCTGGTGGATGAAATCCGCCAGTGGTGGGACGACCGGCGCAGCGACTGGTCGCGGCGTGTTCACGGGTTCTATCGCGTGCTGGGCCGGGGGCTGACCTGGCCGGTGCGCAAGGCGGTGGACCAGTTCCGCGGGGCAGGCGAAGACCCGCTCGACCGATTCCGCCAGCGCGAACGCGAGGCCATCATCGCCGCCATGCAGTCGATGTTCGACCAGCTCGAACGGCTGGCCAAGGTGGGTAACGACACCTTGCGCCCGCGGCTGAGAGAGCTGCTCTCGGGCGATGCGCGGCGCAGGCTGCTGGAGCGCATCGGCGAGGTCCACGCGCAGCAGCCGGCAGTGGACGAGGACTATCGCCGGTTCTTATACCGGGAACTGGACACCTGGTGCGAGGCCAACCCCCGGGCGGTGGGCTTTCTGCGTTCGCTGGACCACGCCATGGCTTTGGCGCGCCCGGCGATCACGGTCTCTCTGGCCGTGGTGGGCTGGGGGCTGGCCGGTGATCTGGTGGGCCAGGCTGCCACCCAAGCGGCGGGCCAGACCATGGGCCACCTGGCGGCCGAGGCGGCCATTGCCGGAGGGGTGACCGGCGGCGGAGAAGCGCTGGTGAGCACCACCAGCGAAGGCGTGCGCCAGGCTGCCGGGCGCCTGTTTGCCCGACTCCAACTGCGCTACACACACCAGCGCGCCCAATGGCTGGCCGACTGGCTCGAAGAGCAATTGCTGGGCCAATTGCTCGGCGAGCTGCGCCAAGGGGCCGAGCTGCCCAAGGCCGCTGCGTTCGAGCATGTGGAGCAGTCTCTGGCCGCACTTCGAGAGCTGGCCCCGCTGGACGATCCCCGCGAGTCCAGTGGTCTGTAGCCGCCCCGCTCGCCGGGCCCAGTCGCGCTGTTCGCGTCCAGTGTTACGATTTTCCAACGTGTGCCCAAGGCGGCGGCTGGGTGGCACTGCGGGCTTGTCCAGCAGTGCGGAGAAGGACCCGAGAAGCGGGTCACTACGAGCGGTTCGTAGTGACCGTACTTGTACGGTCTTCACCAGACCCGATGAATCGGGTCACTACGAACACCCGGCCCTTTGCCCCGCGGTCCGCTCCGCGCTAGAATAGGGGCATGGCTTTCCGCTGGCTCACCGCACTGCCCGTCTACAACGAGTCGGCCCACGTGGTCGGCGTGGTGGAGGGCGCATTGACCTACAGCCCCGAGGTGCTGGTGGTCGACGACGGTTCGACCGACGGCACCAGCGCGTTGCTGCGCCGGCAGGAGCAGCTTCGCGTGATTCGCCATGCGCGCAATCTAGGATATGGGGCGGCCTTGCGATCCGCCTTTGAGTTCGCTTGCCGCCACGGCTACGACGTGCTGGTCACGATCGACTGCGACGGCCAGCATCAGCCCCAGTTGATTCCCCGCTTTATCCAACTGAGCCACACGGCCGACGTGGTCTCGGGCAGCCGCTACCTGCGGCGCTTCCCGGGCGACAGCCAGCCGCCGGCCGAGCGCCAGCGCATCAACCGCATCATCACCGAGGAAGTCAACCGGCGATTGGGGCTGGAGTTGACGGACGCCTTCTGCGGCTTCAAGGCCTATCGCACCAGCGCCCTGGCCCGCCTGGAGGTGACCGAGAACGGCTATGCCATGCCCCTGGAAATCTGGGTCCAGGCTGCGCACCTGGGGCTGAGGATCGTCGAGGTGCCCGTGCCGCTCATCTATCTTGAAGAGCACCGTTCCTTCGGCGGGGCCCTGGACCATGGAGAGACGCGCCTGGCCGTCTACCGGCAGGTGCTCGAGCGGGCCCTGCAGCGCTGGCCGCGACAACGGCGCGGCGGTGAGCAGAGTGCGAGCGACCACGTTGCCAGCGGAGACGAGGCAGCATGACGACCTGTTCGCGCCGGATCAACTATCGACGGCTTCGCGCGCCAAAGGAGGACCGCGCTGCGGTGGTCGAGCCGCGGCTGGAACAGACGGACGCGCTGCTGGAGCGGAATCTGTCCATCCGACAGCGCAACCATTGCACGCTCCGCGGACGTTCGCTGGCCGAGCTGAGCCGTCAGGCGCGCGAGGACTTGCTCTGCGAAGCGCGCCGCTGGGCCGCCGAATACTTGGACCAAGGTGCAAATGACGAGCCGGCGGATTCATCCCGCCGGGAATCCGACCCCGCGGCCGAGCCCGCGGATTCATCCCGCCGGAAAAGCGAACGCCAGCCGGCCGCCGATCCCACCGCACCGATCTTCCTGGCCGGACACCAGCCGCAGTTGTTCCACCCGGGCGTGTGGCTGAAGAACTTCGCCCTGGGCCGGCTGGCTGCGCAGCACGGCGCGACGGCCGTGAATCTGATCATCGACAGCGACACGGCGCGCAGCACCGCGGCCGTGGTGCCCGGCGGCCCGCCCGATCGGCCCACCATGGAGACTGTGCCCTTCGATCAGCCCGGTCCGGTGGTGCCGTATGAAGAACGCCGGATCATGGATCGGGCCCTGCTGGCCGAATTCGGCTCCCGGGCCTTGGCACGGCTCGACGGGCTGGTGGAGCAGCCGTTGCTGGAAGACTACTGGGCGCGCGTGTTGCGCCGGGCCGAGCAGACGTCCAACCTGGGCGCGTGCCTGGCCCAGGCCCGGCACGAGCTGGAGCGCAGTTGGGGACTGGCGAGCTGGGAGGTGCCGCAGAGCCGCGTGTGCGGGAGCGAGGCGTTCTGCTGGTTCGCCGCGCACCTGCTGGTCGAGCTGCCGCGTTTCCGGGAGGTGTACAACGCTTCGGTCCACGAATATCGCCGCGTACACCGCATCCGCAACGCGGCCCAGCCGGTGCCCGACCTGGCGGCCGACGGCCCGTGGCACGAGGCGCCGCTGTGGGTCTGGACCGCGGAAGACCCGCGGCGCCGGCACGTCTTCGCCCGGCACGCCAGCGGCGGGGTGGTGCTCAGCGACCGCGAGGGCCTGGAGGTCCACCTGCCCGTTTCAGCCGATGGAGACATTGCTCCGGCAGTGGAGCGCCTGCGCGATCTGCAGCGCCAGGGGCTCAAGCTGCGCTCGCGCGCACTGATCACCACGCTCTGGGCCCGGCTGGCCTTGGGCGACTTGTTCCTGCACGGCATCGGCGGGGCCAAGTACGACCAGGTGACCGATCTGATCATCCAGGAGTTCTTCGATCTTGCGCCCCCGGAGTATCAGGTGCTCTCGGCCACGTTGTATCTTCCGGCTAAGCGCCCGCAGGCCACGCGCGATGATCTGCGCCACATCCGCCAAGAGTTGCGCCGGCTGCGCTATCATCCCGAGCGGTTTCTCGATCGGGAGCGGATCGTCGATCCGGAAGGGATGGTCGAGGATTTGATCGCCGAGAAACGCCGCTGGATCGAAACGCCCCAGACGCCCCGGAATGCGCGCACGCGCTGCCATGCCATCCGGCGGGTCAATGAGCAGCTTCAGCCCTGGGTGGCCGAAGACCGTGCCCGGCTGCTGGAGCTCGAAGCCGAGACCATCCATGCCCTGCGCATCAACAGCATCCTGGGCCGGCGCGACTATCCGTTCTGTTTCTACCCCGCCGGCGCCCTGCGCGAGCTGTTCGACGAGATCGTGCCCGAGGGATGACTACAGGGTGGTCGACCGCACTGGCGGGGCCACGCCGGGGGCCACTGCTGGCTCGTCCAGCAGTGTGTCGGGTGGCCGGGGCTGGAGCGAAGCGAAGCCCCGGGAGGTCCGCAGCCAAGCCAAGTAGCTCAAGCAGTCCTCTGCCTGACAACCCTCAGGCTTGCACGAACTGCCCTCACCGCCGCAGGACATTGCGTGCTGCTTCAACCTGCCCTCACCCCCGGCCCCGACCACTTCGTGGTGCCCGCCGCAAGCGGGAGAGGGGAGGACTATCGGGCACAGAGTTCGCGCGCGGTGCGCACGATGTTCTCCACCGTGATGCCGAAGTGCTCCAGCAGCACCTTGGCCGGGGCCGATGCGCCGAATCCCTGCATGCCGATGAACCGTCCCTGGGGCCCCAGGTATTTCTCCCAGCCCTGACTCACCCCCAGCTCTACGGCCACGCGCCGCGGCACGTCGGGCCGCAAGACCTCGTCGCGATACTCCGCCGGCTGCGCGTCGAACAGCTCCCAGCTCGGCAGGCTCACCACCCGCGCCGCAATGCCCTCGGAGGCAAGCTGCTCATAGGCCGCCACACACGGCGCCACCTCGCTGCCCGTGGCAATCAAGATCACCTGCGGCTTGCCGTCCGCGGCGTCGGCCAGCACGTAGCCGCCGCGCCCGACTCCCTCGGCCGATGCGTAGCGCGTGCGGTCGAGCGTGGGAAGGCTTTGGCGTGTGAGCACCAATGCCGCGGGCTGTCCCTTCAGTTGCAGCGCCGCCCGATAAGCCGCGCGCACCTCGTTCGCATCGCCCGGACGCAGCACGACCAGGTTGGGAATCGCGCGCAACGCGGCCAGGTGCTCGACCGGCTGGTGGGTGGGCCCGTCCTCGCCCACGCCGATCGAGTCGTGGGTGAGGATGTAGATCACCGGCAGACCCATCATGGCGGCCAGTCGCATGGAAGGGCGCATGTAGTCGGTGAATACGAAGAACGTGGCGGCATAGGGACGCAGACCGCATAGCGCCAGCCCGCTCGAGATCGCGGCCATGGCGTGTTCGCGCACGCCGAAGTGCAGGTTGCGCCCGCCGTAGTCGTCGGCCTGCAAGTGACCCGCCCCTTCGAATTGCAACAGCGAATTGTTCGACGGCGCCAGGTCGGCCGAGCCGCCCAGCATCCAGGGGATGTGGCGCGCAATGCTGTTGAGCACCTTGCCCGAGCTGGCGCGCGTGGCCAGGCCCTTCTGGTCCGCGGGGAACGCTTCCAGGTCGGCGTCCCAGCCGTCGGGCAATTGGCCGCGGCGGATCAACTCAAGCTGCTGGGCCAGCTCGGGATATTCCCGCGCATAGCCCGCCAGTCGCTCGTCCCAGGCGCTGCGCAGCTTGGGGCCGCGCGTGCCGATGCCCTGGCGGAAATGTTGGCGCACCTCGTCGGGCACGCGGAAATGCTCGTCCGGGGGCCAGCCGTAGGCGGCCTTGGCCAGGCGGACCTCCTCTTCGCCCAGTGGGGCCCCGTGGGCCCCGTGGGTGTCGGCCTTGTTCGGGGCCCCAAAGGCGATCACGCTGCGCACGACCACGAGCGTGGGCCGGTCGTTGGTTTGGTGAAATGCCTGAACGGCCCGCCGCAGCGCGTCCAGGTCGTTAGCGTCGTCGACACGCTGGACGTTCCACCCATAGGCGGCGAATCGGGCGCCCACGTCCTCGCTCAGCGCCAGCGACGTGGAGCCTTCGATGGTGATGTGGTTGTCGTCGTAAACCCAGCAGAGGTTCGACAGCCGCAGATGAGCGGCCAGCGAAGCCGCCTCCGAGCCGATTCCTTCCATGATGTCGCCGTCGCTCAAGAGCGCATACACGTTGAAGTCGAACAGCTCATAGCCCGGCCGGTTGAAACGCGCGCCCAGCCAGCGCGAAGCCATGGCCATGCCCACGCTGTTGCCCGCTCCCTGGCCCAGCGGTCCGGTGGTGGTTTCCACGCCGCTGGTGTGGCCGTGTTCGGGATGGCCCGGGCAGCGGCTCTCAAGCTGGCGAAAGTTGCGGATATGGTCCAGCGGCACGGCCAGCTCGTCGCCGGCCCGGCCGTCGGCGCCGAGTTGGCGCACCTCGCTCAGGTGCAGCAGGCCGTAGAGCAGCATCGACGCATGGCCGCAGGAGAGCACAAAGCGGTCGCGGTTGATCCAGTCGGGCCGCGCCGGATCGTAGCGCAGGAACTCCTGGAAGAGCAGATAGCCCGCCGGCGCCAGGGCCATGGGGGTGCCGGGATGGCCGCTTTTGGCCTGCTCCACGGCGTCCATCGCCAGGGTGCGGATGGTGTTGACAGAAAGTTGTTCGATCGAGCTGGTCGTGGGGGTGGTGTTCCTCATGGGTTGGCTTCCGCTTCCGATTGAGCCTCCGGGGATCCGTGTGCGATCAAGCCTCCGGAAAAGTCGCGCTTTCATCGGCACCGAGCACATGCCCGGCCGAGTCGACGCAAACGTTCCACTATACGGGCACCCCCGCCGCCCGTCAATCGGCCCCCGTCACCGCCTCGGGAAAACAGAACCGTACGGCCCGGGGCAGCACCTCCACGTCGATGTCGGTGCGCCCGTGGACCTCGCCGTCGAACTCCACGGCCTGCGGCGGTGCGCTGCGGATCGAGAGTCGCTCGGCGCACAGCTTGCGCACGCTCTCCTCTCCGGCAAAGCGCCCGGCGTAGAGCCGGGGAATCTTGGCGAGCATCTTTGCGCGGCAAAGCGGGGCGAAGAGCGTGACGTCGAAGCGCCCGTCGTCCAAGTCCGCAACACCGCCGAAGCGTATGCCCCGGCCCGCCCAGGTTCCCTTGCAAATGGAGATCGCCAGGTACTCGGCCTCGATCGACTCGTCGTCCACCACGATTTCGGTGCGCGCCGGCCGGCAGGAGAAGAACGCCTGGAGCATGGGCAGCGCATAGCGCAGCACGCCGGGCAGGTGGCGCGGCCCAGCGTTCTTGCGGCGTACCACCTCGGCGATCAGCCCCACGCTGGCCATGTTGAGGAAATACTGCGGGGCGAGCGACCCATCGGCATAGCGGATCGAGCCTATATCCACCAGACGGGCTCGATGGCTAAGCACCAGCCTGCGCCAATCGCAGGGCCGGCCGCGGCAGATCGTGCGGAAGTAGTCGCCGCCGGTGCCCAAGCCCGCCGCAGCCAGGGTGCACTCGGGACAAATGGGCCGTCCACGCTCGAACATGCCGTTGAGCACGGCGTTCAGTGTGCCGTCGCCGCCCACGGCCACAAGCTGGTCCACGCCTCCGGCGAGGGCCCGGCGCGTTTGTGCCATCGCCTCGGCGCGCGTGCGGGCCAGCACGCAATCGAAGCGCCCGGTGCGCCGCCGGAACCACGTTTCCAGGCGTTCCAGCGACCCGGCCGACATCCTGCCTGCAAGCGGATTGACAATGAACCGGCGTTTCATGGCAGACGGGCCCCGCAATTCGCGTTCCGACAAACAGGGCGCAGTCGCCCGCATCGGCCCCCGCATCGACCGGGGCTGGCCGCATCGGCGGGGCAGTGGTAGTATAGCGCAATTCCGAAGACGCGACCACAGGTGGCTTGCCATGCAGAAGACCGTTGAGGCCGAGTGGTACGACTATCCGCAGTATTACGATCTGGCGCTGCGCTCGGAGACCAAGCGCGAGGCGGATTTCATCGAGGCGGCCTGCCGCAAATACGTGCCCTTCCGCGTGCGCCGCATGTTGGAGCCGGCCTGCGGCACCGGGCGCCTGGTGGCCGAGCTGGCGGCGCGCGGCTATCAGATGACCGGCCTGGACCTCTCGCGCCCGTCGCTGGCCTATCTGCGCCGGCGACTGCGTCGGCGCGGACTGCGCGCCGAGGTGTTCGAGCAGGACATGTCGCAGTTTCGTCTTAAGCGCCCGGTGGGCGCTGCCTTCTGCACCTTCAACAGCTTCCGCCATCTGACAAGCGAAGACCAGGCCCGCTCGCATCTGCGCGCTGTGGCGCGGAGCCTGCGCCCGGGGGGAATCTATATCCTCGGGCTGCACTTGCTGCCCGAGCGCGGGGCGGGCGATTGCCTGGAGCGCTGGACGGCCAGGCGCGGGCGGACCGAGGTGACGGTCACGCTGCGCGTGCTGTCGACCGACCGGCGCCGGCGCCTGGAGAACCTGCGCGTGAGCATGTTGGTGCGCACGCCGAAGCGGCAGTTTCGCCTGCGCGACGAGTTCGCCTTCCGCATCTACACTCCGGCGCAGTTCCACGAGCTGCTCGCCCAGGTGCCGCAGTTGGAAATCTGCGGCCTCTACGACTTCTGGTATGAAATCGACCGGGAACTCGAACCGGACGATCTGGTCGGCGATACGGTGTTCATTCTCCGCCGGCGCAGATGAGCAGGCCGGGAGTCGGCTGGCCGTTTAACGGCAAGCCGCAGGCGACTGTGTCTGTCGGAAGTCGGAGGTCGGAAGTCGGAGAAGCGCGCATAGCGAGCCGGGAGCGTCAGCTTCCGGTTCGGCCCAAAGCGGAAAGCCGAAAGCGGAGCGCGCTGGACCGAAATCCCCCCAATCCCGAACCCCCAATCCTCAATGACCAACCGGCACGCCTCTTCGTGTTTGCTCCCCTTGCTCCCGCACCGCAACGGGCACCACGAAGTGGTCGGGGTCGGGGGTGAGGGCGGGTTGAAACCAATTGCCGCTCCACAGTACCACATGGCAGCCCGTTGCCAAGACTGCACCGCTGGCGACGGTTGCCGAAGCGCATGACTGCCCTCACCCGGCCGCTTGCGCGGCCACCCTCTCCCGCAAAGCGGGAGAGGGGAGCCCGATTGCCCTACGTCTGCTCTTCGCCCTGGTCTAAAAGCTCGTTGTCGTATTCCTCTTCGAGCTTGCGCACGGTGCGCGCCAGCTCGTCGTTCTGCTCCACCGCGCTGGAGACCTCCAGCTCCCAGGCCGTGCTGGCCGAACGCAGGGCGTCGAGCTGGAGCGGCAGCTTCAAGATCTTGGCCAGACGCCGCGTGACCGCCTCGATGCTGGCCGGGTTGGTGCCCTGCAAGTAGCCGGGAATCTCGGCCACCAGCGAGACCATCTGCACGCCCGCAGCCTGGGCCCGTGTGAGCAGATAGCTGGTAAACGAGCCCGGCCCCTCGTAGCCCGTGCGGCGCAGCCCGTACTGCTGCATCTCCGCGAGCATCTCGGTGTCGGAACAGGTCACGTGCAAGCGCGGCTCGCGCGTGTGGGGCACGGCCCCTCCGAAAGAGCCCACGAACACGATCCGTTCGACCCCCACGCGCCGGGCCAGCCCGAAGACACACTCGCCGAACAGGCGCCAGTGGAGGTTGGGCTCCTTGCCGACGAACAGGGCCAGCTTGGCCGGCTCACAGGCGTAGAAGGTGTTTTCCGGAAACTCGATCTCGCGGACCAGGCCGTCCTCGACCTTCACATGGGGGCGAAACAGGGCGGCCACCTCCATGGAGCCGGGCAGGTTGAAGATGTAGAACGGCTCGGAGTCGATCTGGGCAAACGGTTCGGCGCCGAGCAGCTTGATCAGGCGCTCGACCGTGCCGGTGGAGACATCGCCCCCGTCCATCCAGCCGCTGAAGGCCAGCACCAGGGTGGCCCGCCGCAGACGGGGCAGCCGCCGAATCTGTACCAGTTCGCTCAAGGTGTCCATCTCGGCCGATTATATGCCACACCTGCGGCGCGCGCCAATCGGCGGCCGCGGTTCGTTGTGGTGCGGCCGTCTCGACTGCACCTGGCGTATGGCCCATCGTGGTGCGGCCGTCTCGGCTGCACCTGGCTGAACCGTTCAGAAGCGATTCGTGCAGGCCAGACGCCTGCACCACAATGTTAGGCCGCCCGCGTCTGCTGAAAGCCCGCTGCAGGCCCACGGCCCCAATCGGCTGCGGCCCGGCTCCCGGGGCAGGGGGAAGAGCGGCGTCCGTCCGCCGGGCTCTGGCCAGGCGCCGGTCCTGCTCGGTAGAATGTTGGCCAGTGGGAAAGGCCGGCGTGTGGTTGCGGCGCCCGGCTGTGGCGGCGGCAGGGAGAAGAACCACTGGCCCGGCGAGCGTTTGGAGGTCCCGACCCGGAGATTCGTCAGATGAAGGACCGCGAAATCCTAGTGGCTGTCATCTCTCCCTGGGGAAAACTGCCGGAACTGGTCAGGCGCAGGTTTCGCGTCGAGAGTCTCGCCACACCAGGGAAAGTCATGGTCTGGCGAAAGGACCTGCAAACCGAAGCCGGACTGAAGACCGAGCTGGAGGCCGCAGGGATCACCGAAATGGAGATCGCTCGGCGCTTTGCGACCACCGGCTGGAAGGACGTGGAATAGCCGGCCGGGCGCGCGTGCCGGGCATGGCGCGACAAAGCAAACCGAGGGTGTCCGGGAATTCAGTGTGATACTGCGTCGCCAGCAGCAGTGCCTCGCGGTTGCCGGCACTGCTTGCCCGGCGGGCAAGCAATGGCACACGCGGGCCTACCCACCGCTGGACACAGTCCCGGCTTGCGGGAGATTGGCACATGAACCGCCGCCAGATGATCCAGGCCGCTGCCGGCGCGTGCGCGGCTTCTTTGGGCTTTGCCCGTCGCCTGCTGGCCGGTCAGGCGGGAATCGCCCCGGGCCCACAGCGAGCCGCACCGACCCATTACGCGAATGCTGCGCACTCGCCCGCTGCTGCACCAGACGGCAAAGAACACCCAGGCTCACAGCCGGGCGAGGGCCAACCCGGGCAAGACAGTGTGAAGCCCGCGCTCGGGCTGGTAATCTATTGCTGTGGGCGGCGCCACGCAGCCGAGCAGCGCCGCCAAGGCTCGTCCGACCTGTTCGAGCCCGTGCGTTTCCTCGAACACGCCCACGCACTCGGCGCCGGCGGTGCGCAGGTTCCCTTGGGGGTGAAGGACGCGGCGTATCTGCGCGGGCTGCGTGCCAAGTGCGAGCAGTACGGCATGTTCCTCGAAGCCATGATCGGCCCGCCCGCTCAAGCGGCCGACCTGCCGCGTTTCGAGGCCCAAATGCGCACCGCGGCTCAGGCGGGTGCCCTGGCGGTGCGCACCGTGGTGATGCCCGGCCGGCGCTACGAGCGGTTTGCTTCGCTCGACGAGTTCCGGCAGCTCGAGGCCCGAGCCCTGCGCAGCCTGGAGCTGGCCGCGCCGGTGGCCGAGAAGCTGCGCCTGCTGCTGGCCGTGGAGAACCACAAGGACCAGCGCCTGGACGAACGCATCGCGCTGTTGCGCAAGATCAACAGCCCGTGGGTCGGCGCGTGTGTGGACACCGGCAACAGTCTGGCGCTGCTGGACGACCCGCTGGAGGTGGTGCGCGGGCTGGCGCCGTGGGCGTTTTCGGTTCACTTGAAGGACCAGGCCCTGGCGGAATACGAAGAAGGGTTTCTGCTGGGCGATGGGCCGCTGGGCGAGGGTGTGTTGCCGTTGAAGGAGATGGTCGACGTGCTGCGCAAGGCCAAGCCGGCAGTCCATTTCTGCCTGGAGCTGATCACGCGCGATGCGCTCAGGGTGCCGTGTCTGACGGAGGAGTACTGGGCCACGCTGGGCGCTGTTCCGGGGCGCGACCTGGCGCGGACCATGCGCCTGGTTCGCAGCCGCGGCCGAGCTGAGTTGCCGCGCGTCAGCTCGCTTTCGCCCGAGGAGCAAGTCGCACGCGAGGAGGACAACCTGCGGCGCAGCCTGGCCTGGGCACGCCGGGAGTTGGGGCTGTAGGCAGTGCGCGCAGCCCTGGCGCAATTCGATCCCCTTGAAACAGGAGCAGACATGATGGGCGAGCAACACAGCCGCGGCCGCACTAAAAGCCTCTCGCGGCGCCGTTTTCTGCGCCGGGTGTGCGCCGGCACCACAGCGTCGGGGACCCTGGCCCTGGGAAGCCAAGTGACCCGGGGCGCCGCGGGCAACAGCGCAGGGTCCGGGGCTTGCGCATCGGATCAATCCAGCGCCGGCGGGGAGGGGCCCGCCCAACCGGCCGGCAAGCTGGTCCCGCTCTCCGAACACCTGGCCGTCTTCCAGGGACCGATCCAGGTGGGCGTGTTGCGCCACGGAGAGACCGCCTGGCTGATCGACTGCACCGATGCCGGGCTGGCCCGCGCGCTGGCGCAGGCGGGCCTGCGCCAAGTGGAGCGCATCCTGTTCACCCACTACCACCGCGACCAGACGTGCGGTGCGCGCGGGTTTGCGGTCCGGGGTGCGCGCCTGGCAGTGCCCGCGGAGGAGAAGACCTGCTTTGCCGACCCGGGGCAGCACTGGAACGACCCGCGCTGGCTGTGGCGCGTGTCGGCCAGCTTTCGGCCCGACCATCTATTGCCCTGCGAACCGCTGCCGGTCGATGCATTGCTTGGCGACGGCGACGAGCTGCAATTCGGGCCGGCCCGGGTCAAGGTGCTCGCCACGCCGGGGCATACGGACGGGGCGGTGAGCCTGCTGGTCGAAGTGGACGGCCGGCGCGTGGTCTTCTGCGGCGACGTGGTGGCCGGCGACGGCCGGTTGCAGGATGTGTACAGTCTGCAGCGCGGTTTCAGCCGCGGGCAGCGCAGGATCGGCGCGTACCATGGCTTCCTGGGCGATCAATGGCGCCTGGCCGAGAGCCTGCGCCGCATCCGAGACCTGCGGCCCGACTGCCTGGTGCCCGCCCACGGCCGGCCGATCGCAGAAACCGCGCAGGTGAGCCGGGCGATCGAGCGCCTGCTCGCGCAACTCGACAGATGCTATCGCAACTACGTGGCCATCAGCGCGCTGCGCCATTACTTCCCGGAACTGTTCACGGAATTCGAGGGCCTGCCCGGCCAGATGCCCATTCGCCCGGGCTTTGCGCCGCCGGATTGCCTGCGCCATTTCGGCACCACCTGGATGCTCGTCTCCCAGAGCAAAGCCGCCTTGGTGATGGACGCGGGTTCGCCGGCAATCGTCAAACGGCTGGAGGAAATGCTGGCCGCGGGCGAGATACGCTCGGTCGATGGTCTTTGGGTGACCCATTATCATGCCGATCACACCAACGGCATTCCCGAGTTCCAGAAGCGTTTCGATTGTCCTACGCTGGCCGACCGGCGCGTGGCCGAGGTGCTCACGCGCCCCACGGCCTGGCGTCTGCCGTGTCTGATGCCCGAGGCGGTGCGCGTGGAGCGGGCCCTGGAGGACGGCGAGTCGTGGGAGTGGCAGGAGTTCAAGCTCACCTCGTTCTTCTACCCGGGCCAGACGCTCTACCACGGGGCCCTGCTGGCCGAGCAGGGCGAGCTGCGCATGCTGTTCGTGGGCGACTCCCACACGCCGGCGGGCATCGACGACTACTGTGCCTGCAACCGCAACTGGCTGGGCCGCAAGCGGGGATTCCAGCACTGCCTGGATGTGATCGAACGACTGGGGCCCACGCACCTGTTCAATTGCCACGTGGACGTTGCGTTCCGTTTCACTCCCGAAGAAATCGCATGGATGCGCAAGAATCTCGACGAGCGCGAAGAGCTGTTCGGGCGCCTGGTGGCCTGGGAGCACGCCAACTTCGGGCTTGATCCGCTGTGGGTGCGCTGCGATCCATATACGCAGCGGATTGCGCCGGCCGGCCCATTGCACCTGGCTGTCGTATTTACCAACCACGCGAGCGAGGCCCGGCGGGCCGCCTGCCGGCTGGTCTATCCCCGCTCGCTGCGCGGCAAGCGCAGCCAGTGGCATACGGTGGAGTTGCCGGCGAAGAAGGAGGGACGAATCGAGCTGGATTGCCCGCTGCCGGGCGCTGCGCCCGCGGGTCGACACGTGATTGCCGTGGACGTGGAGTTCGGCGGCCGGCTCTTGCCACGCTTCGCCGAGGGGATTGTGGACGTGGGCTGAGGGCCGTAGTTCGTCGTGGCGGCTCGTAGTGACCCGATTCATCGGGTCCTTTGAAGAACGTACAAGTACGGTCACTACAAACGGCTCGTAGTGGCCCGATTATTCATCGGGTCCTTTGAAGACCGTACAAGTACGGTCACTACAAACCAATTGCTTGCCGTGAACGATCCCAAGCCAGCCCGGAACCGAACGCCTGACGACGTGCGCATGCGCGGGTTCGCGCGGCGCACGCCCGTGGCCGACGCCCTGCGCTGGCTCGATGCCCAGCTCGCTCCGCTCGATGAAGAGCAGGTGGCGCTCGGCGAGGCAGCCGGGCGCGTGCTGGCGCGCGACGTGACCAGCCCGGTCGATGTGCCCGGGTTTGCCCGGGCCATGATGGACGGGTTTGCCGTGCGCGCTGCGGATACCTCCGGTGCCTCGACCTACAACCGGCTTGCGCTGAGGGTCGTGGGCACGGCCTTGCCGGGCGAGCCGTTCGCGGGTCGCGTGGAGCCGGACAGCGCCGTGCGCATCATGACCGGCGCGCCCGTGCCCGAGGGCGCCGACGCCGTATTGCCGGCCGAGCTGGCCGAGGTCCAAGGCGAGCAGGTGCTGGCCTCCGGCGAGGTCTCGCCCGGCAGGCACGTGGGAGAAGTGGGCGAAGATGTGCATGCCGGCAGTGTGGTGCTCGGGGCCGGGCGCGTGCTGCGCCCGCAGGATGTAGGTGTGCTCTCGTCGATCGGTTGCGCCAGCGTGCCGGTGGTGCGGCGGGCGCGCGTGCGCATCGTGATCACGGGCAACGAGTTGCTGCCGGCCGGCTCGCGCCCGGAGGGGCCGCGCATCAGCGATGCCAACGGCCCGATGCTCGAGGCCCTGGTGCGCCGCGATGGTGGAATCCCGCTGCGCGGCGAGATCGTGCGGGACGAGCCCGAGGCCCTGCGCCGGGCCATCCTTGCCGAGCCGGCCGACGTGGTGCTCGTCTCGGGCGGGTCGAGCGTAGGCCAGGAAGACCACGCGCCGCGCCTGGTGGCCGACGAGGGCGAGTTGCCCATCCACGGCATTGCCATGCGCCCGAGCAGCCCCACGGGCCTGGGCCGCATACGCACCGAGCGCGGCTGGCGCCTGGTGTTCCTCTTGCCGGGCAATCCGGTCTCGTGTTTGTGTGCGTATGATTT
Organism: uncultured Planctomycetaceae bacterium; assembly: GCA_964467075.1. Classification (GTDB taxonomy): domain Bacteria; phylum Planctomycetota; class Planctomycetia; order Pirellulales; family Thermoguttaceae; genus CAYXPN01. The sequence continues at coordinate 30,271 of CAYXPN010000012.1, forward strand.
CTTCGCGGGTCGGGCCATTCGTGTGTTGGGCGGGCTCTCGGCCGACTGGCCGTATGTGCGCGTGCGCCTGATGCTGGCTCGAAAGGTGGTTTCGACCGTAGGGCGGCTGGACTACTTGCGCGTGCGCGTGGTGGGCGAGTGTGTGGAGCCGCTGGCGGTCTCGGGCGCGTCGATCCTTTCGTCCACCACCCGGGCCGACGGTTTTGTGTTGATCCCGCCCGACCTGGAGGGCTACCCGCCGGGCGCAGAGGTGGAGGTGTATTTTTACGATCGTTGAGCGTGATGTCGCCTTGTTGCCGGCACACGGTTTTCGGCAACGGACGATTCAGGTTGTAGGGTGGGTCGCGCGTTAGTGAGACCCACCGGCTTCGGCTTTGGGCCTTTGCTCCCGTGGGGATAAACCCCACGGCTCGCAGGTTGTCTTCCGCTTTTGGCTTTCATTTCTGGTGGGTCTGCGCCTACGGCTTGACCCACCCTACGGGTCTGCGCCTACGGCTTGACCCACCCTACGTGTCTATTCAGAGCAGGCAGAAGAACGCCGTGGTTCAAGAACAGTTTCTCGAAGTGATCGACCGCGACGAGGCCGAGCGCAGGTTTCGGGCCGCACTGCGGCTCGAGCCGCTGGGGGCGGAGACGGTGGCCCTCAGCGAAGCCCTGGACCGTGTGCTGGCCGAGGACGTGATCTCCGCGGTGGACGTGCCCTCGTTCGATCGCTCGAACTACGACGGCTATGCCCTGCGCGCGGCCGACACCTTCGGGGCCCGGGAAGAGCAACCGCGGCGCTTGCGCCTGCTCGATGAAGTGATCCCCACGGGCAGGGTGCCTGAGGGCGAGGTCAACCCGGGTGCGGCCATGACCATCGCCACCGGCGGCATGTTGCCGCGCGGAGCCGATGCCGTGGTGATGGTCGAACACACCGACTGCCGGGGCAATGAGCTGGCGGTCGCCCGCGCGGTCACGCCCGGATTCGGCGTGACCTTTGCCGGCACGGACATCGCCGCGGGAGAAACCGTGCTCCGCTCGGGCGAGGTCTTGACCAGCCGGGAGACGGGCGTGCTGGCGGCCATCGGCAGAAGCGAGTTGCCCGTCCGGCGCCGGCCCGTGGTGGCCGTCATCTCCACGGGCGACGAATTGCTCGCTCCCGGTAGCCCCATGCGACCGGGCTTTGTCTTTGACTCGAATGCCCGCATCCTGGCCGATGCCGTGCGCGAACTGGGCGGCGAGCCGCTGGTGCTGGGCACTGTGCGCGACCAGGTGGACGAGCTGCGCACCAGGCTGGGCGAGGCGCTGGATCGGGCCGACGTGGTGCTGCTCTCGGGCGGCACGAGCAAAGGGGAGGGTGATCTGTCGTATCGCGTGGTGCGAGAGCTGGACGCGCCGGGCATCGTGGCCCACGGGGTGGCGCTCAAGCCGGGCAAGCCCATCTGCCTGGCTGCCACGCGAGGCAAACCCGTGGTGATCCTGCCGGGCTTCCCCACCTCGGCCATCTTCACCTTCCACGAGTTTGTCGCGCCGGTGATCCTCGCCCTGGGCGGTCGCTCCACGGAGCCGCCGGCCACTCGATCCGCGCGCCTGGCTGTGAAAGTCAACAGCGAGATCGGGCGCACGGAGTATTTGCTGGTCGGTCTGGTCGAGGGCGAGGAGGGGCTGACGGCCTGGCCCATGGGCAAGGGCTCCGGCTCGGTGACCACGTTCAGTTGTGCCGATGGATTCGTGACTATCGGCCGCCACGAGGAACTCGTCGAAGCGGGCGCGACCGTGAGCGTCCAACTGCTGGGCGGCAAAGTGCGTCCGCCCGATCTGGTCGTGATCGGCAGCCATTGCGTGGGATTGGACTATCTGCTCAGCCGGTTGCACGAGCGCGGGCTGCGTTCGCGCTTCCTGGCCGTCGGCTCCACCGCGGGGCTCGAAGCTGCCAAACGCAACGAGTGCGACCTGGCGGGCATGCACCTGATGGACCCGGTAAGCGGGGAGTACAACCGGCCGTTTCTCACGCCCGAGCTCGAATTGATCGCAGGCTACGGGCGCTTGCAGGGCGTGGTCTTTCGGCCGGGCGACCGGCGCTTCGAGGGCCGGGAGGCCCAAGAGGCGATTCTTCGGGCCAAGGAACTGCCCGACTGCCTGATGATCAACCGCAATCGCGGCAGCGGCACGCGCGTGCTCATCGACGGGCTGCTCCAGGGTGCGCAGCCGCCGGGCTATGTGGTGCAGGCACGCAGCCACCACGCCGTGGCCGCGGCGGTGGCCCAAGGGCGGGCCGACTGGGGCGTGGCCATCGAGTGGGTGGCGCGACACGCAGGTCTGGGCTTTCTGGCGCTGGCCGAGGAGCGCTACGACTTCGTGGTGCCCAAGGCACGGGCCGAGCGCCCGGCCGTGCTCGCCTTCCGTAAGCTGCTCGCCGAGCAGCCGGTGCGCGGGCATCTCGGCGAGATGGGTTTCCGGCTTTCGTGATTCCCCAAGGCGCGCACGGATCATGGAGGGCCACGCTCCGTCGTGGCCGAACGTACTACAGTACCTCGACTCGAAGCGAACAAGCACGGGTGGACAAGCCACCCGTGCCACCCGGCCGACTCGAAGCGAACAAGCACGGGTGGACAAGCCACCCGTGCCACCCAGCCGCCGGGGAATTTCGCCGGACACGATCCATGTGGAGACTTGCATCGCTGTGCCGCAGGCGCTACAATCGCGGCACGGCCGGGTGGCATGCGAAGTGCCCGATCGCAGGGGGCGGCCGAGCTTCAACCTGAGAAGGCCCACCACGTTCCGGCACAGGAGAAGACGCACATGACTGCAATCCGCAACCCAGCAGACACCTGGCAGGCGGTGGGCCTGATGGCGATCGCGTGTTGGGCCTTTCTCCTGCTGGGCCAGGCCGGCGCGGCCCAGCAGCCCCAAGCGCAGCCGGCCGCGGGGGTCAAGCCCGGGCCGCTCAGGCCCGTGGCCGTGGTTTGTCCGCCGAAAGCGGTCTTTGTCGAACGCCTGGCAGCCGCGGAGGTGCGGCGCTATGTCTACGTGTGTACGGGCCGGCTGTTGCCGGTTGTGGATTCGATCGAGGCGGCCCCGCCCGGCGATCTGATCGTCGTGGCCCTGGGGTGTTCGACGCGACTGAAGGCCCTGGGGCTGGACGAGGTGCCGGAGCTTAAGGGCGAGCAGGTGCCGGGGATCGTGGGCGATTGGTATCTGCTCAGGACGATCGAACACAACGGCCGGCGCATGATGTTCGTTCGCGGGGGCTGGCCGGCCGGGCCGCTCTACGGCGCCTACCGGCTGGTCGAGCGCCTGGGCGTGCGCTTCTACCTGCACGGCGACGTGGTGCCGGACGAGCCGGGCCAGTTGGCGATCTCCGCAGCACCCGAGTCGGGCAAGGCGCTGTTCCGCTTGCGCGGCATCCAGCCGTTCCATGATTTCCCCGAGGGGCCCGACTGGTGGGATGCCCAGGCATACAAGGCCGTGCTGGCCCAATTGCCCAAGCTGGGGATGAACTTCTTCGGCCTGCACACCTATCCCCAGGGCGGCGTGGGGCCGGAGCCCACGGTGTGGATCGGGCTTCCGGGCGAGTTTGAAACGGACGGCCGGGTCCGGGCGAGCTATCCGGCCCGCCATTTCCTGACCAGCAACGCGACCGGCTCGTGGGGCTATCAGCCCATGAAGACCAGCGACTACGTGTTCGGCGCAGCCGCGCTCTATGAAGTGGACGACTATGGGCCCGACTACATGCGCCTTCCCGGGCCGTGGAACCAGATGTCGCCCGAGGAGTGCAACGCGCTGTTTAACCGTTTCGGCGCGCTGTTGGGCGATGCGTTTACTTTTGCCCGACAGTTGGGTGTAAAGACCTGCATCGGCACCGAGACGCCGCTGGTGGTGCCCACCGTGGTGCGCGAGCGACTCATTGCGGCGGGCAAGGACCCCAAGGACCCGGCCGTGATCCGCGAGCTTTACGAAGGCATGTTCGCGCGCATCAAGGCCGCGCACCCGCTGGACTATTACTGGTTCTGGACCCCCGAGGGCTGGACCTGGAGCGGGGTGAAGCAGGAGCAGATCGAGGCGACGCTAGCCGACCTGCGCCTGGCCGTCGAGGCGGCCGAGAACGTGGAGGCGCCGTTCAGGCTGGCCACCTGCGGCTGGGTGCTCGGCCCGCCGCAGGATCGGGCCCTGTTCGACAAGGAGCTGCCCAAGGAGATGGCCCTAAGCTGCATCAACCGGCAGGTGGGCCATGCGCCGGTGGAGCCCGGCTTTGCCCAGGTCGAGGGCCGCCCCCAGTGGGCCATTCCCTGGCTGGAGGACGACCCGGCCATGATCATCCCGCAGCTTTGGGTGGGCCGCATGCGCAAAGACGCGGCCGATGCGCTGGCCTACGGCTGCACGGGCCTGATGGGCATCCACTGGCGCACGCGCATCCTGGGCCCGAACGTGGCGGCGCTGGCCCGGGCCGGCTGGGACCAGCGGAGCTTCAATCCCGAGCTGGGCGCCGAGGTGGCGCGGCCCGCGGCCCGATTGCCTGAGGGCCCCGACGGCGGCAAGCACGCCCGGTTTCCCAACAACCAGGTCGAGGGCACGGACGACGATCCGCTCTACCAGACGCTGCGCTACGACGTGGCGGCCTATCGATTCGACCTGCCCAACGGCCGCTACACGGTCACGCTCAAGTTCTGCGAGCCCCACTACACCGAGAAGCACCAGCGGGTCTTCGGTGTGAAGCTCCAGGGCGAGCGGGTGATCGAGTCGCTCGATCTCATTCGCGAGGTGGGACGCAACAAGGCGCTGGACCAGACGTTCCGCGATGTGGAGGTGCGCGACGGGCGCCTGGTGATCGAATTTGTCTACCAGGTGGAGTTCCCCTGCATTGCGGCCATCGCCATCGAAGGCGAGAAGGCCACGCGCAAAATCAACTGCGGCGGGCCGGCCCGGGGCGAGTATGCCGCGGACTGGCCGCCCTCGGAGCGCAGTGGCGGGCCAAACCGCTTCCTGCGGTGCGATGACTTCTACGCCGATTGGGCGCGCACCCAGTTCGGCCCCGAAGCGGCCGCGGAGATCGCCGCCCTGTTCGCGCGCATCGACGGCCACCTGCCGCGGCCATCCACCTGGGTCGGCGGGCCGGGCGGAATCAAGCCCGACCCGCACCCCTGGGAGCAAGTGCAACGGGAGTATGCATTTGTCGAGGAGCTCGAGCGGCTGGCCCCGCGCGTGCGCGCCCCCGGCAACCGCCAGCGCTTCGACTACTGGCTCGACCAGTTGCGCTATTTGCGCGCGGTGGGCCGGGTCAACTGCCTCTGGCACCAGTACAACCAGGCGGTCGAGCAGGTCAAGGCCCAAGAGGACGAAGCGGCCCGGCGGCGATTGGCCAGGGAGCGGGCCCTGCCGGCGCGGATCGAGCTGGTTCGCGCCGTGGCCGAAGTACACCGCCTGCTGCTTGCCACGGTGAGCACGCCGGGCGGGCTGGGCACGGTGACCAACTGGCAGCAACACATCCTGCCCGGCCTGCTGCAGAAGCCGGGCGAAGAGCTGGCCGGCTTGCTGGGCGAGCCCTTGCCGCCCGCGGCCCGGCCGGCGCGCGGGTATGCCGGGCCGCCGCGCTTGTTTGTGCCGGTGGTGCGCACGGTGCTTACCGCGGGCGAGTGCTTGCCGATCAAGGCGATTGTGCTGGGCGCGCCGGCTGACGACAAGCCGAGCGAAGTGGCTGCCGGGGGCGCGCAGCGTGGTCAATGGCAAGCCACCCTCCACTGGCGCCCGCTGGGCAGCGGGGAGTTTGCTGCGGAGCCGATGGCGCACCTGGCGCGCGGCGTGTATCAGATCGAGCTCTCGCCCGAGGCGTGCAAGGCCGATATGG
>CAYXPN010000013.1:0-20236 GCA_964467075.1 uncultured Planctomycetaceae bacterium
CGGCGCGGCAACTACCCATCCTGTCCCCCATCAGCATACGTTTTCGTGTTTTCGTGATGATTCTCTGTGCGATGGCGGGCGAATATGCCCTCCGGCCAAACGGATTCGTACGGCCTTGCCCTTAAGTGCGAGGTGGACCCGCTCGGCATCGCATTCGAAAGTCGATTCCCCTGCCAGTCCTAGCCCGAACAACTCCAGCGCACCACGGTTCCACAGGGCATCGGCCGGCCATCGGCCGTGTGGACTTCGAGCGGTCCGGCCTCGATCACGCCCGCCGGGTCGTGGCCCAGCGCCTCGTCGAGCATGGCCTCCAGGCGCTCGGGCCCGAAACCCGGCGTGTGGCAGGATAGCACCAGCAAGCGGCGCTCTGCGGCCGTCAGCTCCGCACACCGCGCCAGCAGCGCGCCCAGGTGTTTCGACAGGCGCCACACCTCGCCGTGCGGTCCGTGGCCGTAGCTGGGCGGGTCGAGGATCACGCCGTCGTAGCGATTGCCCCGCCTCAGCTCGCGGCGCACAAACTTCTGGGCATCCTCGACGATCCAGCGGATCGGGCGCTCTTCGAGGCCCGAGAGGGCTGCGTTTTGCCTGGCCCAGGCCACGATATTCGCCGCGGCGTCCACATGGACCACCTCGGCCCCGCAGGCCGCGGCGACCAGCGTGCTGCCGCCGGTGTAGGCGAATAGATTGAGGATGCGCAACGGCGCCCGTGCGCCCTCGGAAGGCGCCGCTGCCGCCGCGGGCTTCCCAGCGTCCGGCGCCGGGCCAAGCTGCCGGGCGATCCACTGCCAGTTGGCCTGCTGCTCGGGAAACACACCCACCTGGCCCCAGGGCGTGCGTCTGAGCTGGAAACGCAGCGAGGCGAGCCGAATGGTCCACGACTCCGGCAGCCCACGCCGACCCACCCACCGGCCTTCGCCTGCGCGGCGGCCCTCAAACCGCGCGTCGGCCTGGTCCCAGGCATCCGGCCGACGCGGCTCGATGCGGCTCGCCGCGGGCCAGGGGCGATCGAGCTTTAGCGTGCCGAAACGCTCCAGGCGCCGGCCGCGTCCGAAATCGATCAGCTCGTACTGGTCGTGCTCGTGCGGGCAAGACATGAGGGCAAACGTCGTGGAGCCGGTGCCGGCCCACAAGCTGTGCGACGCAGCAGTCCCAGGCGGTGCGACGTGGGTCCAATGTAGCCGAACCGGCCCGGATTCGGTAGCAGCGCGGCCGCGGCCGGGCGGTGTGTGAGTGGAGGGACGCGCTGTGTCGCGTCCGGTGACTCCCCGATCAGGCGGCCACGACGGAGCGTAGCCCTCCAGTCCTGGTGCCGGAACGTCGTCGCTTGCGCGACTTGTTCCGGCCTACTTTCGGCGGCCACGACGGAGCGTAGCCCTCCAGCCGACCGGGCACTTGACAAGGCCGCGTAAATGCTTACCTTGACGGCGTGTCTGGGGCCGTTCGGTTCGTTTTTCCCTAAGAAGCGGTTCGTTTTTCACAGGAATCGGGGGGCGGCGTGCGAGCCCGCTCGGTTGCCGGGCCATGGGGCGCGCAGCACGCACGTCCGTGGCCAAGCACGCACACAGCGAGCAAGAGGTCCTCGTCCCAGGAGGTATCGAGTAATGGCCGTCATCTATCGAGTCAATATGTCGGACCTGACCGTCAAAGCGGAAGAGCCCAGCGGGCCGTACGCCGATAGCGGCGGCCGCGGGCTCAGCTCGGCCGTCGTGGCCCGCGAGGTCCCGCCCGACTGCCATCCTTTGGCCGCGGAGAACAAGCTGGTCCTGGCCCCCGGCATCCTGACCGGCACCGGGGCCCCGTGTTCGGGCAGGCTTTCGGCAGGGGCCAAGAGCCCCTTGACCGGCACGATCAAGGAGAGCAACGCCGGCGGCATGGCGGCCATCGGGCTGGCCAACCTGGGCGTGCGGGCCATCGTGCTCGAGGGCCAGCCGGCCGACGGCAAGTGTTACCGGCTGGTGGTCGAGAGCAACGGCCTGCGCATCGAACCGGCCGAGGACCTGGCCGGATTGGGCAACTACGAGACGGTGGCGCGGCAGTATGAGCAATTCGGCGAGAAGGTCTCCTGCATCAGCATCGGCCAGGCGGGCGAGATGCGCCTGGGCGCGGCCAGCATCGCGGTGACCGACGTCGAAGGCCGGCCCACGCGACACTGCGGCCGCGGCGGACTGGGCGCGGTGATGGGCGCGAAAGGAGTCAAGGTGATCGTGGTCGATGCCACCGGCGGGCAGCGCCCGTCGCCTGCTGATCCCGACTTGTTCAAGCAGGGCGCCAAGCGATTCAACGAGGCGCTCAAGCGCCACCCGATCACCAGCGAGGGCCTGCCCAAGTACGGCACCAACAGCCTGGCCAACGTGATCAACGCGGCCGGCGCCTATCCGACGCGCAATTTCAGCAGCGGCAACTTCGAGGGCACCGAGGCCATCAGCGGCGAACGCCAGCACGACGTGATCGTCGAGCGCGGCGGCGAGATCAGCCATGCCTGCCACCGCGGGTGTACGATCCGCTGCTCGCGCATCTACGTGGACCAGAACGGCCAGTACGTGACCAAAGGCCCGGAGTATGAGACCATCTGGGCCCACGGGGCCGACTGCGGCATCGACGACCTGGATGCCATCGCCGAGATGGACCGCCTGGACGACGATCTGGGCCTGGACACCATCGAGCTGGGGGCCACCATTGCCGTGGCCATGGAAGCCGGCGTTGTCCCCTTCGGCGATGCCCAGGGGGCCTTGCGCCTGTTGCGCGAGGTGGGCCAGGGCTCGCCCCTGGGACGGCTGATCGGCTCGGGCGCCGAGGCCGTGGGGCGAGTCTACGGCATCGCGCGCGTTCCCACGGTCAAGGGCCAGTCCATGCCCGCCTATGACCCGCGCGCAGCCCAGGGCATCGGCGTGACCTACGCCACCTCGACCATGGGCGCCGACCACACGGCCGGATACGCCATCAGCCAGAACATCCTGGGCGTGGGCGGCAAGGTCGATCCGCTCAAGCCCGACGGCCAGGTCGAGCTGAGCCGGGCCCTGCAGATCGCCACCGCGGGCCTGGACGCCACGGGCATGTGCCTGTTTGTGGCCTTTGCCATGCTCGACGACCCCGCGGCGTTGGAGGGACTCTGCGAGATGGTCTCGGGCCTGTGGGGCAAGCGCTTCACGCCCGACGACTACCAGGCCCTGGGCAAGGCGATCCTGGCCGACGAGCGGCGGTTCAATCTGGCGGCCGGTTTTACGGGCGCGGACGACCGCCTGCCGCGATATTTCCGCACCGAGAAGCTCCCGCCCCACGAGGTGACGTTCACCGTGCCCGACGAGGAATTGGACAAGGTGTTCGACTTTGTCGACTAGGGCGCGGGCGCGGCGGGAGTTGGCACCGCTGGTAGTGACCCGATTCATCGGGTCCTCTGAATACCGGGCAAGTGCGGTCACTACGGCCCGCACGTGCGAGCCCGCGGGTTTATCCCGCCGGGAGAAGGGCGGGGGCCCCGTAGGGGCGACGCATGCGTCGCCCCTACCGATGCCGCGATTCGGCCCCAAAACACTCGCGCCCGACGGTGAACCCCGGGCTCGCTTTGTGCGCGCACCGCGCTCGATGGTCATTCCAGCCACACCGGGCCCTGACGCGCCCGGCTCGCCACGCGGCACGGCGGGGCCGCCCGAATGCTGAGTTGCCCCGGCCCAGGTGTCCACTTTCCATGGGCCCCCCTCTGTTTTGGGGAGTGGCGCGCCTCGGTCAAGAGTTATCGGCTCACTTTGTGCCCGCAACTCCGCGGCTGTGGGGGGGCGAAAATTGCCGGCTCGAATTGACAAAAAGGTTTATTTGCCGAATAATTCCGCAGCGTTGGAACCACACCAAACCGCCCGCGGCGTCTTCCCATTACCCAGGCGGTTTTGTCCCGCGTATTCAGGCAACTCCCCCCGGTAGGGGCCGCACTTCCGCACGATGCGGGGGTGCGGCCTTCTTGATGCGCGGCCGATTGCCAGCGTCAGGCCGCTGGCCTCCGGTAGCCGGTAAGCGCCTGCGCAGGCACAATGGGGCCATGCCACGCAAGCCCGCTACTTCGCGCAAGCCCGCCGATTCTTCGGGCGGCGCCCGCAGTTCGACGCCGCACGGCCGCGGCGCGGGCGAGCCTCTGGGCGCGCAGTTGATCCGCGCGTGCGGACCGCGGGGAGCCGCGCCAAGCGCAATCGCGTGTCTCTATCGCCGGGCAATCGACGCTGCGGGCCGGAGGCCCGTGCGCGCGGCGTTTGATCGTTGGCACGCCCTGGCGACTGCGGCCTGGGGCGGCAGGTTCCCGGCAGACGAACAAGCGTTCGAACCGCTGGCCCGGCGTTGCGCCATCGACGTGAAGGGGCTTCGTGGCGACGTGCTGCTGCTGGCCGTGCAGAGCTACTTCGCTCTGGTCGCGCGATTGCTGGCCGGCCACGTGCTGGCCTCGTGCAGGCATCGGCCCTCGCCGCTTCAGGCCATTGCCGGGTGCGAGGATAGCGCAAAGGTGCGGGAGCTGCTCGGCCGGTTGCACGCCGGACCGGTGGGCGCGGCCCTGGCGATTGACCGCGAATCCGGCAATGCGCGGGGCTCGGGCTGTCTCGCCCCTGCCGGTCACCTGACTGACCAAGGCGAGAGCGAGCCAGGCGCAGCAGGCGATCCGTTCTCGTGGTATCTGGCGGCCTGGTCGGCGCCGGTGGCCGGGCTGGTGCAGCGCGTGAGCCGGGCCCTGTTGGCGCTGAGGCCCCACGGGCCGGCGGCGGGCGATGCGCGGGGCACTCGCGATGAAAACGACTGTGACACGATAACAGCAAATGAATCTGGCAGGATCACAGGATGGGCAGGATTGGGGGGAGCGAATCCCTGGGCGGCGGGCGACGTGCTCGGGACGCTGTACCAGCAATTGCTGCCCCGGCGGCTGCGCCACAAGCTGGGCCAATACTTCACCCCGGACTGGCTGGCCGAGCACGTGCTCGACCAGGTGGACTTCCAGGGCCGGCCGGACCAGCGCGTGCTGGACCCCACCTGCGGCTCGGGTGTGTTTCTGCTGGCCGTGTTGCGAAGGATTCGCGCCTGGTGGCAGCGGCAAGAAGAGGGCCGTCCGACAGCCGCGCTTTGTTCCCAGGTGCTCGACAGCGTGGTGGGCCTGGAACTCGATCCGGCCGCGGTCCTGGCGGCGCGGGCCAACTACCTGATGGCCGTGGCCGACTGGCTGCCCGAGCACACCGAGGTTGCCATCCCGGTGATCCTGGGCGACGTGCTGACTGCGGCGCAGGGCCTGCCCGCTGCTAAGCGGGACCAACTAATGTTTGCACGGTGGCTTGGCGGCCTGGAAAAAGGCGACAGGCACCATTTGCCGGAACGGCCCGCAGGGTGCTCTGCACAAATGGTGCCGGTCACCTTTTTCTTCCGGCGTCGATCGTGCAAACTCTTCCCGTTTCCGCTTAGAGCCGATCGCGAGGCGCCGGCCGGCCAGTCGCGGGCCCAGGCCTTCGACCTGGTAGTGGGCAATCCGCCCTGGATCGCTTGGGACAATCTTTTGCCCCAGTGGCGGCGGGCCACTGAGCCGCTCTGGCGGGGCTACGGGCTGTTTACGCTCTCGGGCAGTGAGGCGCGGCACGGTGGGGCCAAGAAGGACTTGGCCATGCTGGTCCTCTACGTGTGTGCCGACCGCTATCTGCGTACCGGTGGGCGCCTGGGGATGGTGATTCCGCAGACGGTGTTTCAGACGCGCGGGGCGGGCGAAGGGTTTCGGCACCTGCGCCTCGGGCCGGACGGCGAGCCGCTTGAAGTATTGCGCGTGGACGACCTGGCGCGCGTGTGTCCGTTCGCCGGGGCGACGAACCTGCCGGCCACTGTTGTGTTGGAGAAAGGCGAGCCCACGCGCTATCCGGTGCGCTACGTGCGCTGGCTGCGCGCCGACCAGGAACATGCGATCGGGGGCTGCACCGGGCAGAGCAACTCGACGCACAGGGGCGCAGGACCGGGACCCGTGCGCCTGGAAGAATGTCTTGCCACGCCGGTCGATCCGAATCGCCCCGGCTCTGCCTGGCTGGTACGTCCCGCCCACGACCAGCACCCTGCCGGCCCGCTGCGCTCGCTGGGGCGCTCGGAGTATCGGGCCTATCTGGGGGCCAACACGGGCGGGGCCAACGGCGTGTATTGGTTCGAGCTGCTCGATGCCTCGGAGTGCGGCACACTGCGAGTGCGCAACCTGGCCGGGTGCGGGCGGCGGCAGGTGGCAGCGGAGGTGGTCGAACTGGAGCCCGACTTGCTCTATCCCTTGCTCCGCTGGGGCGACGTGGCAGCGTTCCAGGCGCGCCCCTCGGCCTGGATTCTGCTGGCGCAGGACCCGGCCACGCGCACGGGCATCGACGAGGACCTGCTGCGCGCGCGGTGGCCCAGGACGTATGCCTACTTGCGCGCCCACGAGCGCGTTTTGCGCGAGCGTGCGGCTTTGCGGCGCTTTCAGCGGGGCCGGCCGTTCTATTCGATGTACAACGTCGGTCCCTATACGCTGGCCCCTTGCAAGGTGGTTTGGCGGCGCATGGACCGGCGCCTGCGCGCAGCCGTGGTCGAGCCGGCGGTGCATGGGCTCCTTGGGCCGCGGCCGGTGGTGCCGCAGGAGACCTGCGTGTTCATTCCCGGCGAGTCGCTTGAAGAGGCCCATTATCTCTCTGCCATGCTCAATAGTGGGCCGCTCGGCCGGTTGGTTGCGGCGTGCAGTGTCCAGGGTGGCAAGAGCTTCGGCACGCCGGCGATCCTCGACGTGTTGGGGCTGGCGCGATTCGATCCCCGCTGCGGGGTGCATGGCGAACTGGCCGCGCTGAGCCGGGCCGCGCATGCGCAGGCGGGTAAAGAGGAGCCGTTGCAGCAAACCATCGAGCGCATCGACGAGCAGGCCGCACGCCTGCTGGTCGAAAGAGTATCGTAGGCCGGAACAAGTATCGTAGGCCGGAACAAGCGCAGCGCAGTTCCGGCGCAGCAGCCTGCTGCCGGAATGCCGTCGGTTGTTCTGCGTGCGTTTCTCGCGCACCCTGCGGGCTTGACCGAACACTGCTGGACAAGCCAGCAGTGGCAGTGCGCCACGCTCAGAACAGCAGTGGCACCCGGCGCAGTCCTCAGAACAGCAGCACCGCGGCCGCCACCACCGTGGTCCACAGGCCGTGCTTGTCGCCTTCGGCCGTCTGCACGCAGGCGCGCGTGTGGATGATCTTGCCCGACATGTGGTAGATCTCTTTGCGCTCGTCGTAGGCGGTTTCGGGGTCGAACTCGATGCCCAGCGTGGTGGCGAGCATGGTGGCGGCCATGTCCTCGACCAGGTCGCGCAGCTTGGGCTCCGTCATGCCGAAGCAGTGGTGTTCGCTGATGTATCCGTATTGCTCGCCCTGGGCGGGCACGGCCAGCCCGATCCCCGCCCCCACCAGGCGCGACGGCTCGTTGGTCGAGGCCTCGGCCAGGACCACGAAGGTGATCTGGCCGGGCTTGAGCTTTCTGAGCCCCTGCTTCTTGGAAACCACCTTGCAGAAGGGCGGGAAGATGCTGGAAACGCGCACCAGGTTAGAGACCTCGATGCCCGCGTCGCGCAAGGCCAGCTCGAAACTCTGGAGTCGGGTCTTGTGTTTGCCCGCGCCCTTGGTAAAGAAGGCCTCCTTCGGTACCGGCGGCTCCAGCATTTCTGTGTTTCTCCTGTTCGTTTCTCCCGACGGGTCTTGTTCCTGAAACAGACGGCGTGCGGGGGGCGGCTCCTGGGCCCCCTGGCTCTGCGCGTTGCCAGGCCTCAGGGGACTGCCGGTCGCTGTCCCGGCCGGCAAGAAAGATGCCCTACCATACCGGGTTTCCCGCCCGACAACAATCCCCCAACCCCCCGGGGAGCGGTTTTCGCCCACACGACTGCCGAGAGCCCTTGCCGAGCCGCTGCGACCACCCGGAAGTCGGTCACCCTTGACAATCCGCGACCGATCCCCTGAAATCGGCGCTCAGGGGGTTGGGAGGACGGCAGACCCGGCGGGCGTTTGGGGAGCGGCCGACTCGGCGGGGGCGTTGCTCAAGATTGGTTTACGAGGCGGGCGGGACGATGCGCGAATTGCACGACGGGCGCCAGGACGGCCTGGAACCGCTCGAATCCCTGGATGTGCGCCGGCCGGGCGGCCTGGCCGAATTGCTCGAAGCCATGGCCAAGACCGCCTTCGGCGGGCGCCGGCTGGGCGAAGCCTTCGGCGTGGTCCGGGCCATGGCCGACGACCCCCAATGCCACATCGTGGTCACGGTCTCCGGGGCCATGACCGTGGGAAAAATGGGCCGCGTGCTCTGCGATATGATCGATGCCGGCCTGGCCCAGATGATCGTCTGTACCGGGGCGATCATGGCCCACGGGCTCTCCGAGGCCATCGGCTGTGTCCACTACAAACACGACCCGCGCTTGAGCGACGAGCAGCTCTACGCCTGGGGATACAATCGGGTCTACGACACCCTGGAGATGGAGGCCAATCTGAATCAGGCCGAGCAGACCGTGCGCGGGGTGTTCAGCCGACTGGACTGGTCGCGTCCGGTGGCCTCCTGGGAGATCAACCGCGAGATCGGGCGCGCGTTGTTCGAGGAAGGCCAGATGCCCAGCGTGCTGGGTTGCGCCTATGATCGCGGCGTGCCGGTGTATGTGCCGGCGTTGACGGACTCGGAGCTGGGGCTCGATGTATCGACTTTCTTCCTGTCCAAGGCCCGGGAAAGCCGGAAGACCGACGACCTGGACGCGCTGTTCAGCACCACCCCGCCGTTTAATCCCTTCCTGGACTTGCACGATTTTGCCCGGCGCATCCTGGCTGCGCCGCGTTTGGGCATCTTTACCATCGGCGGCGGTGTGCCGCGCAATTGGGCCCAGCAGATCGGCCCGTTTGTCGATATCATCAATGCGCGCTTGGAGTTGAATGTGCCGGTGCCCAAGTACCAGTACGGCGTGAGAATCTGCCCCGAGCCCGTCCACTGGGGCGGCCTGAGCGGCTGCACCTACAGCGAAGGGGTCTCCTGGGGCAAATTCGTCAGCCCCGCAGAGGGCGGGCGCTTTGCCGAGGTCTATTGCGACGCCACCATCGCCTGGCCGCTACTCGTGCGCGCGGTGCTCGAAACCAGACAGCAGAAGCCCGTGAAGGGACCGTGATTGGGCGGCGGTTCAAAGAGGACCGTAGAGAAGACAGGACGCCTTGTGGCGGGTTGACGCGCGGTCTGGCAACGGCGGCTACGGTGGACCGGTAGCCACGCTCGCCAGCGCGTGGACCGGCGTGGCCGGACGTTTTCTCGCAAGCGTGTTGGTCCGCCGTCTGGCGACGGCGGCTACCAATGATGCGTCCGCCGTCTGGCGACGGCGGCTCGCCTGAACGGATTTCCCCCGACCATGGACGCCAGCGACCCGAACCAGTTCCTCGGCCTGCCCGCCGCCGCGCTGGCGCAAGCCGATGCCGTACTCCTGCCCGTGCCCCTGGAGAAGACCGTCTCCTATGGGACGGGCACGTGGCGCGCGCCCCGGGCGATCCTGGACGCAAGCTGCCAGGTGGAATTGTTCGACGAAGAGACCCAGGTGGATTTCACTGAGGCCCTGCGCCTGCACACCCTGCCGCCCTTGCTGGTCAAGGGCGACCTGCCCGAGTGGCTCGGGGCGATCAAGTCGCGCCTGGCGGAGTTGCGAGAGAAGTTCGTGGTCTGCCTGGGAGGCGAACATTCGCTCAGCTTCGGGGCCGCAGCCGGGCTGGCCGAAGACCTGCGCCGCCTGACCATCGTGCAGATCGACGCCCACGCGGATCTCGTCGACAGTTTCGAGGGCCGGCGCTGGTGCCACGCTACGGTGATGCGCCGGCTCTGGGACGAAGGCTGCCGGCTCATCCAGATCGGCGTGCGCAGCCTCTCGCGCGAAGAATTCGAATTGATCCACAACCAGCCGAGGATCACCACCTTCTTCGCCCACCAACTGGCTGAGCGCTGGCAGGAGCTGCTGGCCACGCTCGACGCACTCAAAGGCCCGGTGTATCTCACGATCGACGTGGACGGGCTCGACCCCGGCGTGATCCCCAGCACGGGCACGCCCCAGCCCGGCGGGCTCTCGTGGTTCCAGACGATGGAGATTCTCCGCGGCCTGGCCCACGCGCGAGGGGCCCAGTGGCTCGGCGCGGACGTGGTGGAGCTGGTGGCCTCGCCGCATCCGCCGGGCTGCGATCTTACGGCGGCCCGACTGGTGAGCAAGCTGCTGGCCTGGTGGTGGGCGGGCCGGCAGCAGCGGCCGGGCTGACCCCTGGAGGCGCCTTCGAAAGTGTGTCTGTGCCGGACACGTAGGATGGCTCAAGCCGCAGCGCCACAGGCCCACCGAAACAGCTTCAAAGCAGGGCCAAGAACTCATCGACCGTCAGGCCGGCCTGGCGAAGCAATGCGCGGAGTGTGCCCTTGGCGATCTCAGCGTGGTCGGGAACCGTCAGCCGCCGGTGCGGGGACTCCGTTTGCCGCAGCACCATGTGGCTGCCCCGCTGATGGTCGAATTCATAGCCGATCTTGCGCAGGGCCTTAACGACTTCTCGGGCGGAGAGCACGGGCAACCGGCTCACAGATCGACCTCCACCACTTCTTCGGAAACCGACGGCGGCACGGGCTCGCCGCGAGCCTGCAGGCTTTCGAGATAGGCGGCAATGGCCTCCTTGATATTGCTGATTGCCTCCGAACGGGTCCGTCCCTGGGAAACACAGCCGGGAAGCGCAGGCACCTCGGCCACGTACACGCCGTCTTCGTCCTGCTCGATCAACACGCGGTATCGCATGGAATCCTCCGGCAGTTCTCGGCGCTTACTAGCAAGGCACCGCTTGGGAATATAGGATCACTTCAGCCGTCTGGGGAAAGTTCTACAGGCCGCGGCCAATCATATCGCGCCCCTTCAGGGCCGAAGCTTGCGACCGTTACGAGTCTCTTGCGTGGCTGGGGTTTGCGCCCGGTCAAAGCCGTCAGCCCCAACGCCGCGCGATGTAGTATCTCAACGCGGCCCCAGGGCCGCAACCAAATGTAGCAGCGGCTGCCAGCCGCCGCCGTAGGGGCGACGCATGCGTCGCCCCTACCCCAAAGATGCGCGCACCACGCGCGCATCTTACGGCGCAAGACTCTAGATCATTTTGCGGCGCTGCAGGCGGAATGTCAAGTGCGCCCGACCGCTGTATCCGGCACGACTTGCTGGCGGGACGACGTTGGGCGTTCAACGGCCACGACAAAGCGTGGCCCTCCCTGGTGCATGCGTGGCCTTGCATAGACCATGCGAGGCCCTCCACGGTCCATGCGCGTTGCCGGAAAGATGCGCTCTCCCGCCGCGTGTTGGGGGCCATTCCATTGGGTGATCGGTTACTCTTGATATTCGCCCAACGCTCGGCTAGTCTGGTATCGGCCGGGGGACGGCCGGTTTGCCAAACGACCTCGCTTCGAAGGAGATCAAAAATGAATCGCCGTGAAAGCCGCCGGAGGTTCTTGCGCCACAGCGCACTGGCGGGCATCGGCATTTGGGTGGGCACGGCAGGCCGAAGCGCACGCGCCCAGTCGCCCAACGAAAAGCTCAACATCGGCATCATCGGTGCCGGCGGCCGGGGTGGGTCCAACACCGGATCCGTCAGCAGCGAGAACATCGCTGCGCTGTGCGACGTGGACGAGAACCGCCTGGCCCAGGCCGCGGAAAAACATCCCCAGGCAAAGAAGTATATCGACTGGCGCGAACTGGTCGAGCAAAAGGACCTCGACGCCGTGGTGGTGAGCACCACCGACCATACCCATGCCCCGGCCTCGGTCTGGGCCATGAATCGGGGATTGAGTGTCTTCTGCGAAAAGCCGCTCGCCCACCACGCCTACGAAGCCCGAGTGATGCAGGAGAAATACCTGGCCAACAAACACCGCCTGGCCACCCAAATGGGCACCCAAATCCACGCCGGCGACAACTACCGGCGCATCGTCGAGCTGGTCCAGTCGGGCGCGATCGGGCCGGTGCGCGAAGCCCACGTCTGGTGCGGGCGCAAGGGACTGGCCGACGGCCAGCGCCCCACGGAAGAGCCGCCCGTGCCCGAGCATCTTCACTGGGACCTCTGGCTCGGTCCGGCGCCGTGGCGTCCTTATCATCCGCGTTACCTGCCGGGCTGCACGACCTGGGAACAGTGGTGGGATTTCGGCAACGGATGCCTGGGCGACATGGGCAGCCACCTGATCGACCTGCCCTTCTGGGCCCTGAAGCTGCGTGATCCGGTGCGCGTTTGGGCCGAGGGCGAGCCGCTGCGCGACGAGACCTATCCCGAGTGGCTCATCGCCCACTGGGAGCATCCGGCCCGCGGCGACATGGCGCCGGTGACCGTCCACTGGTACGACGGCATCCAGCGGCCCAAAGTGAAGGTGCCCGGCCATGACATCACCTCGTTGGGCAAAGGCATCCTGTTCGTGGGCGACGAGGGGATGCTCTTGTGCGACTACGGCAAGCGGATTCTGGTGCCGGAGGACAAGTTCAAGGACTTCCAGCCGCCCGAGCCCTGGATCGCCCCTTCGCGCGGCCATCACCGGGAATGGATTCACGCCTGCAAGACCGGCGAGCCCACGCTGTGCAACTTCGACTACTCGGGCAAGCTCATTGAGCACAACCTGCTGGCCACGGTGGCGTTTCGCGTTGGGAAGAAACTCCAGTGGGACGCCCGGCGGATGAAGGCCGCGGGCTGCCCCGAGGCCGACCCCTATATCCGCCGCGAGTACCGGGAGGGTTGGGTGCTGGACGGGTAGTCGGCCGGGGACGGGATCAGGCCCGTTGAGCTTCGCAGTGCAACCTGTCGGCTGCATGGGCGGCCTCGTGGTGCAGCGTCTCCCCCCTTTCTTGCCCTTGCAGCCCAAACGGTGCTTGCCAAAGTGCGCGGGGGGCCACTTGAGCAGCCGGCCTCTGTGGCTTACATTGGCGATGTTCGACTTGGCGACAAAGCGCAGATTGGAGCGATTCTGGGGAGTCTCCGAGGAATATCCGTATTCCCGGAGTCTCTCGTCGGCTCCCGGCGATCACGGGAACCCTACGGCCACGCGATTCGGCCGTTTTGCGGGTAACATCGCGCGACCATGAAACGATATCTCCACCCCCTGCGGTCTGCAGACAGCGATCCCAACGGGCTTTTGCCTGAGGACCGAGTCGCCCACGACTGGTATCGGTTTGTCCTCTCGTTCCCTCCCCACTTGGTGCGACAGTATTTGAAACGCTTCGGGATTGGGCGCAATTGCACGGTTCTCGATCCATTCTGCGGAACGGGGACGACAATCGTCGAGTGCAAAAAACTCGGCATCCGCAGCGTAGGGGTGGAACCCAATCCGTTCGCTTATTTCGCGAGCACCGTAAAGACGGACTGGTCCCCCGACCCCGACGGACTCGTGAAGCACGCCCGAAGGGTGGCAGATCTGGCGAGGCGAAAGCTTGAGGGCCAGGGAATTCAAGATGACCCACCGCTGCCGCTCTTTAGTGCGCGGGGCAAGGCTCGGCCAGCGTATCCGAAGGCACTCCGCGAGCTCCCCGCCGAAAAGGAAAAGCTTCTGCTGCAAAACTCCATCAGCCCACTACCGCTGCACAAGACCTTGACTTTACTTGAGTGCCTCGATCAGGTCGCTGACAAGCAGTATCGAAACCAGGAGCTCCTGGCGCTGGGCAAAGCGCTTGTCTGTTCGATTAGCAATCTTCATTTCGGCCCGGAGGTCGGGGTCGGCGTGCCGAAGCCCGACAGTGCCGTTATTGCGCCGTGGCTGGCAGCCGTCGAGACCATGGCTGCCGACCTTCGATGCCTGGAGGATACGGACGGCGCGCCGGCCGCGGTCCATCGCGCCGATGCGCGCTGCATCTCGCAGTTCGTCGCCGCCAGCACGATCGACGCCGTGATTACGTCGCCGCCGTACCCAAACGAAAAGGACTACACAAGGACAACACGTCTCGAGTCCGTGTTGCTGGGCTTTGTCAACAGCAAGGCGGATCTGCGGGCCCTGAAGCAGGGTCTGGTCCGTTCGAATACCCGCGGGGTGTACAAGGGCGACGACGATGATCGATGGGTGGCTGATCATGCCGCCATTCAACGTATCGCAAAACAGATCGAACAGCGCAGAATCGAGCTGGGCAAGACGTCCGGCTTCGAGCGCCAGTATCACAAGGTCGCGAAGCTCTATTTCGGTGGAATGGCACGGCACTTTGCCGAACTACGGACGGTATTGCGCCCCGGTGCGCGGCTGGCGTATGTGGTCGGAGACCAGGCTTCGTACCTGCGCGTGATGATTCGCACTGGGCAACTGCTCGCGGATATTGCCGAATCACTGGGCTATGAAGTAGTCGATATCGAACTGTTTCGGACCCGCCTGGCAACGGCGACGAGGGCCCAGTTGCGCGAAGAGGTGGTCATCCTCCGCTGGCCCGGGCCGTGAACCGGGAGTCGGCCAGCGGGATAAACGTGCGGACATTGCATGGTGGTCGAATGGCGGATTCAAGCCGGTATTCCCTGATCATTGAGGAAATCTTCCGCACGCACTTCAAGCCGGGCGCGACTGAGGTTCCGTTTGAAAGAGAAGATCTGGTGCGGGTGGCGAAAAGGCTAGGGGTCAAGCTGCCGAAGAACCTGGGAGATATCATCTACAGCTTCCGGTATCGTACGCCCTTGCCGCAATCCGTTCGTGACAAGGCGCCGCCCGGGAAGGAGTGGACCATTCGGCCCGCGGGGCCAGGGAAGTACTGTTTTGCTGCTATCGCTCAGGCAGTCATTCAACCGAACAGCATGATCGCGGAAACGAAAGTGCCCGATGCCACCCCAGGCGTTATCGCCATGTATGCACTCAGCGATGAGCAGGCGCTGCTCGCCAAACTGCGATACAACCGATTGATTGACATTTTTTCCGGCGTGGCGTGCTATTCGTTGCAGAGCCATCTCCGCACGGCTGTGCACCGGCTTGGCCAGATCGAAACCGATGAGGTATACGTCGGGGTGGACAAAAAAGGCATACACTACGTATTCCCCGTGCAGGCAAAAGGCGGCAATGACCGTCTGAGCGTCGTGCAAGTCGAGCAAGATCTGGCAATGTGCGCGCAGAAGTTCCAGAGATTGATATGTCGAGCAATCGGTGCGCAGTTCATGGAAAATGATTTGATTGCCCTCTTCGAGTTTGAGCAGGGCAAAGAAGGCATTGCTATTGTCTGCGAGAAACACTACCGCCTTGTGCCCGGCGAGGAAGTAAGCGAGGCGGACTTGGCGTCGTATCGGGAGCGAAAACACTGACCACCCTGCGTGGTGTGTGGCCGGCCACTTGAAAAGACTGCCGCCAGATAGTGGCCGTGCCGGCTGTCGCGGGCCGGTTTCGCTCGCAATCCTCTCTCGCGCAGGCGGAAGAAGACCGAATCGCCGCTTTCCCGTCCCTCAGCCGAACTGTGTCCAATGCCGCAGATTGCAGCGTGCCGCGTCAGTTCGCCCCCTCAGCCCGCGCGGCGCTCGCCCTGCCGGTCCCTGAGCACCCGGCCGTAAATGAGTTCCTCGCCGGGTGCGCGATAGCCGTCGCGCACCAGCCGCCCCAGGTCGAAGCGCCACCGCTGCCGGCGCGCGAGCTCGCTTGCGCGGGTTGCCAACTCGTCGCGCTCGGGCGCAGCCTGGCGGGGCAGGGCGATCACGATCTTGTTGCCCGCCCCGGGCACGTCCGTGATGCGCACCGTGTCGAACACGTCGACGTAGGTGCACACCATGGAATCGTAGAGCCGGTTGGAGGCCCGGCTCCAGATATTGCCCAGCACCACGCCTGCCTCAGCGTCCACGGCCCGGCGCACGGACAAAAGGAACTCGCGCGTGATGAGGTGATAGGGCACGCTGTCCGCGCCGTAGGCGTCCAGGAAGATCATGTCGTAGGGCTCGCGCACCTCGGCGATGAACCGCCGGCCGTCTCCCACGTGGGCCCGCAGGTGTTCGTCCGGACGGAAGCCGAAAAACCGCTGGGCTACGCGCACCACCTCCGGGTCGATGTCCACCACGTCGATGGTCGCCTCGGGATAGTGCTGGTGGAGGAAACCGGGGATCGTTCCCCCGCCGAGCCCCACGATCAACACGCGGCGCGGCTGGGGATGCACGGCCAGCCCCACCATCATCGAGCGCGCATAGGGCAACTCCAAGTGGTCGGGGTCGCCCGGCTTGACCACGCTTTGGCGCACGCCCGAATCATCGAACCACAACGTGCGCAATCCCTGGCTGTCCTCGGTCACGCGGATCAGGCTGTAGGGAGACTGCTTCTCGAAGAGCAGCTTCTCCTGCCCCTGGGCCAGGGCGCAGATCAACATCCCGGCCCCCAGCACAAACGCCGCGGCGACCCCGGCCGGCAGCAACAGCCTGCGCACCTTCATCAGCCTGTCTCCCTGTAATTCCTGGTTCGCCGGGTGCCACTGCTGGCTTGTGCAGCAGTGTAATCGCCGGGTGCCACTGCTGGCTTGTGCAGCAGTGTAATCGTCCGCCGGGTGCCACTGCTGGCTTGTCCAGCAGTGTAATCGTCCGCCGCATGCACGCGAAAAAGCAGGGTGGCTGCTTGCAGCCAAGCGCCCGGCCGCCGGATGGTATCGGTTTGTCGCCGATCACTGATTACGTGCGTGCAAGCACACACCCTACTTGCCGCTCTTGTTCCGCGGCGAGGCGCCTATGCCCTGCGCGGCACGTTCCACAACACCCATTCTCTCTTTGCCGCCGGCCGGGTGCAAGTTCGGCGGTCCCCGGCGCCTGCGGTCCGACCGAAGGGACCGGGCACCGCCGGCGTCTGCTGCCCGCCGTCTGCCGGGTTCGTGCCCCGGCCTGTCAAGCTCCCGACAGTCCACAACACCGGCTCGCGCGGGCACGTGGGGTGAGCTATGTTTAAGCGGCGGGCGGCGGCGGACGATGCCTTGCGCCGCGTGCCACTGGCTCCACCAGTGTCCCTTACGGTGCGGTCTTTGATAGTCTTGATGTCAAGGGGCACCACTCCGTGGAGCGCGCTCTGTGTCAGATACTGATGCCCCGCATGACGCCCCACGAGCTTGCAGAGATTCTTAAAAAGGGCACGTCTAAACTGGAAATGCGCATGGACGAGGAGGCCACGCGTCTGGTGGTTCTCCTTTCCCAGGGGCTGCCCCACTACACACACCTGTTGGGAAGATCCGCTTGCCGGGCTGGCATCGAGCAGGGCCGGCTCAAGGTGACAATTGCCGATGTGCAACACGGCATCCGCAATTGTCTGGAGGATGCGCAGCAGAGCGTACAGAGATCATATCAGCAGGCGACTGCCAGCCCGCGCAGGGACAGCCTGTTCAAGTACGTGCTGCTGGCCTGCGCCTTGGCTTCGGTAGATGAGTTAGGATTCTTCGCCGCCGGTGACCTGCGCGATCCTCTGTCTGAAATCATGGGCAAGCGGTATGACATTCCCGGTTACTCCCAGCACCTGGACAAGTTCTCCAGCGATGAACGGGGGAAGGTCCTTGAGAAGACCGGCACCAGACGGCGATTCCGCTTCCGATTCCGCGATCCCCTTTTGCAGCCATACGTGATCATGCGGGGCGTAGCCGAAGGAACGTTGAAAGGCGCTGCCCTGGCTAGGTTCCAGAAGAAGTTCCACGGGCGCGCGCCGGCCGATTGACTCCAGGATGAGCCTTTCCATGATGGTTGCCGAAAGATGCCGGCTCGTTGCGGTAGCGTGCCGTCTCAGGGAAGGCCGACAGCGGGACACAATTGGAGGTGCCTCGGAAGCGCCCGCAAAAGCGGCGGGCCGCGCTTCTGACGGTTGCTGCCCGAAGCTTGCCCCCGGACGATAGTCGAGCAGCTCACCCGCGCCCGCCCAGCACGGTCTCGAGCGTCTTCTGGAGCACCTGGGCGCTGTGCTGGAGGGCCTGGGACTCGCGCGGCCAGAGTTCGAGCTCGCGCGTGGCGACCACCCCCCGGCGGCCGAGCAGCGTGGGCACCGACAGGGCCACGCCCTTCAGCCCATAGCAGCCGTCCTGCACGCTGGAAACGGGCAGGAGCCGGTGGCTGTCGCGCGCGATGGCGTGGATCACCTCGGCCACGGCCAGACCCACGGCAAACCCCGCCCCGCCCTTCAGGCGAATGGCCTCGGCGCCGGAGGTCTTGGTGCGCTCGAACACCTCGGTGGCCGCCTGGGGTGTCCAGCCGGGATAGGATTCCAGGCGCAAGCCCCCCACCGTGGCCCCGGACCAGATGGGCACCATGCTGTCGCCGTGTTCGCCCAGGATCAAGGCCGAGACCTGCGTGGGTGCCGCGGCCAGGCGCTCGGCGATCAGGCTGCGGAAACGGATCGTATCCAACAGCGTGCCCAGCCCGACCACCTGCCCGGCGGGCAGGCCGCTGCGCTCCGCGGCGAGATAGGTGAGAATGTCCACCGGGTTGGAGACGACCAGCAGCACAGCGTCCGGGCGCGGGCCGGCCCGGCGGATTTCTTCCAGGATGTTGAGGAACAGGTCCACATTGCGGTTGATCAGTTGCAGGCGGCTCTCGTCGGGCTTGCGGCGCAAGCCCGCGGTGATGCAGATGCAATCGCTCTGGGCCACGTGCTCGTAACCGCCGGCCTGGATGATCTGGTCGGCAGCGAGCGAGGAGCCGTGCAAGAGGTCCAGGGCCTGTCCGGCCGCCAGGTCGGCGTTGACGTCCACCAGTGCGATCTGCCGCACCACGCCGGCCGTCTGGAGCGCAAACGCCGTGCAACTGCCCACCAGCCCGCCGCCACCGATGATGCTGACTTTCATGGTGCTTTGTCCTGCGTATGCTGCGCGCCCCAGGCAAATGGGCCTGCCCCTCCACCGCGTGCAGATGGCTTGTCGGTGGGTCTCGCTTCTTGCTCGACCCACCCTACAGACTATCCGAAAAGCCGCAGGCAACGAAGGGTGGCCGGGGTTGGTACGCAGTGAAACCCCGGAAAATCAGTCCGTGGCTTCCCTTCGGCGTAAGCCACGGCCACCCAAACTGTGTTTTCGCATTGTTTCTCACACCGCGGACTGCTGGCCGCTCAACAGCGCCAGCACCCGATCGGTGACCGCCCGGATCAGCGCCTCCTGCTCGGGAGTGGCAACAGGCGGGGCGCAGCCGGAAGCGGGCGGGGCGCAGCCGGAATTGGACGGGGCTGAGCCGCGTGGGCCGACGCCCGCCGAGGCCCTGCCGTTGCCCGATCCTGCATTTGCCGCGTTATTGCCCGCACTTTGGCCCGGGCCGTAGCTGGGCGGCTGGAAGGCCTCGCGCCTGACGCCCGACGCCGTCCAGCTCTCGCGAAACACGTCGTTGGCACAGATGTCGCAGTTCTTGACTTCCCGCCGCGGGTCTTTCAGCCCCCATTGCTCTTTCAGGGCCAGCAGATCGCGGGCCTCGGGCTCGGTGAAGTAGTTGATGCGCCCCAGTCCCCGGGCCAGGAGCAGCATGCGGCAATAGGCGTCGAGCACCTCGGTCCACCAGTAGGCCCGTTCCACGGTCTCGCCGAAACTGACCGTGCCGTGGTTGGCCAGGATGATCACATTGGCCTTCTCGACAAACGGCATGATCGTGTCGGCGAACTCCTGGGTGCCCGGCGTTTCGTATCGAGCGATGGGCACCTCGCCCAGGAAGATTTCCACCTCGGGCAGGACACACTGGGGGATCGGCTCGCGCGCGATGCCGAAGGCCGTGGCATGGGGCGGATGGCAATGGACGATCGCGCGCACGTCGGGGCGCTGCCGCATGATCGCCAGGTGGAGCTTGATCTCGCTGGTGCGCTTGCGCCGGCCTTCGAGCTGGTTGCCCTCCATGTCCACCACGCACAAGTCCTCGGGCTTCATGAAGCCCTTGCTGATCATCGTGGGTGTGCAGACGACCTCCCGGTCGTTGAGCCGGTAGCTGATGTTGCCGTCGTTGGCGGCCGCAAAGCCTTTTTGATACAGGCGGCGGCCGATGTCGCAGATTTCGCATTTGATCTGGTAGAGGTTGCTCATGGTCAGGTTTCCCACAAACTGTGATTGTTTCCAGCCGGGTCACTCAGCAGTCAGGCGGACGTGATGCCGGGAGGGCGAAGCCGCGCTCCCGATACGAATGCGAAAACGTGCCCTCCAAACAAATCTACCCCAGCCCGCTGCCAGCGTTCGGCTGGGTTCTCTCCGCTCATCCGGTCCATCCTGTCATCCTGTCTCCCCCGGTGGTTCCCGTCCTCGGGATTCGTCCCGAGTCTCTCCGCTCATCCGGTCCATCCTGTCATCCTGTCTCCCCCGGTGGTTCCCGTC
>CAYXPN010000013.1:20336-26551 GCA_964467075.1 uncultured Planctomycetaceae bacterium
CTCTCCGCTCATCCGGTCCATCCTGTCATCCTGTCTCCCCCGGTGGTTCCCGTCCGCGAGATTCGTCCCGAGTCTCTCCGCTCATCATGTCCATCCTGTCATCCTGTCTCCCCCGGTGGTTCCCGTCCTCGAGATTCGTCCCGAGTCTCTCCGCTCATCATGTCTATCCTGTCATCCTGTCTCTCCCGGTAATTCCCGTCCTCGGGATTCGTCCCGAGTCTCTCCGTTCATCCGGTCCATCCTGTCATCCTGTCTCCCCCGGTAATTCCCGTCCTCGGGATTCGTCCCGAGTCTCTCCGTTCATCCGGTCCATCCTGTCATCCTGTCTCCCCCGGTAATTCCCGTCCTCGGGATTCGGCCAGGATGCCTGCAATCAACCGCCGGTCGATTGCGAGCCGATCCAGGATCGCCGCCAGATAGGTGTCTACCGGCTTGACCTCCGGATAGAAGGGAAAGGCGGCCTCGCGCCCCTCGCTTACCGCCACTCGATCGCCCACGCCCGCCCCCAGCTCGTCGTAGGCCACCGTGCATTCCGCGGCCGCCTCCGAACGCTCCAACAGGTTGTCCCACGAAAGGGGCACGACCAGTTTCCACTGGGCGCCGACCAGGCTCGGATGGCTGCGGCTCAGGACCACGGTGCCGATTACGTCAGCAATTCGCATGATGTTTCTCTTGCAAGTTCAACGCGGCCGCAACTCGGGCTACGCGGCTTCTATGGCGCCAAACGCCGCTGCAATGCCTCCGGACACGCTCTCACCCCGCCGGCGCAGAACTCCTGAACCAGCCTGACCACCACCGACAGGCCCGACCCGTAGGGATCAACTACCAGCAGGTTCGCCCCCACGGCCTGCCCGTCCGAGGCAAGCTCCACCGGCTCGCGCCCCAGGATGGCCCGTGTGCCGCGGTGCCGGTTGGCCAGACACAGCGCGATGGCCGTGTGGCGGGTGATCAGCAGGCCGAGGGTCGCCGGCCTGGCAAGCTCCTCGGCCATTCGGTCGGTGGCGGCGATCAGGCAGTCGAGCTGCGCGTGTTCCACGGCCACACCCTGGCGTTGCACCGCGGCGGCCAGCGGCAAGGCATCGAACCGCCGGGCCACGACGATCATCACCAGTCTCAGTTCGTCGGCGCGTTGGCTCGGCCCGGCCCCAAAAACCAAGGCCACCCCACGGCGGCTAAGCTCGTCGCGCACCGCGGGCGTGACCACTGCGCCGGCGGGCACCAGTATGCGCCGCACTGCGCCCAGCCGGCCTTCGACGTCGCCCAGGGTCACCACCTGCCGGGCAACGACCAGCTCGCCGTCTGTAGGGGCGACGCATGCGTCGCCCCTACCAACTTGGGGGAGAGGGGCGGCCTTCGGCTCTTCGAGCGCCAGCTCGGCGAGCACCTCGCGCACCACGCGTTCGATCTGTGCAGTCGACCAGGCCATGGATCGTCTATCGCCTCAATTCCGCAGGCAGCAAGCGGTTCCGCAACACTTGGGCAGTCTGAAACAAGCAACCGGCCGCTGGAGGGACGCGGTCCCTCGCGTCCGTCCGCCGATCAAGCGGCCACGACAAAGCGTGGCCCTCCATTTCGATCGTTTGCCCGGAGGTCCGCAGGGTGCGTGCTTGCACGCGATTCGCTACCTTCGCCGCATTCCCTTGCCCGCCGACCGCTCAGTCCACGATCCCCAGCACCGTCCAGCGCACCGGTGAGTTCTCTGCACCGACCAGCTCCCGGGCCCCGATTCCGTCGCTGGTGATCATCACCCGATCGCCCTTGCCCGCCCCCAGGGTATCGACCACCAGCACGGGGTCGCCCTCGATCGAGTGCCCGTCGCCGCGCACGGCCAAAACGAGCAGGAGCTTCAGCCCTTGCATGCTGGGATGTTTGCAGGTGGCGGTGGCATGGCCCACCACGTAGCCGTAGTACATCGGACGGTTTCCTTCTGACTCTCCCCTCTCCCGCTTAGCGGGAGAGGGGCTGATGACTACTTCCCCAGGATGCGCAGGTTATCGATCATCGCACAGCGCCGTTCGCGCGTGTACGTCAGCGGCGTGGTAATTCCCTCGCCGGTCAACCCGGCGATCGAATACGAGCCGTAGCCTTCGCCGCCCACCCCCAGGCCGGCCAGCGACGAACCGTTCTTGACAAAGATGGTCGTGTCCATGCGCTTGCCCATCTTGGTCATGTTCCCTACGTCGCGCGAGTGGATGACCGACGTGTGGCGAAAACCGTGCTCGCTGCGATAGGCCATCTCGATGGCATGATCCACGTCGCGCGCAAGCACAAACGGCAGGAACGGCATCATCTGCTCCGCGGCCACGAACAGACTCGCTTCGTCCGTCTCGCCAAACAGGATTTCGGTCTGCTCGGGCACCGAGCGCCCCACGGCCTGTGCCAACTGCGCCGCGTCCCTGCCGATGAACTGCTTGTCGGCCATGGCGTGTTCGTGGCCGTTTCCCGGCGGATGGACGGCCATCTGCGCAAGCCGCTCGATCTCCGCAGAAGTCAAGCGCACGGCCCCGGCCCGTTCCATGGCCGCCATCATCGCGTCGAACACCTGCTCGACCACGAACACCTGTTTCTCGGAGATGCACAACAGATTGTTGTCGTAGGCCGCGCCGAAGATGATCGAGCGCGCCGCCCGATCCAGGTCGGCCGTCTGGTCCACGACCACCGGCGGATTGCCCGGGCCGGCCACCATGGCCCGCTTGGCCTGTTGCATGGCCGCCTTGGCCACGCCCGGCCCGCCCGTGACACTCAGCAGGGCCACGTCGCGGTGCTTGAAAATCGCGTCGGCCGTCTCCAGCGTGGGCTCGGTGATCACACAGACCAGGTTGTCGATGCCCGTGGCCCGATAGATCGCCTCGTTGTAGCGGCGCACGCCCTCGGCAGCCACGCGCCGCCCGCCGGGGTGCGGGTTGACCACCAGCGTGTTGCCCGCGGCGATCATCTGGATGGCGTTGCAGGTGAGCGTGGGCAGGGAGTGGGTCACGGGCGTGATCACGCCGATCACGCCGAACGGCGCGTGCTCGATCACGGTGATGCCGTGGTCGCCGCTGAACACCTCGCTGCGCAGGAACTCCACGCCCAGGGTGTCGGCCACGGTGCGTTGCTTTTCGATCTTGTGGTCCAGCCGGCCGATGCGGGTCTCCTCCATTTCCATGGTGCCCAGCTCCACGCACTGCTCGCGCGAGACGCCGCGGATGTGATCCAGGATTTGCTTGCGCTCAGCCAGTGTGCACTGCGAAAGGCGCTCGAAGGCCTCGGCCGCGGCGCCCACGGCCTCGTCGACCGAAGTGAATTGCCCGAAGCGGCCCTGGTATCCGCCGCCTACGGGCGCGGGCGTGCCGTTGCCGCCCAGTCGGGCCAGCACTTGTTCGACCACGTTGCGGATGACTCGTTCGTCGACTTGCATGGCAATCACTCTCTGGAATGGAGAAGCGGAATGCGACGGGGATCAATGTTCGGAAACTGGATCGGTAACCGTTCACGGGCCACTGCCCGTTTTCGGGCCATTTCGCGTGGATAGTCGCCTTTCGCTCCGCGAAAGCAGCGCCACTTTCGCGGAGCGAAAGGCGACAATGACGGCCCGTGAACGGTTACCTGGATCGGGTTTGTAGTGACCCGATTCATCGGGTCATTGCCCGCACTGCTGGACAAGCCAGCAGTGCCACCCGGTGCGCCGGCAGATGTCGTCACGTTCATTCCGCCCGCTGCGGGCCGCTTTCTTCTTTGGAGTAAACGCAGCTCTGCGCTGCATGTACGCTGTCCACAATGCCGATCACCACGGTGTCGACCGGCAGGCTCTTGGTCTCGGGTGTGAGCCGCGCGCTGGAGCCCTGGGTGATGAGCACCATCTCGCCCTCGCCGGCGCCTACGGTATCCACCGCCACCAGGGCCCGGCCCGTGCCCACCAACTCTTGCCTCTTCGGATCGAGATGATACGGCTCGACCACGAGCAGTTTGCGTCCCACCATGGAGTCCATCTTCTGGGTGGAAACCAGCGATCCGGTGACCTTGGCCAGCAACATTGCTCTCAGCCCTCCAGCAGTTCGGCCGCCAGCCGGGCGACAATGAGTTCTTCGTTCGTGGGCACCACCCAGATCTGCACGCGGCTGGTGGCGGCACTGATGCACGCCGCGCCGCGCGCCTGCTGGTTGGCCTGCGGGTCGAGCACGATACCCAGCTCGCCGAGCCCGCTGAGCACGGCCGCGCGAAAGCCGGGGCGGTTCTCGCCGATCCCGCCGGTGAACACGATCACGTCGGCCCCGCCCAGCTCGACCAGATAGGCACCCAGATAGTGGCGCACCGCGGCGGCAAACACGTCCACCGCCAGCTTTGCCCGGGCGCCTCCCCCCGCGGCCGCCTGCTCGATGTCGCGCATGTCGGCGCTCACACCGCTTAAGCCCAGCAGGCCGCTTTGCTCGGCAAGGATGTGGAGCAGCTCGTCGAGCGACTTGCCCGTGGACTTCATCAGCACGGGCAAGGCGAAAGCGTCGAACTCGCCCACGCGATTGCCCTGCGGCAGGCCCGACTGCGGACTGAAGCCCATGCTCACGGCCACGCTCCTGCCCGATCGAATCGCACACAGCGAACTGGACCCGCCCAGGTGGCAGGAGATCACGCGCAGGTCGTCGCGCCCGAGCAGCTCGGCCGTGCGTGTGGCGATGTAGCGGTGGCTGGCGCCGTGGAAGCCGTAACGCCGGACCAGCGCCTGCTCGGCCCACTCGTAGGGCACGGCATAGTATTGATTGGCGTCGGGAATGGTCTGGTGGAAATCGGTCTCGAAGGCCGCCACCAGCGGTATCTCGGGTAGTTGGCTGCCGAGTTGGCGCATGGCCGCGATGTAGGGCGGGTTGTGGGCCGGGGCCACGGGGTTCATCTCTTCCATGGACTGGAGCACCTCGGGCGTGACCCGCTTGACCCCCGTAAACCGGCCGCCGTGGACCGCCTTGAACCCGATAGCCGACACCTCGGAGGCGTCCTGCAAGCAGCCGTTCTCCGGATCGGTCAGTTGTCGGAGGCATTGGCGCACGGCCTGGGCGTGGTCGGGCACGTGGAGCACAAGCTCCCGGCGTGCCTGGCCGACCTCGACGAAACAGCGGCTCTCGGGCGAACCGATCCGTTCGATGCCGCCGCGCGCCAGTTGGCGCTCGCCGTGCATGTCGAACAGGCGGTACTTGAAGCTCGTCGAACCGATGTTGGCCACCAAAATCTTCATGCTCTGGGGTTCCTCTGCCTCGTGCGTCGGAGACGTGCGTAACAAAGCAGCAAGCCAACGGCCCCCGGGGGCCGCCCAACTGCGCGCTTAGGCGCTGCGCCGCGGGTCAGCCGCCGGCCGTTCTCGCGCGGGCCCAAGGGGCAACGTCCGAAGCGCGGGCCTGCCGAGCGCCCGACAAACGCGGCGCACGAGCCAGGCTTAGGACAGGTAGGCGGCGACCACACCCTCGGCCGGCCGGGGGATGATGTGGCTGGCCAGCAGCTCGCCCACCTGGGAGGCGGCCTTGGCACCGGCCTCGACCGCGGCGCGCACACTACCCACGTCGCCCCGCACAATCGTGGTCACCAGGCCGCCGCCGATCTGCACGCGCTTGATGATCTGCACGTTGGCCGCCTTGGCCATGGCGTCGGTGGCCTCGACCAGGGCTACCAGCCCTTTGGTTTCCAGCAGTCCAATGGCGTCTTGCATGGTTGGCTTTTCCCTTCTTGAAAGACGTGTTGCTCGTTGTGGTTCAACGACCCTCGCACCCGGCGCCGGCCGACCAGAGTGGCTGCGCTTCGCAGCAGCCGGCCGGGCGGTCTTCGGTCCCGGTGGATTCGATCCCGTCGTGCTCAACGCGAGCCTGCGCCGGATTTCTTCATCGGCGGCGGCAGCACGGCGTCCAGGTCGTCGTGGGGCCGCGGAATCACCTGCACGCTGACCACCTCGCCGATCCTTCCGGCCGCCGCGGCGCCGGCATCGGTGGCTGCTTTGACCGCGGCCACGTCGCCGGTCACAAACGCGCTGACCAGGCCGCTGCCCACCTTGTCCCAGCCGAGGAACTGGACGTTGGCCGCCTTCATCATTGCGTCGCTGGCCTCGACCAGGGTCACAAAACCCTTGGTCTCGATCATGCCCAGCGCTTCCATTGCCTTTGCCATACCCTGTCTCCCGCAAAAAGAGTCGAACCCGTGGTTGAAAGAATGAACACCTTTCCAAACAATCGCCCTCGCCGGGCGTCCGTCGTGTC
>CAYXPN010000013.1:26651-33475 GCA_964467075.1 uncultured Planctomycetaceae bacterium
TTGAAAGAATGAACACCTTTCCAAACAATCGCCCTCGCCGGGCGTCCGTCGTGTCTGTCGCCTCGTCCTGGAGGGACGTGCTCCGTCGCGTCCGCCGTCTCGTCCTGGAGGGACGTGCTCCGTCGCGTCCGCCGTGGGCGTGGGGTTCTCATTCGCGGCCACGACTTCAGCGTGGCCCTCCCACGCTACGGCTTCAGCAGCTCCACGCTCCGGGCGTGGTCGATGTCGCAGGCATTGCCCTCGTCGGTGTCGACGTGCACCTCGAGCTTGATGCCCCGGCCGACGCGCACCAGCAGGTTCTCGAACACCGTGGTGCAGGAGTCCGCCTCGACGCGCAGCGACATGCGATCCTTGTCCTTTACCCCGTAGTGCTCGGCATCGCCGGGGCCCATGTGCACGTGGCGCTCGGCGCGGATCACTCCCTGCTGCAGTTCCACCACGCCTTTCGGCCCGACCAGCACACAGCCCGGCGTGCCCTCGATATCGCCGCTGGCGCGCACCGGCAGGTCGATGCCCAGGGAAATGCCGTCGGTAAAGGCCAGCTCCACCTGGCTCTCGGGGCGCGTGGGCCCCAGCACGCGCACCGACGGCAACATGCGCCGCCGCGGGCCGACGAGCATCACCGTTTCCTCCGCGGCAAAATAGCCCTCCTGGTACAACTCCTTCACCACCGTCAGCGTGCGCCCTTCGCCGAAGAGCGTCTCCACGTGTTCGTCGGTCAGGTGGACGTGCCGGGCCGAGACGCTCACGACCAGCTCCGGACGCTCCGGCGGGCCGGCGCGCTGGCTGAGCACGATTTCACGGACGATCTGCTCGATCGCGCTCCGCTCGATTGTTCCCGCACGCACCGCAGCCAGAAGATCTGTCACCGTCAGTCCTCCGATCGGTCTGCTTCGATCGCCTCGGCCGCCAGCAGTTCCACGCCCGCCGTTTCGATCGTGCGCCGCCACTCGGGCGAGATGCCCTCGTCGACCACCAGCCAGTCCGCTCCGTCCAGCGCGCAGAGGTGGGTGAGGCTGCGCCGGCCGAACTTCGTGCTGTCGGCTACCACAATCACCTCGTCGGCCACGCGCATCATGGTCCGCTCGGTTTCGGCCAGCAGCACGTTGTTGTTGAAGAAGCCCTCTTCCGTAATTCCGGCCACGCTGAAGATCGTCTTGCGCACGCGCAGCGCGGCGAGCATCCGGTCGGCATCCGGACCCTGGGCCACGCCGGTGCGCGGACAGATGCTGCCGCCGACCATGACCAGGTCGCTGCTGGTGTCGGAGGCGAACAGGTTGGCCACCGGCAGCGAGTTGGTCACGACGTGCAAAGGCCGGCCGACCAGCAGCCGGGCCACCTCGTAGGTGGTGCTCCCGCCGTCCAAGAGGATCGTGTCCCCGTCCTCGACCAACTCCACCGTGCGCCGGGCAATGGCCCGCTTGGCCGGCCACTGGGCAGGCTGGCGCAGATCGAAGTGGGGCAGCTTCGGCGACCTGCCCGAGTAGAGCACCCCCCCGTGGAAGCGGCGAATAACCCCCTCTTTTTCGAGCCGACTGAGGTCCCGGCGCACCGTCGAGGCTGAGACCTCAAGCTCCTCGATCAGCTCGGGAAGCGAGGCGAATCGCTTCGATCGCACCAGCTCCAGCAGCCGTTTTCGCCGGATTTCTGCCGACATCAGCGCACACTACGTATCGAATATCGCCCCGCATATGTCGATTCTCTTCGAAATCGCGATTGGTGTCAAGCAGTTGGCGTCGGAATCTGCGCGATCGCGCGCATTATCCGCCAACTCCGCCTCGGGCCGCGGCAGAAGCGGGGGGTCCTATGGCCACAGTGGATTCTTTCGGGGCGGTGGATCCGGGTCGTATGGCTGATCGTAATAGGTCAATGCGAGCGCACTCTAGGACTAAATAATGCACAAGGTGGCAATAATCAGTCAAAGCGGCGGCCGTCGGCCCAAACCTCTGGTCGCGCGAAGCCCGCAGCGGCCACCACCCCACTACAGAGGGGGCGCGTTTGCTGAACATCGCCATCATGGCCGATCCGCGGCCCCGGCGCCCGGCAGGCCGCACAGGCCGGGAGGGCAATTGGCCGCTCGGTGGGGGGCCCGGCGCCGCCTCGGCACAACCCGGCGGTCGGGTAGAGCTTTCAGCGATGGGCATGGTAGCTCACTGGTTGCCCGGTTGGACGCAGATTTTGGGATGGCCTCCCTGCCACGCCCTTTTGAGGGCGCGGCACCCTGCGCGCGCGGCTTGGCTTCCGGAATCCCCCTTTGCCCGGGCCTTGCCGGCCGAACGCTGCGCGGGGCGTGCTATACTTGTCCGCTTCGAGCCCCAGCACAAGCGTTTCCCCCGAGGCCGCCATGACCGCCGTGCCCCCGAGTCCTGCCGCTCTTGCGCCCTGTCGCCCCGCGGTCGGCCCAGCGTTGGGCAGGTTCCGGCCGGCCTCCCGGACATCCGCGGCGATGTTGCTGGGCTTGCTGGTGCTCGGCAGCCTGCCGCCGGGTGTGGCACGGGCCCGGGGGCGGGTCGAGGGCCGGGGCGTCCGGTCGTTCTGCCACATGGTGCCCATGCAGGATGGCACGCGCCTGGCCACGGACGTCTATCTGCCGCGGTTCCCGCGGGGCTGCTATCCGGCAATCCTCATCCGCACGCCCGACGGCAAACACGAGTTCACCCGTTTGGCCGCGCGCTATGTGTCGCGCCGGGGTTGTGCCCTGGTGGTGCAGGACACGCGCGGGCGCTACCAGTCCGGGGGCGGCCCGCGCCTGGCGTTCATCGACGACGGCTGGGGCGAGCACCGCGACGGCCACGACACGATCCGCTGGATCGCCCGGCAGCCGTGGTGCAACGGGCGCGTGGCCACCTGGGGCGTTTCTTCGATGGGAGTCACACAAAACATGCTGGCTCCCGGGGCCCCGGAGGCGCTCAGGGCCCAGTACGTGATGATGGCCTTCTCCGACATGTACGCCCAGGCAGCCTACCAGGGCGGAGTGTTTCGCAAGGAGCTGGTCGAAGGCTGGCTTAAGCGCCATCACTATCACCCGCTCAACCTCGCCGCGGTGCTGGCTCACTGGCGCTATGATTTGCTCTGGGAAAGCCTCGATCCGGAAGAGCAGGCCGCCCGGGTGAATGCCCCGGCCGTGTTCGTGGGCGGCTGGCACGATGCGTTCTTGCAGGGGGCCATCAACTCGTTCGTGACGATCCAGCACCAGGGCGGTCCCCGGGCCCGGGGACGCTGTCGGCTGGTGATCGGGCCCTGGGACCATGGCGACATCGAACAGGTGGCCGACCCGCGCACTGCCGCGTGCCGGCCGCGCGCAGCCGCCCCGTTCCGCTTCTTTGAATATCATCTGAAGGGCCGGGCCGGCAGCGTGCCGCGCGACCGGCCGGTACACTACTACGTGATGGGCGATCGCTGCGGTGGGCCCGGCAACCACTGGCGCGCAGCCGAGGACTGGCCGCCTCGGGCGCAGCAAACACCGTACTATTTCCACGCCGACGGCCGACTCGAGCCCGCCACGCCCGAACAGCCCCACGCATCGCTCTCCTATCAGTACGACCCCGGCGATCCCGTGCCCACGCTGGGCGGGCGCAATCTCTACCTGCCGGCCGGCCCCTTGGACCAGCGGCCCGTCGAGTCGCGCGCCGACGTGCTGCTGTTTACCAGCCAGGCGCTGGCCGAGCCGCTGGAGGTGACCGGCCCGATCACGGCCGAGCTTTTTGTCAGCTCCGACTGCCCGGACACGGACTTCACCGTGAAGCTCACCGACGTCTATCCGGACGGGCGCTCGCTGCTGGTTTGCGACGGGATCTGCCGCGCGCGGTTCCGCGAGTCGTTCAGCCGGGAGAGGCTGCTCGAGCCGGGCGAGGTGGTGCGATTGAGCGTGGACCTCTGGAGCACGTCGATCGTGTTTGGTCGGGGGCACCGGATGCGCGTGGCCGTCTCTTCGTCGAACTGCCCGCGTTTCGAGCCCAATCCCAACAACGGGCATGCGCATTTTGGCGAGGCGCCGCCCCGGGTGGCCCAGAACAGGCTGCACCTCTCTGCCGAGCATGCTTCACACATCGTGCTGCCGATACGCTCGGAGCGGCCGTGAATTGTGGCGAGGTGCCTGGCAGCGTTTCGTGGAGGGACGCGGTCCCTCGCGTCCGTTGGCCGATCAAACGGCCACCACTTCAGCGTGGCCCGCGATGAAACGGCCACGACCGCAGCGTGGCCCGCCGGCCGATCCGCTCAGAGCGGCCGTGAATTGTGGCGAGGTGCCTGGCAGCGTTTCGTGGAGGGACGCGGTCCCTCGCGTCCGTTGGCCGATCAAACGGCCACCACTTCAGCGTGGCCCGCGATGAAACGGCCACGACCGCAGCGTGGCCCGCCGGCCAATTCGCTCAGAGCGGGCGTGAGATGCACGCCGGGCGGGTTGCCCACACGGCGCTGGTTGGGCATACTTGACGGGCCGGGCGCATTGGGCGGCGCAGCCGGGGCGCTGCAGTGGCCGGGCTTGCGTGGTTGTGCGATCAGCAGCACTCGTTTTCAGCAGGCCAGCAGCCATGTCGGAAATCGTACGCTTCTCCGTCTCGCTGGAGTCCGAGCTGCTCGAGCAGTTCGACGACTACTGCCGCCGCCAGCAGTTTGCCACGCGCAGCGAAGCCGTGCGCCAAGTGATCCGCCGGACCCTGACGGCCCGGGCCTGGCAAAGCCAGTCGGGCGAGGTGGCCGGCACGCTTACCTTGGTCTACGACCACCACCGGCCGCAGTTGCGCGACCGGCTCATGGAGCTGCAGCACGACCACACGGACCTGATCGTCTCGACCATGCACGCCCACCTGAGCCACGAGCTGTGCCTGGAGGTGATCGTGCTGCGCGGCCCGGCCACCGAGATCGAGCAGCTTGCCGCGCGTCTGCAAGGCATGAAGGGTATCCATCTGGGCGAGTTTGTGGTGGCGGCCGCGGCGGAACAACATCACCACGAGGGGTAATTCCCCCCTTTACGGCGGCTGGCCCAACCGCCGCCACACGCCGGCGGCTCGCCGGAAATCCGCCCGGTCCCCCGCCGCCACATGCCGGCGGCTCGCCGGAACACGCTTGCCCCCCGGCACGATGTGTCTGCGGCTGGCGTGGCGGCTGGATTTGGCCGCCACTGGACCGGCCCGGGCTGTGGTGTTACACTACGGAGGAACGTAATACCCGGCCCGATCCCACCTCGCCCGGTTCGCTGCACCCCGCCACGGACACCCTGCCATGGACACCCCTGCCGAGCAACGCCGCGGTTCCGTCCTTCCCAGCGGGTCCCGCACCGCTTGGTGTGCCCTGGTCCACGCCCTGGCCGTCGGGTGGTTGCTGCTCGGTCTGTCCGAGGCGGCCAGCGCCCATTTCCTGATGCTGATTCCGTCGAGCGACGTGGTCTCGGCGCAGGACGACCGCACCGTGGCGCTGGATATCCGCTTTACCCACCCCATGGAAGGCGGGCCCGCGATGGACATGGGCCGGCCGCAGCGATTCGGCGTGCTCGTGGGCGGGCAGACCTATGATCTGACGGCACAGCTTGTGCCGGTGAAGATCGACGGCCGCACGGCCTTCACGGCCCGGGTGCCGGTCAACCGGCCGGGCGACTATGTCTTTTTTGTCGAGCCGGCCCCTTACTGGGAGCCTGCCGAGCAAAAGATGATCGTCCACTATGCCAAGGTGGTGGTCGACGCCTTCGGCGCGGAAGAAGGCTGGGATGCCATGGTAGGGCTGCCGGTGGAGATCGAGCCGCTGGTGCGGCCCTACGGGCTGTGGGCGGGCAACACGTTTCGCGGCATCGTGCGCCGCAACGGCAAGCCGGTGCCGTTTGCCACCGTGGAAGTGGAATACGACAATCGCGCGGGGCGCGTGGCCGTGCCCAACGACGCCCTTATCACCCAGGTGATCAAGGCCGATGCCCACGGCGTGTTCTCCTACACCATGCCCCGGGCCGGCTGGTGGGGGTTTGCCGCGCTGGTGCCGGGCGAAGAGAAGATGGCCGATCCAGAGGGCCGGCTCGTGGAGGTGGAGCTGGGCGGGCTGATCTGGGTGCGCACCGTGGACATGGCGGAAAACCCGGCCCCGCCGGGCAGGCAGGCCGACGAAAGGTGAGCCATGCACATTGCCGAAGGCATCCTGGCGGGCACTGCCGAGGGCAAGCAACTGCTGCTGGCCGGCGGCGCGCTCTGTGCAGCGGGCACGGCCGTGGGGCTCTATCGGCTGGACTACCAGCGCATGCCGCGCGTGGCCGTGCTGGGCTCGGCCTTCTTCGTGGCCTCGCTGGTCCATGTGCCCATCGGCCCCACCGCCGAACACCTGGTCCTGAGCGGCCTGTTGGGGCTGGTGCTGGGCTGGGCCGCGTTTCCGGCCGTGCTGGTGGCCCTCTTGCTACAGGCCGTGTTGTTCTCCTACGGCGGCTTGACCACGCTGGGGGTCAACACGCTGATCATGGCCGCGCCCGCAGTGGTCTGCTACTACCTGTTCGGCCCTTTGGTGCGCTCCGGGCGCGAGCCCGTGGTGTTTGCCGCGGCGTTTGCCGCGGGGGCCACGGGCGTGCTGCTCGGGGCCGTGCTCAACGCGGGCACGTTGGCGCTGGCCGGCGACGGTTACCAGGCGTTTGCCGCGCTGGTGGCCGTGCTGCACCTGCCGATAGCGGGTGTCGAAGGGCTGGTCACCGGCAGCGTGGTGGTGTTGTTGCGCAAGGTGCGGCCCGAGCTGCTCAGGGCCCCGCTGCTCGTGCCCGGCGAAGGAGACCTCTGCCATGGCTAGGGCCCGGCAGGGTGGCCGGGGCTGGAGCGAAGCGAAGCCCCGGGAGGCTGTGCGGCAGGGTGGCCGGG
>CAYXPN010000013.1:33575-35366 GCA_964467075.1 uncultured Planctomycetaceae bacterium
GGGAGGCTGTGCGGCAGGGTGGCCGGGCCTGGAGCGCAGCGAAGCCCCGGGAGGTGGTTCCCCTGCAGCTTCTTGGCCTGCTGCGCCGCGCATGCCTGGCGGGCGCGGTGCTGGCGGTCGTGCTGGGATCGGCCGCTTCGGCAGCGGCCCATCAGCTCTACGTATTCGCCAATGCCGAAGGACGCACCATCCACGGCGAGGCCTATTTCCGCGGCCGCGTACCGGCGCAAGACCTGCCGGTGCGCATCTACGACCCGGCCGGGCGCGAGCTTGGCCAGACCCAGACCGACGAGAAGGGCGAGTTCACCTTCGAAGCCCGAGAGCAGTGCGACCACCGGTTTGTGGTCGAGACCGGGGACGGCCACCGGGCCGAATACGTGGTGCCGGCGTCGGAACTGGCGGGCGCAGAACCGCGGGCTGCGTTGCCGGGCAGCGAACAGACGTCTGAGGGACCTGCCGCTCCAGAGGCAACCGCCGGCGCCGGGGAGCCGGCCGGCACAGACCAACAGGCCGAACAGGCGCGCAGCTCGCCGGCCGAGCCGGTCCCGCTGGCGGCGCGGATCGAGGCCCTGCAATCCCAGGTGGGGGCCCTGCGCCAAGACCTCCAGCAGTACGAACAGACCATGCGCCTGCGCGACGTGCTGGGCGGGATCGGCTACATCGTGGGGCTGGCCGGCGTGGCCTTCTACTTCCTCGGCATGAGGCGCAAACAACGGCGCGCAGGCCAGGAAGACCATTGATGTGCTTGTCCATGAGCGCTCGAACCGACCAGCCCTATCTCGACCGAGTCGATCCGCGGCTGCGCGTGGTGGTCGCCGTGGTGCTCTGCGTGCTCTGCGTGCTGGCCGAGCGCGCGTCGGCGGTCGGGGCGATCCTGGCGGCCGCGGTGTTGGCCCTTGCGCTTACGGGTCTCTCGCTCCGCGCGGTGGCCCGGCGCCTGGTGCCGCTCAACCTGGTGATGCTCCTGCTAGCCGCGCTCTTGCCGCTGAGCAAGTCCGGGCCGGCCGTGTTTGCGATCGGTCCGCTGAGCTTCTCCCGCGCCGGGCTGGAGCTGGCGGGCATGGTGGCCCTGAAGGGCAACGCCATCGTGCTCGTGCTGGTGGTGCTGCTGGGCCGGCTGGACGTGTCCACGCTGGGCCATGCCCTGGCCCATCTGCGCGTGCCCGAGAAGCTCACCCACCTGTTGCTGCTCACGGTCCGCTACCTGGGCGTGTTGCAGGCCGAGTACCGCCGCCTGCGCGCGGCGATGAAGGCGCGGGCCTTTCGGCCGCGCATGGACCGGCACACGTATCGGGCGTACGGCTTCCTGGTGGGCATGCTGCTGGTGCGGAGCTTTGATCGGGCGGAACGGGTGCTGGCGGCCATGAAGTGCCGGGGGTTTCGCGGGCGATTCTACTTGTTGGATCATTTCGCATTTTCGCGCGCCGATATTCCGTTCATCCTGGGGTCGGTGGTGCTGTGGGGCGCGGTGGGCTGGCTGGAATGGATGCCCTGAGGCGGGTGGGTGGCGAGCCGGCGCCACAAGCCCCCGGTTGATTCGCCGCGACGACTGACGTGATTGGTGATTCGGCCCGAACCGGGAGCTGACGTTCCCGGCTCGCCAGCGTCCGATTTGCGATCTGCAATTTCGTAACAGTTCAGCCGAATGGAGCGACCCAGCCCGGCCGATGGCTGTCAGCCCCGAGTTCTGGACAGGATGACAGGATGACAGCATGACAGGATGACAGGATGACAGGATGACAGCATGACAGCATGACAGCATGACAGCATGACAGCATGACAGCATGACAG
>CAYXPN010000014.1:0-33650 GCA_964467075.1 uncultured Planctomycetaceae bacterium
GGTGCCTGTCACCTTTTCCCCGCAATTGCGGAAACAATTCCTTTACAATTTCTAACGCCTCGCTCCCGCCCGGCTGCTTGTCCTGAACCTGCCTGGGACCGGCTCCGGCTCGGTCGCGACCTGGTGGCGGGCCTCTGAACCGTTGGCTCGATTGCTGGCATCAAAGCGGATGGCTCTGGCAGACTTCCTCACCGAACTGGACCAACTGGCAAGCGAAGCGGCACACGCCTTTCAGACCGCGCCCGATACGGAGGCGGTCGAGGCGGCGCGCGTGCGCTTTCTCGGCGCGCGCAGCGGACGATTGAAGGCCCTCCAGAAGACCCTCGGTCGCATCCCCTCGGCAGACCGTCCCACCGCCGGCCGCAGGTTCAACGAAGCCCGGCAAATGGTCGAAGCAGCCTGGCGCGAGGCCCGGCAGCGCGTCGCCCGGCCGACGACCGCCGCGGCGCAGGCAGAGGGCTTCGATCCGACCATCCCCGGCCGGCGTCCGCGCCTGGGCCGCTTGCACCCGATCACGCAGACAATCGAGGAGCTGAAGGACATCATGGGCCGGCTGGGCTTTGTGCCGGCCGACGGACCCGAGGTGGAAGACGAGTGGCACAATTTCGAGGCGCTCAACATCCCGCCCGACCACCCCGCACGCGATCCGCTGGACAACTTCTAC
Organism: uncultured Planctomycetaceae bacterium; assembly: GCA_964467075.1. GTDB lineage: Bacteria > Planctomycetota > Planctomycetia > Pirellulales > Thermoguttaceae > CAYXPN01. Next base: position 665 of record CAYXPN010000014.1, read on the forward strand.
CTGGCCACCGCGGCCTGCGCACTGCCCGATCCGGCGCGCGCACGAACTGCCGCGTCCGAAGCGCCCCAAACCGCGGCCCGCGGCAGTTCTCCCGGCCAAGAGGCGTGCGCCGAGGGTGACGCGGTGTACTTGCTGCGCAGCCAGACGTCCACGGTGCAGATTCGGGTGATGGAGAATACCCGGCCGCCGGTGCGGGTCATCTCAGTCGGGCGCGTGTATCGGCCGGACACCGCGGATGCCACGCACTATCCGATGTTCCAGCAGATCGAGGGCCTGCTGGTCGATCGGCGGGTGACCATGGCCGACCTGAAGAGCATCCTCAGGCTGTTCGCCCAGGGGTTCTTCCGGGACGACGTACACATTCGGTTCCGTCCCAGCTTCTTTCCCTTCACCGAGCCGAGCGTGGAGGTCGATATGAGCTGGCACGGCGGATGGATCGAAATGGGCGGAGCCGGCATGGTCGATCCCAACGTGTTACAGGCCGTGGGCTACGATCCCCGGAAGTACACCGGGCTGGCCTTCGGCCTCGGTGTCGAACGTATCTGCATGCGTCGCCACGGAATCGACGATATCCGCGAGTTTTACAAGAACGACGTCCGCTTCCTGCAACAGTTTTGAACCGCCGCAAGCAGCACCGCGGCGCGTTTTGCCGCCTGCCGCGCCACGCCGCTGATCGTTGACATTGCAAACATCGAAAAGTTCCGCTGACTCGAACAGCTCGCTGAGCCTCGCGCACCCAAACATGATCGTCTCCTGGAACTGGCTGAAACAGTACGTGGCGCTGGACATGCCGCTCGAGGACCTCCAGCAGCGCCTCACCATGGCCGGGCTGAACCACGAAGAGACGCGCGAGGTGGGCGGCGACCCGGCCATCGACCTGGAAGTGACCAGCAACCGGCCCGACTGCCTGGGCCATCTGGGCGTGGCGCGCGAGATCGCCGTCTTGTTCGGCTACGAGCTGAAGCTGCCCGACGCCGATCCGCCCGTGGGCGACGTGCCGGTCGAGCAGCTCGTGGGCGTGCGCATCGAGTGCCCGGACCTGTGTCCGCGCTACACGGCGCGCGTGATCCGGGGCGTGAAGGTAGGCCCTTCGCCGCGCTGGCTCGCGCGCCGGCTGCAGACTGTGGGTCTCACCCCGATCAACAACGTGGTCGATATCAGCAACTACGTGCTGATGGAATGCGGCCAGCCGCTGCACACCTTCGACTACGCCCGGCTCAAGGGCCCGGAAATCGTGGTCCGGCGCCCGCGCCCGGGCGAGACCATCGAGGCGATCGATCACCGGGTCTACGATCTGTCGCCCGAGATGTGTGTGATCGCCGACGCCCGGGACCCGGTGGCCATCGGCGGCGTGATGGGCGGGGCGGTCACGGAGATATCCACAGCCACGACCGACGTGCTGATCGAGGCGGCCGAGTTCGATCCGGTCTCGATCCGCAACACGGCCCGCGCGCTCAGTCTGCACAGCGATTCCTCCTATCGCTTCGAGCGCGGCGTGGACCCGGCGGGCGTGGACTGGGCCAGCCGGCGCTGTTGCCAGTTGATCCTTGAGCTGGCCGGCGGCGAGCTGGCGCGCGGCATGGTCGACGTGGGGCGCCGGCCGGAAGAGCGCAAGCCCATCACCCTGCGGCTGGCCCAATTGAAGCGCATCCTGGGCATCGAGGTGCCGCCCGAGCGCGTGCGCGAAATCCTGCTCGCGCTGGGGCTCAGCGAGGTGCCTGCGCCGAAACGCTCCGAGGCGTCGGCCAAACGACCTGCGCGGCGCGCACTCAGGGTCATCCCGCCCAGTTGGCGGCGCGATCTTGTGCGCGAGATCGACCTGGTCGAAGAGGTCGGCCGCATCCACGGCTACGACGCCATTCCCGAGGACGTGGGCGTGGCCATGGTGGCCTCCACGCGCCCGGAGGAGGATCGGGTCGTCGAACGGATTCGCACGGTGCTGGTGGCCTGCGGGTTCGACGAGGCCATGACCCTCAGCGTGGTGGACGAACAGACCTCGGCGGCGTTCAGCCCCTGGACCGATGCGGAGCCGCTGCGCTTGCTGAGCCCGGTGCTTCGCGGGGCCGACCGCCTGCGGCGCAGCCTGGTGCCCAGCCTGCTCTTGGCCCGGCGCACCAACGAGGCGCTCTCGAACCCGGAAATCGAGCTGTTCGAAATCGCCAAGGTCTATCTGCCGCGCCGCGGACAATTGCCCGACGAGCAGTGGGCCCTGGGGCTCACCAGCGGGCGCGATTATGCGGACGTGCGCGGGGTGATCGAGGCGATCGCCGAGGCCCTTGATCCTGAATTGGAACTGTCGGCCGAAGAGCTCGACATCGAGCTGCTCGATCCGGCCGCTTCCTGCCGGCTCAAGCTGGGCGAAAAGCCCGTGGCGTGCGTGGGGCGCCTGCGCGCCGAGGCACTCAAGCAGTTCGACCTGCGCGGGCCGACCACGGTGGCCGAGGTGCGCCTGGGCGAGTTGTTTGCCGCGGCACGGCTCGTGCGGAGCTATGTGCGTCCGGTGCCGTATCCCGCGGTCAGTCGCGATGTGAACCTGGTGGTCGACGAGCCGGTGCGCTGGGGCGAACTGGCGGCCACGATCCGAACCCACGCCGGGGCGTGGCTCGAAAGCCTGGTCTATCGCGACACCTACCGCGATCCCGAGCGCCTCGGCCCGGGCAAAAAGAGCCTGCTGTTTACCATCGCGCTGCGCTGGGCGCAAGGCACGCTCACCGGCGCGCAGGCCGACGAGCTGCGCGACCGCGTGGTGGCGGCCTGTGCGCAAGCGCACGGGGCGAGGCTGCGCAGCTTTTGATCTCTCGACACGGGCGCGCTTCGGCCAGACTGCGAGGACGTGCCCGGGTAGTAGCCACGCTCGCCAGAGCGTGGACGGTCCGCCGTCTGGCTTTCGGCGGCTACGGGCGACCGTGGCTACCGAATCTCTGTCCACGCTCTGGCGAGCGTGGCTACCTACACCCGGCACAGCTCGATCTCGATGCGCTCGTGCAGACGAACCAGCGCGTAGTAGCCGCGGGCCGCGGCCCCGCAGTTGACCGCCAGCGTGTCACCCAATCGCTCGGTTCCCCGCGCCTCGTGGATGTGTCCGCAGACCACCACGTCGGGCTGGTGCTGATCCACGAAACGGCGCAGCGCCTGGCTGCCCACGTGGCCGCTGAGCCCGGCGCGGTCCAACCGGCAATCGTGCGGCGGCACGTGGGCGAGCACCACGTGGTGGTCCACCTCGGGCAGTTGCTCCAGGCCGGCGCGCAGGGCTTCGTCCAGTTGGTCCTCGGTCAGGTGATACATGTGGGGCATCCAGGGCGGGGATGCGGAGAGGCCCTGGATGCCCACCCCTTCGATCACTGCTGCCCGGGCGTGCAGCCCCACGCCCTGCTCGACAAGCAGCCGGTCGATGGCCTCGGAGTCGCAATTGCCGGCCACGGCCCAGACCGGCGTGCCTGCCTGCTGAGCGCAGGCGAGCAGTTCCGCGGCCTGCTCCGGGGTGCCGAAATTCGTCAGGTCGCCGCCCAGCAGGACGCCGTCCACCGGGCCGGCGGCATGGAGGATGTGGCCGAGTCTTTCCAGCCGCCCGTGCAGGTCGGTCATGGCCAGCAGGATCATGGGCCTGATTGCCTCGCATATCCCGGGTGCGGGTGCTGGTTCTGAACAACGCGCCGGATCGGCGTCTTCCGGCTGCACAGGGCACGGGTCATGTTACTCGGCCGGCCGTAGGCCGGACAAGCTCGGGCAGCCCCGCGGGGGCGTGGTCTGTGGTCACGGATGGGCGCGGCGCCGCGGCCGGCCTTGCCCCTTGAAAAGCCCCAGGCCGGTTACGAAACTGAAAGAGAGCGGGCGGCGCTGGGCCGTGTTTGTTTCGAGGGACGGCGTGGCCGCAAGCGGCGCTTCGCCGCCGGGAGTCTCCGCCACACCCGCGGGAGCGGGGAGCGAGACATCCGAGAACTTAACGCGGCCTGCGGCCGCAACCAAAAGCCGAAGGCGGCTCGTTTAACGGCGAGCCGTAGGCGACTGCGAAAGGCCAAAGACACGTAGGGTGGGTCAAGCCGTAGGCGCAGACCCACCGATGTCTTGCCGGTGGGTCTCGCCTGCGCTCGACCCACCCTACAAGCCTCGCCTGCGCTCGACTCACCCTACAAGCCAAGCGGCATTCTGTACCACTGAGCGCTCCTCACGCGCGCCATTTCAATTCCACGCGCTCGCCGTGCTTCGGGTGCCGGCGGTCGAGCGCGTGGACCACCACGCTCGCCCCGCCTGTGTGCAGGCGTACGTCCAGCCACCCGCGCGGCTGCGACTGGTCGAACAACCAGGCCACCGCGGGCACGTTGACCAGCCAGATGCCGTCCTGCTGCTCGGCCGACCAGCGATGGGTGTGGCCGAAGAAGTAGGCCTTCACCTGTTTGTGCGAGACGGCCAGCTTCCAGAACGCGGGCGTGTCGAGCAGTCCGCTGGCCTGCGGCTGCTCGGGCGGATTGAGATTGTGATGGGCCACCAGCAGGGCGGGCTTGTCGGGCCGGGCGTCGAGCTGGGCACCCAGCCATTCCAGTTGCCGGTCGCCCAGCTCGCCGGGCGTGTAGTTGGTCTTCTTGAGCGAATCGAGCAGGAACCAGTTGGCCGCAGGCGTTTCGATCAGCCCGACGTGCTTTTCGGCCACCGGTCCGTCGCCCGCAGGCTTCCGCTCGGCAAAGGCGGCGTAGAAATTCCCGCGATGGTCGTGATTGCCCAGCACGAAGTAGAGAGGCAGGCCTGCCTCGCGCAACGGCGCGGTCTCTTCGACCAGCACCTCATAGTCGCCCGGCCGGCCCTCGATGTACACGCAGTCGCCGGCCAGGATCGCGCCCGCGGGCGCAGGCTCCAGCGCCAGGATTTCGCGCCGCGCCTGGCCGAGGGTCACTGCCGGCCGGATGCCGCGATGGGTCCGATCGCGCTCGGCACAGATGTGGGTGTCGGCCAGCAGCACCCAGCGGTTCGGATCCCGCTCGGCCTGGGCTCCCAGGAGCCTCCACGGCCAAAGGCAGCCGGCCGCGGCAGCCAAACCACCGGCGAGCAACTGGCGCCGCGAAATGGGGGGAAGATGCGCAGGCATGATGTTCTCCTTGGATTGAAAGCAGTCACTCGGGGGCATGAAGATGGGTCCTCTTCCAGGCGACCGCTGTGCGCTCGTGCGGCTGGGGGCGCTGTTCGCCATGGACATTGTCGTTCGCCGCGGTCGCCGGGTCAAGTTTCGGGTAACACTTCAGCCCCCTAGAGCAGCAGTTTCCCGGCCACCACGGAGCGTGGCCCTCCCTGGATGCCGCCTGGGTGGCGGCGTTCGTCACTCGACATCCGCTCTTGGTCGCGGCCGGACAACTCGCGCCGGTTGCTTTACACCGGCCGGGCGGGAGTCCATAATATTGCCTGGCGTTTTCGTGCGGTGCGGCCCGGCGTTTTCGGTTCTTGCCGAGTAGTCCGACACGGCTAAACTGTGGGGTGCCACGGTTGGCTTGCCCAAGCGTGTATTCGGCACTGCTGGACAAGCCAGCCGTGGCACCCAACTCGACACTTCAGGTGTGTCGGACTACGAGCGTCGTTCACAAATCCGGACACGCCCGCGCCCGGCGCCCGGGAGGCAGCCGTCGGCAAAGCTGGTGATTCGAAGACTCGACGAGCGGCATCACATCCGTCACAGCCACTGGAATTGGGAGGCGAACGCAGTCATGAGAGATCATCCTGGCAATCCGCGATTGATGGTCTGTTTGGCCTTGGGCGCATTGAGCCTTTGGGTGGCACGAGCCCGACCGGCCGCGGCCCAGGCGCAGCCGGCTGAAGAGCCGGTGCACATCTCCGGCGAGCTGAACGAGTGGCACGCGGTCACGCTGACGTTCCAGGGCCCGCAGTGCTCGGAGACCGGCCGGCCCAACCCGTTCCGCGACTACCGGCTCGAAGTAACCTTTTCGCGCGAGGGCCGCTCGCGGCGCGTGCCCGGCTATTTCGCGGCCGACGGCAACGCGGCCGAGAGCTCGGCCAGCGAAGGGCGTGCGTGGCGCGTGCACTTCGTACCCGATGCGCAGGGCGAGTGGCGGTGGCAGGCGAGTTTCCGCGCAGGTTCGGATGTGGCGCTGAGCGACGACCCCCAGGCGGGAAGCCCCGCGGCCTTCGACGGTGCCGCGGGCTCTTTCACCGTGGGGCCGAGCGACAAGTCGGGGCGCGACCACCGGGCCAAAGGCATGTTGCGCTACGTGGGAGAGCACTATCTCCAGTTCGCCCGCACCGGCGAGTTCTTCATCAAGGGCGGGGCCGACAGCCCGGAGAACTTCCTGGGCTATGCGGATTTCGACGGCACCTACCGGGCCGGGCAGAAAGACAAGCTGCGCCCCGGCGAGGCGAACCCAGCGGGACTGCACCGCTATGAGCCCCACGTGCGCGACTGGCGCCCCGGCGATCCCACGTGGCGAGGGGGGCGCGGCAAGGGGATCATCGGGGCCTTGAACTACCTGGCCTCGCAGGGGATGAACAGCGTCTATTTCCTGACCATGAATTTCGGCGGCGACGGCAAGGACGTGTGGCCCTGGATCGCCCCGGACCAGCGCGACCGCTTCGATTGCAGCAAGCTCGACCAGTGGGAAATCGTCTTCTCCCACATGGATCGCCAGGGCATCATGCTCCACGTGATCACCCAGGAACAGGAAAACGACCAGCTTCTCGACGGCGGGGAGCTCGGCCCGCTGCGCAAGCTGTACTACCGCGAACTGATCGCCCGGTTCGCCCACCATCTGGCCGTGGTCTGGAACCTCGGCGAAGAGAACACCAACACCCACGCGCAGCGCGTGGCCTTCTGCCGCTGGTTCAACCAGCTCGATCCCTACGACCATCCCGTGGTGGTACACACCTTCCCGGGCAAATACGACGAGGTCTACACGCCGCTCTTGCAGTGCCCGTGGTTCCACGGGCCTTCGCTGCAGATGGGCGATATGCGCAAGACCCATGCGGAGACGCTCAAATGGGTGGCGCGCTCCGCGGACAGCGGGCGCAAGTGGTTCGTCTCGCTCGACGAGATCGGACCGGCCAATACCGGCGTGAAGCCGGATGCGGACGATCCGCGGCACGACGACGTGCGGCGCTATGCACTGTGGGGCAACCTGATGGCGGGCGGGGCGGGCTGCGAGTGGTATTTCGGCTATCGCTTCGCGCAGAACGATTTGAACTGCGAGGACTGGCGCAGCCGCCAGGCCATGTGGGATCAGACGCGCTATGCCCTGGAGTTCTTCCAGCAGTACCTGCCGTTTACCGAGATGCGCGCGGCCGACGAGCTGGTCACCGGCGGCAAGGGTTGGTGTTTCGCATCGCCCGGCAAGCTCTACGCCGTCTATCTGCCCGAGGGCGGAGCGGCTGAGCTGCGCATCGAGGCGGGCACCTACGCGCTGAAGTGGTACGATCCGCGCCGCGCTGGAGCGCTGGTAGACGGCAGCGTGCCGCGGATCACCGGGCCGGGCACGCGCGGGCTGGGGCTGCCGCCGCGCGCCGAGAACGAGGACTGGGCCGTGCTGGTTGAGCGGGTCACCGGCCGGTAGGCGTGTGGCGCATTCCGACACTGTTGCGCCGCACGCATAGAGAGCGGCCGGGTTCTCGTTGTAGGTCGGCCTCTCGACCACCGCCGCGCAGGGGCCGATGGCCGAGCGGAGGTAGACGGCCTGAGTCCGCACCCCAGGACGGCGATCGGCCTTACTCGTCCGACACATGTGAGGTGTGGACTTGGGTGCCACTGCTGGCTTGTCCAGCAGTGCCGAATGCACGGTTGGGCAAGCCAACCGTGGCACCCCATAGTTTGGTTGCGTCGGACTACTACCAGGTCGCGACCAAATCGAGCGTCAGCCCCTGGAGAAACGCGCCGCCGTTGGTGTTCACGTGGGGGACGGGATCGATCTCGAAGGTCAACTGCTCCGGCCCCAGGGCCAGGCCGTTGATCCACATCAGATCATAGGCGCCGCGGGCGGTCAGATGGGGCAGCAGCTTGTAGGTGCCCACCACGCCGAACTGGCCGATAAAGGCGATTTGCTCCTGGCGGTCGGCCAGGCGCAGCGCCAGGTGGGTGCTCGCGATGGGATCGTTTGCGGCGTCGGTGGTGATGGTGCTGATCTGGGTGGCGAAGTTGTACAGGCCGGCCGCCTTGGCGCGCAGCCCCCAACTCCAGCGCGGATGGCGGCGGATCACTTCCGCTCCGATCTGCAGGCCGAGCAGGTCGTTCTCGGTGTCCACGTCGTAGACGCCGCGCACGTTGTGGAGCACGCCGTTGTCGTTGATCAGTCCCCGACTCAGGAAGGAAAACTGGTCGTTCCAGAGCATGTAGCGCACGCCGAACATGCCGGAAAAGTATTGCCCCACGTTGGGTTCCCGCCGCCATTTGCCGTTGGGCTGAAGCACCAGCCGGTCGGGCCGGCCCCGGGGACGCACCCAGTAGTTGACCTCGAAGTCGTTGACCTGCGAATCGTAGGCGATCTGGTGCTCATCCGCCCGGTTGAATCCGCCGACGGTCGAATCGAACAGGAACGTCGTCTGGTCGAACTGACTGAACAGGCTGCCGAAGACGATCGTCCCCAGGCCCGGGTCGGTGATCGCCAGGCGCTCGCCGCTCACGATGCGCTGGTCCTGCCAGTTGACCGCCCCCCAGTAGCCGAACTCCAGGAAGTGGTCGCGGTTCTGCTGATCGCGTCCCAGGTGGCGGGCGATCGTGGAGTGGCAGCCGGCCGAGGGGTTGAAACCGACCGATCGGCTGCTCAGCACCAGGTTGGGTTGGATCGACCCGATCGACGGCAAGTCCAGGCTGATCCGCTTGTGCCGGGTCCGGCTTCGCTGAAAGAAGCGCACTCCCTGCCCGATGCTCCACAGCGGCGGAGGTGTGGTCAGACCGGGCCCGATCGGGGCCACCGGGTCGGCCATCATACCGGGCGGCAGGATCATGTCCGTGCCGGGCAGGGTGTCGGCAAAGCCGCTGGCCGAGTCCGAGGTACTGTCCGCCTCCCCAAAATGGCCCAAATCGACAATCGCACCGTTTCCCCCGCCCTGCTGCAAGAGATCGGCTGGGGTCTGATAAGGGGGCAACGCGGTGGCCGGGGTGGAGCTGTGGGGCGATGCGGCCTCGGCACTCGCCCAAAGCGCCATCCACGCCAGAACCGCTCCTGTGTATCTCGGGGCTTTGCTCACTCTTGCGCCCTCCTCGCTCAACTGGTGGGTGCTCGACAACTCGGCATTCCGTCTCATCCAGAGTCCGCGAGACGCAGTCCACCGGATGTGGACGTTCACAACTGCCTTATCGGCCGAGGTGGGCCCGCAGAATAGAAATAACCGTCAAAATCGCGTTCATATTGCCAGCCTGCCCGACCGGCAAGCTCTGCGTGTCTCTCCCACTGCGCCGTATATCTGCCATCTTGCCCAAAATACCGACCTTGCCGGCCGCTCGCGGCCCGGCCAAGCGCGATCGTACGCTTGACCACGTGCTGGCCCTTGCCGCGCACACTTGTCTCAAAAGGTAACCGTTCACGGGCCGTCATTGTCGCCTTTCGCTCCGCGAAAGTGGCGCTGCTTTCGCGGAGCGAAAGGCGACTATCCACGCGAAATGGCCCGAAAACGGGCAGCGGCCCGTGAACGGTTACCTCAAAAGGGGTTCCCTGCGAACGGCTTTGCGGAAAAATGTGATATGTGTAGGGGAAAGGCGAAGCAAGGCTTGGTTCGTGCGGTCCCCAGCCCGCCATCCCCCCCTGGTGGGCTGGCCGCCTTGCCTCGCCTTAGGATCGATTCAGGCCCAAGACAAACGAAGTTGAGGGACGCCACATGACCACTCCAATCGAATCCCTGCTGGCCTGCGGCACCAAACTGTGGATCGACTCGGTGGACCCCGATCTGGTGCGCCGCGATCGGGCTGCCGGGGCCACAGGGGCCACGTCGAACCCCGTGATCGTGACCGACCTGCTCAGCTCCGGCCGGTTCGACGACCAGCTCGCCGAACTCGCCCGCCAACAGGTGTCCGATGAAGCGATTGCCTGGGAGCTGACCGACCGGCTGGTCCGGCAGGCCCAGGATGTGTTTCTCCCGGTGTGGGAACAGACCCGGGGTGACGACGGCTACGTGAGCTTCGAGGTTGATCCCTTGCTCGAAGACCCGCAGCTCGCGCTTCCCCACGCCCAGCGGGTCGCCCGCTATGTCGATCTGGCCCGACACTGGTTCGCGGGCCATCGGAACCGGATGATCAAGGTGCCGGCCACGCCCGCGGGCATCGACGCGCTGGAGGACGTGGTGGCCGCGGGAGTGACGGTCAATGTCACGTTGGTTTTCACGCCGCGCCAGTATCGTGCGGCCCGGGATGCGGTTTGGCGGGGCGCGCAGCGCAGGGACGGTCTGGAGGGCTTCAAGAGCGTGTACAGCATTTTCGTTTCGCGGCTGGACGTGTACACCGAACAACAGGTGACCGAGCTGTCTCCGGGCGCGCAGGGTCTGGTAGGCATTCTCAACGCCAAACGAATCTGGGCCGAGAACTGCCGGTTCTGGAGCGAGCACCCCACGCCGCTGGCGCACGAGATCGTGTTTGCCAGCACGGGCACCAAGCGTGCCGGCGACGCGCCTTGGAAGTATGTTGAGGCATTTGCCGGCGGCGACATCCAGACCAACCCGCCGGCCACGAACGAGGCGGTGGCGCAGAGCGGCCTGCGTTTCGCGCGCCAGGTGGACCGACTGCCCGCGCCGGAGGTGGTGGAGGAGATCGACCGGCTGGTGGACATGGAGCGGCTCGAAGCCGTGTTGATGGAGCAGGGGATCGAGAAGTTCGCCACACCGCAGAAGCGGCTGCTCGCCCTGGTGGCCGAGCGGCGAGGGGCGGTGGCCGCCCGGTGAGGGCTGTTTTCTACAGCTCGGGGACTGGCTCATTCTCACGGCCGCGCGGCACGCGCAGAGTGGGTGGCACGCCCGGAGCGCAGGCGATGGGCGTGGTGGATCGCCAGAAACGTAGAAACGTAGGCCGGAACGAGTCGCGCAAGCGACGATGTTCCGGCGCCAAGAGTTGTCTCGGCCTCTGACGCGATGATAGTGCGCGCAGCTTGGCGCCGGAACGGCGCTACGCTTGTTCCGGCCTACGATACGATACTCCCAGGCGTGCTGGAAATCGCATCACGCCCTTCCGAGGGCGTGCCGCCCGACCGCGTGGTGAAGTGGTCTCCTGGCCACACCACGCCGAGCGCAGCGGGCCTATTGCCCGGGGTCTTTGCGTGCGGCCCACTGTTTCTCCATGGCCTGCATCATGGCCTGTTCGGCCTCGGCATTGCGCCCGGCCTTCTGACAGATCATGCTCTTGGCCATGAAGCTGAACGGGTCGTCGGGCTCAAGCTGACAGACCGTCTCCGCATGGCGGACCGCGTCGTCGTGGCGTTCCAGCTTGCCGTAGAATACGGCCAGTGCAGCGTGGGCCAGGGCGTAATCCGCGTCCTCGGCCGCGATTTGTTCGAGCACGCTCACGGCCTGCTCGAGATCGCCTTCCTGCTGCAGCTTGATGGCCTCGTCATAACGCTCGTCAATGCTCGACATGGACAACAGCCTCCTGTCAACGGCCGCGCTTGGGGAGCCAAGCGACCCCAAGCGAGGAGCCGCTGGCCGTTGCCGTGCGGTCGGCCAGGTGGTTCGGGGGGCCAGGACAACCCCACCGGATTGGTGTCTGGGGGCTCCCGGCGCGCAAAACATTGAGTTTAGCCGCCCTTGGTTGGTTCGGCCAGCCGGGCCGAGATTGTGGTGCAGCCGTGCCGGCTGCCCCAGGGCCACGGCAAAAGGTGACAGGCACCATTTGTGCGGAGCACCCTGCGGGCCGTTGGAGGCAAATGGTGCCTGTCACCTTTTCTCGCCAGCAGAATTAAGAAAACTGGCGAAACTGGCAAATCTGTTGCGGTTGGCGGTTCCGGTTGAACCGGTGCGATTGGGAATACCGATACTACTTCGTGCCCCTAGTGCCCCGATGATTCCGCGTCCGTCTGCGACCTAGCCGAGCCAGTAGCCCGTTCCGGTGAACATCCATCCTTCCGCCGTGGTCAGCCCTCATGCCCGCCTGGCCCCGGACGTGCAAATCGGCCCGTTCTGTGTGATCGAGCCCGACGTGGCGATCGGGCCGGGCTGCGTATTTGAAGGCCACGTGGTCGTGCGCCGAGCCACGGTGCTGGGGGCCCGCAACCACGTCTTCGAGGGCGCGGTGCTGGGCGGCTTGCCCCAGCACATCCGCGCGCCCGCGCGTCCGGGGCGTCTGGTGATCGGCAGCGAAAACGTGATCCGCGAACACGTGACGATCCATCGCGCGCTGAGCGCCGGGAACACCACGGTCATCGGCGACCGCAACTTCCTGATGATCAACGTCCACGTCGCCCACGACTGCCGGATCGGCGACCACGCGATCGTCGCCAACAACGTGATGCTGGCCGGGCACGTCAGCGTGGAGGATCGCGCCTATCTGTCCGGGGCCGCGGGCGTCCACCAGTTCTGCCGCGTCGGTAGGCTGGCCATGGTCGGCGGCCAGGGGCACGTCAAGAAGGACGTCCCGCCTTTTGTCACCGTCGACGGGCTGAGCAGCCTGGTGGTGGGGCTCAACTGCGTGGGGCTGCGCCGCGCCGGCTATCCCGCCGAACAAATCCAAGATATCAAGAGGGCCTATCGGGTGCTGTACCGCTGCGGCCTGAAATGGGCCGAGGCTCTCGAGCGCCTGAAGTCCGATTTCACCACCGGCCCGGCCGCGGCGTTTTACCCCTTTCTCTCCAGCAGCACGCGCGGCATCCTCCCCGAGCGCCGTCCGCGGCGTGCCACGATCAAGCTCTATCAACCCGCCGAAGACGACCCGCCCACAGAACGCGACGCGGCCGATCGCCGGGCAAGCTGAGAACCTGTAAACGAATTCTCTCCCCAGTCTCTTGCCCAGGCCCGGGTGGCCGGGGCTCACGGCGAAGCGAAGCCCCGGGGAGCAATACGTTCACACGGTCTAAGCGGGCGCGTGCGTGCGAAGTGCCTGCCCCTACATGTTGGTCTCGTCATCCGCAGCCTGCACGCCGGTCAGCCGGTCCATGGCCCGGGCCAGTTCGGCGTTGTAGCGCGTGTCCTGCGCGTAGATGCGGCAGACGCGATAGCTGATCGCAATCCGCCGGAACAGCTCGCGCTCGTCCAGGCTGCGGATCGTGCCCGCGGCCGGGTCGTAGAGGAAGTTCTGCCCCGCCGCGGGCGCGCGCGTGCCGGGGCGGTGGACGTGGCGCGCGGCGTCCACCCTCAGCGGCAGGTCTTTCAACTCCCGCGGCAACTGCTCGCGCACCGCGGCCTCGAACGACCGCTGGCTGGCAAACACGCTGCTCTGCTCGGGCGCGCCCGGGTCGAAGAAAACGGTGCGCTCGCAGGCCATCTTCCAGCGCAGCTTGCGGGCCAGGAACCGCTGCCAGCGCCGGCCCAGTTCGCCGAGCTCAGCTCGGTTCGACCGGGCCCACGAGCCGACCTGCATCAACAGCGACCATTCGGTCAACCGCTGGTACTCGTCCAGATGCTCCAGCGGATTGCCCGGAAACAAATGCGCCTTGCTCTCGGCGAACAGGTCCTGCAAGTCCAGGTCGATCGCGCGCACCGTGCGATGGAAATAGATGGCTCGAAACAGCTCGGCACGCACCGAAATGAAGCGCACCAGCGCGGGCAGGCCGCGCTCGTGGATCGTCAGCCCGCGCTCGGTGAACATGCTGTAGTGCAACAGGCGTTCGAGGTCGAACGCGCGCGTGCTGTAGCCCGACATGTAGGCGTCGCGCAGCACGAAATCCATGTTGTCCACCGTATAGAGCCCGCTGAACATCGCGCGCAGCAACTGGAGCCAGCGCGGGGCCGGTTGCTCGCCGCCGGGCTGGGGCCGGGTGATCAGGTAGCAGATCTGCTCGGGATCGAGCTGTTCGCCCTCGGCCAGGCAGGTGTTGGGATTGCGGCGCACGCGGCACACGATCGGCCCGAGCTCGCGGCGAATGATTTCCGAGCCCAGGGTCTCGTGCGTCAGCCCGTAGTCGGCCAGGTAGTAGCGGTCGAAGAAATGGCCGAACGGCCCGTGGCCCACGTCGTGCAACAAGCCGGCCAGGCGCCAGAGCGACTCGCAATAGCCCCGGCTGGGCACGTCGGCACACACGGCTTGCAGGCTGTCGTAGAGCGCACCGGCGGCCAGCGAGCCCAGGTGCATGGCCCCCAGCACGTGCTGGAAGCGCGTGTGCTCGGCCGAGGGAAACACCCACCAGGCGGTCTGCAACTGGTGAATCTGTCGCAGGCGCTGAAGCCACGGATGGTCGATCAGGTCCTGCTCCGCGGCCTCGCCCTCGGGCACACACGCCGAGGCGGTGAACGTGATGTACCCGTGCAGCGGGTCGTGGCTGAGGCTTTCGGAGCGGAAGTCTTTGATGCCCTTCATGGGTCCTGGCACGGCCTATATTGAAGTCGGAGGTCGGAAGTAGTCGTAGGGTGGGTCGAGCCGCAGGCGCTGACCCACCAATTGAGAGCCGGACCGGGATGGTGGGTCTGCGCTTTCATGCGTCCTGGCACGGCCTATATTGAAGTCGGAGGTCGGAAGTAGTCGTAGGGTGGGTCGAGCCGCAGGCGCTGACCCACCAATTGAGAGCCGGACCGGGATGGTGGGTCTGCGCTAACGCTTGACCCACCCTACGCGATCGTCGCGCGCACAGCGCACACAAGTTTGTGGACAAGACACCATTATGCAGCCCCCGGGGCAGGCCGTAAACCGGCGGCGCCACCGCTCCGTCGGGCTGCTGGCGCGTGTGCTACTGCTTGACCGCCGCTTTGGGAGCGACCCAAAACCGACCCCGGGAGCCATTCTTGCGGCGCGCTCATCTGGTCGGCCGGGGAGCGCGCCTCGACCATGCTCAGCCAATTCAGGAGCCGGTGGACGATGATCCGGTGCTGGCGCACGCGCAGCGCAAGCGGCTGGCCTTTCCAGGTGGTCTCCACGATCAGGGCATTCGCCCCCAGGTGCTCGCCGGCTGCGCGGGCCAGGCTGCCGTCGGCCGGACGGGAAAGGCGCACGAATCGCCTGGCGGCCGCGCCTGCACTTGCTCCGTCCGGCCTGGCGGCCGCGCCCCGGGCCGCTTCGCCCGCGCTCCGGCCGGAGCCCCCGTTGCGTTCTTGAGGCGGCTCTTCACTCGCCCCGTCGATCGTGCGGTTCACCGCGGTCAGCAGCAGCGGGGTGACGCGCGCGGTCTCGGGTGTAGGGAAGACGATGATGCTGCTGCCCACGGTGTTCGGATCGAGCTGACGAAAGCCGTAGCCCTCGTGTAGGTCGATCACCCAGGTGGGGCGGAACTGCTGGGCCAGCTTCCAGATCGCCCCGGCCGGGATGCCTTGCGGAGCGCCGGGCTTCTTGGCGCGAGGGAAGTTGCGGTTCAGATCGGACTGGTCTTCCGGCACTCCCGGGGTACGGCGTTTGCGGGCCTCCAAGGCGGGCACGTTGGCCCGCGGCACCACCACCAGGCGCCCGCGAACAATGGGCCAGTGGCGGATTTGATCCGCGGCCACGGCGCCGGCCGGCTCGTTGCCGTGGATGCCGCCGACCACGAGCACGGTGGGACCCTCGCGCCCGCTGTCGCGCACAAAGAACGGCGTGGCGAATCGCGTGCCCTCGGCGAGCGTGCCCGTCTTGGTCTGCGCCGGGTGCTGGTGCTCGTCGGCATCCGCGCCGGTCGCTGCACGCGCTGCCCCCGCCAGCGCTGCCACCAGTGCGATCAGGACGATGCCGATCCAGCGCGCCGCGGCCGCGGGCGTGGCTGTGCATGCAGGCAGCTCGGGCCCTCTTACGCGGGTGGCCCAGGTTGCTTGCCAACCTGGGCCGGCGCCAGCCGGCAAGAGGTCCTCATCAAACCCGCTTGCTTGGCACTCCCACTGCTCGCGCCATCTGTCCCCGAAGTGCGCGCCTTGGTTGGCCAGGGGCGTTTTACCTGCGCGACCTCTTGCGACTTCGTCGCCCCGGTTGCGAGCAACCGGGGCCACCCGGGGTGCGCCCCCTGTTGCAGGTAGCGTATTCACCTGTCGCATGCTCTCATGGCACATAGACCAGATTTTGGGCAGCAAGTTGCCCGTCTACAGCTCATCCGCCCCCGCGGCGCACACCGCGGGGCGCGCCTGGCGGTCGATGTCCTCGGGCGCCTGCTCCAGCCGGCGCACGGCTCCGTGTACGCCGGCGATCGGCTTGCGCAAATGGAGATCGCCCCGCTGCGGATCGACGAAACTGCTGCTCACATCGCGCACCACGTTGCCGGCAAATTGCACCGGGCTTTGCGTTTCCACGCGCATCGGCGGGCCGCTTAACAGATTGTTGGCCACCAAAAGCCCCTCGTTGGCGTGGACCAGCCGGATCAAGCGCCGCAGCCGACTCTCAGGGTCGTGGATCGTGTTCTGGACGATCGCGCAATCGGCCGTGTAGTCGGCCAGGATGCCGTTCTCGTGGGCCCGGACCACGAAGTTGTTGCGCACCACCATGCGCCGGCAGTGCAGTTCGATCTCCGCAGGCCGGTGGGAATTGCCCAGGCAGATGCCCGAGTCGCAGTCCACGATCACGTTGCGCTCGACCACGCAGTCGTGGCTTTCGTGCCAGAGGAACACGGCCCCGCGCGCCTCGCCCGTGCGCCCGCGGATACGATAGAACACGTTGTCGCTGATGGTCCAGCCGCGGGCGAACATCACGTCGATGCCGCCCACGTAGTTGCCGCCGAAGGTCTGCGGCGTGTCGGTCGGGTCGTCGCCGGGCTGCTTGGGCCGGTCGTTGTAGAAGGTGCAGTATTGCACGCGGAAGTCGGCGGGGCACCACTGGTCGAGCCGTTCGGGCGGCACGCGCACGCCCTTGATCGCGCGCTGCCAGATGTTGTGGAAGACGCAGTTGTGGACGGTCACCTGCTGCACGTTGGAGTCGGAGTTGATCTTGAGCCCATTGAAACGCACGTTCTGGATCGTCAGGTCGGCCACGGTCACCCCGCGGCAGGCGCGCAGCCCGAGCAGTTCGCCGTGCCGGCTGCGTGCGCCGTCGAGGACCACGCGCTTCGGATCGCCCGATGCGCCGCGCAGGGTCACGCGGTCGGTGCGCAGCTCGATGTAGCGCGGCATCCAGTAGTGGCCGTCGGCCAGCAGGATGGTCTGGCCGGGCTGGACCCGAGCGACCGCCTCGAACAGCTCGTCCACGGTGCTGACTCGAATCACCGGCCCGCCAGGCCGCGCCAGGGGCGGGGCCGGGTGGATGCGCGCGGGCAGCACGGGAGTTTGCGCCGCCGGCTGCTCTGCACCCGGGGCGAGACGGGTGTGAAGCATGTGCGACACCCCCAGCGCGAGCAGAGCACAGCAGAGCAGCCAAACCGTTCTAAGCGTAGCCACCGTCGGCCGACGGTGGCAGTCCGTTCGTTTCGTGCTCATAGAGCGTGCCTTCGCAATCCCGCTCGGTGCATGTCGGTCAGCCGCCCGCGGGTGCGTCCACTACAAACGCCCGCGGTGCGTTACAAACGCCGGCGCAGGAAGTCTTTCAATTGCTCGTCGTCCACGTCAGGCGTCGGGGGCTGCTCCTGGCCGCCGGCTTCCGGGTCGGGGAACTGAAGGCCGTTCGGGGCAGCCTGGGGCCGGCGCTCAGCAGGGGCCGGTGGTTTCGTACCCGGTGCCGGTGGTCTGTTTGCGGGCGGGGGCGGTCTTGTGGCGGGCCCCGGCGGCTTTGCCACCGGTGAGGTCTGCTCTTGGGCAGCCACGCCCTCAGCAGGCCCGGCCGCGGCAGGTTTCGAGTCCAGACCGATCGGCGCCTGGGGCGTGTCCTCCACAGGGTCCGGCGAATCGGTCTGCTCCGCGGGTACCGGCACGGTGGGGGCGGTCGTGGGCGAGTCTGGGGCCGAGCTGAGGGTCTGTTCGCCCTCGTACTGATAATCCACGCGGAAGGTGACCGGGCCGACGGAAAGTCGCTGGCCGGGTTTGACCGGCGATTGTTCGATGCGCTGGCCCTCGACGAGCGTGCCGTTGAGCGAGCCGAGGTCGCGCACCACCGCCAAGCCCCCGGCCTCGAACACTTCGCAGTGGCGCCGACTGACGGTGGGATGTTGGAGCCTGAGTCCGGCGGCGCGGCTGCGCCCGAGAACAACCGGCAAGTCGACGGTCAGTTCCCGCTCGCCCGCATCCCCCTCCAAGACGACGAGCGTCACTTGCATGGCTGGGTCCCCCCGAGGGTCGGCCCCTGGGGTTCGACCGGATGAGGCCGGCGGCCCGGCAAGTCGATGTCCGGCCGATGATGTGGGCCCATCATAGACAGGGGGAAAGCCAGCCGCAACCCCCCGATGGGAGTCCGCAGCCAGACTGATTTGGAAGACTGGGAAAGACAGGAAACTCCAAATGGGGGCGGATGTAGGCAACCGACCCCGGGCCGCGGCCCCAGGACTCGGCTCGGCGCGCCCAGCGGGCGTGGGTGGAGTGCATTGCCCCGGTCGGCCTGCTTAGCCGCGGCAGAACGCCGGATCGCCCAAGGTCTCGGCCAGCACGGCAAAAGACGCCCGAGCGCTGCGTGAAGGTGGCATAACTGCCCAGGGTGCAGAAGGGGGGCTGGTCAACTGCCCTTGAAAGCGTCTATCATGAGCCTATAATCCCCGGGTTTGAGGGAAGCCGGAGAGGCTTCGACGCCCAGCCGGCCCCGCCGGGGGGTGTCGAGAAGCGGGTGTAGCTCAGTTGGCAGAGCACCACCTTGCCAAGGTGGCTGTCGTGGGTTCGAATCCCATCACCCGCTCTTCAACCAACTGGCGCGTGGCAATCTTTCCTTTTCCCGATCGGTCAACCCCACGGAAGAACACCATGGCTCCCTTGGACGACCGCGACGACGAAGCGCTGGCGGGTCCCGAACCGGAAACCGAGGGCGAGCAGCTCGCCGACGAGGCGCCGGAGGGCGAGGAAGCGAAGCGCCTTGAGATCGACGTGACGATCCAGTCGCCGAGCACGTGTGAGCGGCACATCACGGTCACCGTCCCGCCCGAGGAGGTCCGGCGGTATTTCGACAAGGAATTCAGCGAGCTGATGCCCCAGGCCCAGGTGCCCGGCTTCCGTCCCGGCCGGGCCCCGCGCCGGCTGGTCGAGGCGCGGTTCCGCAAGGACGTGGCCGAGCGGGTCAAGGGCGATCTGCTGGTGGATTGCCTGGAACAGATTCGAAAGGAACACCAACTGTCGGCGATCAGTGAACCGGAAGTCGACCTGGAGGCCATCGAGGTGCCCGACGATGCGGCGATGGTCTTCGAGTTCGATCTGGAAGTGCGGCCCGAGTTCCCCTTGCCCCAATGGAAAGGGCTGAAGCTCGAGCGCCCGCAGCGGTCGATCACCGGCGAAGATGTAGATCGCGAACTGAGGGAGTTGCTCGACGACCGCGGGCGCTTGGTGCCTCGGGAAGGCGCCGCGCAGCGGGGCGACTTTGTGAGCGTGAACCTCAGCTTCGAGCACGGGGATGAAGAGTTGGGTCGGGTCGAGGAGGCGGTGATCCGTATTCTGCCGGTGCTCGATTTCCCGGACGCCCGCCTGGAAGGCTTTGACGAGCTGATAGTGGGTGTGAGGGCGGGCGAGCGGCGCCGGGCCGAGGTGGAATTGGCACCCAACGCCCCGAACGAGGCGTTGCGCGGCCAAAGGGTGAAGCTCAGCTTCGAGATCCTGGAGGTCAAACGGCTCGAGCTGCCGGAAATGACCGAGGAGGTGCTCTCGGGATTCGGCGATTTCGAGTCGGAGTCGGATTTGCGCGACGCGATCGCCGGCGTGCTCGAGCGGCGCCAGGAGTATGAGCAGCGGCAGTCGCTTCGCGGGCAAGTGACCCGTTTGCTGACGGCCTCGGCCGGCTGGGATCTGCCCCCGGGGTTGCTGGAACGACAGAGCCGTCGCGAGCTGGAGCGCCGCGTGATCGAGCTGCGGCGCAGCGGTTTCAGCGATGGGGAGATTCGGGCCCGGGAGTTTGCGCTCAGGCGCAACGTGCGCCAGGAAACGGCCCGGGCGCTGAAAGAGCACTTCATCCTGGAGCGGATCGCCGAGGAAGAGGGAATCGAGGCGACGGACGAAGATTACGACACGGAGATCGCGCTGATCGCCGCCCAAAGCGGCCAGAGCCCGCGCCGGGTCCGTGCGCGCCTGGAAAAAGACGGGATGACGGACGTGCTGCGCAACGAGATCGTCGAGCGCAAGGTGCTCGACCTGATCGTCGAGCATGCGCAGGTGCGGGACGTGCCGTCCGAAGTCCAGCAGCCGACCGTGGCCACGCTGGACTGCTGCGTGGGCGGAGAAGCCGACGACGAGATCCCCATAGCCCAGCCGGAACACGGCGAACCTCACGGTGCTGCTCCGCCTCCGGAGCCGCGGGTTCGGGAGTGAGCACGGGCGGGCCGGGATTTGAGCAAGTCGCCGTAGCCGCGGCGGGTCGGCCTGCCGGAATATGCCGGCGCGAGGCGCGCTGGTTTGTCGCGGCGAAGGGCACCGCCGCGCGAAGCGGTTTGCCGCCCCCGGAGGGCATGATCGCGGGTTGCCCTGCCGAAGGCCGCCTCGCGGCAATGCAGCGCGGGTGCGCAGGAGAGAGGCTGCAACCGGTTCGACCACGTAAGGAACGATGATGACCAGATTGCACCGTGTGCCGAGCTTCGAGCCTGAGGCCGCCTATCGGGAATACCAGCGGCAGCGCCAACTGACGCTCGACGATTTGTTGCTGGAAAACAGGATCATCTTTCTGCCGGGCGAGATCAGCGACGCGCGGGCCAACGTGCTGGTGATGCAGTTGTTGTACTTGCAGAGCGAGAACCGGCGCAAGGATATCCATTTTTACATCAATTCGCCCGGCGGCAGTGTGAGCGCTACGCTGGCCGTCTACGACACGATACAGATTCTCAGTTGTCCGGTGGCTACGTATTGCGTGGGGCTGGCGGCCAGCGGGGGGGCCGTGTTGCTGGCCGGAGGGGCCAAGGGCAAGCGCTTCGCCCTGCCGCATGCGAAGATCATGATCCACCAGCCCTACGGCTACGTGGGCGGCCAGGTTTCGGACATCGAAATCCAGGCCGACCAGATCGTCAAGGACCGCCAGCGGCTCAACCTCATCCTGGCCGAACACACCAGCCAGCCGCTCGAGCGGATCGCCAAGGATACGGACCGCGATTTCTACATGACCGCCGAAGAAGCCAAGCAGTACGGCCTGGTCGACGGAATCCTCACCAAGCAAAAAGCCCAGGCCGAAGCGGAGGACGAAGACTGATCGAAGCTCCGCGGCCGGGCCCCCTGGACTTGTGACGTTCGACTTTCCCTGCTTTGGAATCCGACCATGCCCCTGATTCCCTATGTGATCGAAAAGAGCGGCCGCGAAGAGCGGGCGATGGACATCTACAGTCGCCTGCTGAAGGACCGCATCGTCTTTCTGGGCTGCCAGGTCAACGACGACGTGGCCAACGCCGTGGTGGCCCAGATGCTCTTTCTCCAGTCCGAAGACCCCAAGGCCGACATCCATCTGTACGTCAACTCGCCCGGAGGGAGCATCACCGCGGGGATGGCCATCTACGACACCATGCAGTTCGTCAACTGCGACGTGGCCACCTATTGCGTGGGCCAGTGCGCTTCGATGGCCGCCATCCTGCTGGCCGCGGGCACCAAAGGCAAACGACATGCCTTGCCCAACGCGCGGATCCTGATCCATCAGCCCCTCGCCGGTGTGGAGGGTACTGCCGAAGACATCGTCATCCACGCCAAGGAGTTTTTGAAAATCAAGGAACGGCTCAACCGCATCCTGCTCAAACACACGGGCCATGCGCTGGAGAAGATCGAACAAGACACCGATCGCGACCGCTTCATGACTGCGGAAGAGGCCCGCGATTACGGCCTGATCGACCGGGTGATCGAACACATCCCCCACGACAGCGCCGACGACAAGGCGGACTGAGCCGCGCGGGGCGCCGCGCGTTTCGTGCGCACCGACCCACACCCCAGACTCATCCCGGCCCGATTTTGGGCCCGCGTTGCCACGTCCAAGCTTTTCACACAACCTTTCCCCGGGTTCCAGCTCGTCGAAGGCCAGCCGGTCGCGGACCGCCCCTGCCGGGCGGTAGGCTGCCGACCTGTCCACCCCCCTGTGTGCGAGGCGCCCAATGGATACGCGTCGAATCGCCGTGGCCGCAGCCATCCTGCTGCTGGCCGGCTGCCGGATGGATCCGAACCAAATGCTCGTCGAACGCGAGCTCCGCTTGCAGGAGGACGAAATCTACCGGCTGCGCGGGACGGTGCGCGACTACCAGCTCGTGTTGGACTCCTGCCGCCAGGAAAACGCCGGCCTGCGCCGGCAACTGGGCCTGCCGGACACCGGCGCGCCGGGCAGCCCGGCGGTGGGTACGCCGGCTACCGGCCTGGGGCCGGAGGTTGTACCCACTCCTCAGCCCACCCAGCCGTCGCCCCCCAACGTGAGCCTTCCCGCGGAGAACAAGTCGGCGGGTGACGCCCAGCTCCACGGCGCATCGTGGAACGGCTCGCCGGAGTCATCCGGTCCGACGCTGGCCGACCCGCTCGCACACTCCGCGGCCGGGGGCCAAGTGACGTCGATCGCCAATGCCGACAGCGCCCAGGTGGCAGGGATCGCTCTGCTGGCCGCGGCCACGGGCGGCTACGACACCGACGGGCAGCTCGGCGACGAGGGCATCACCGTGGTGGTCCAACCCTACGACCAGCAGGGGCGATTGCTGGAAGCGCCGGCCGAAGTGACTGTAGTGTTGCTCGATCCGGCCGAAGTGGGCGAGGCCGCCCGATTGGCCCGCTGGGACCTGCCAGCCGAGCTGACGAGCCACGCCTTCTGCAGCATCGGAAACACGCGCGGCATGAAGCTCGATCTCCTCTGGCCCGGCGAGCCGCCAAAGCACGAGCTGGTACACGCGTTCGTGCGCTACACCACGCGCGACGGGCGCAGCCTGAAGGTGGACCAGCGCATCCGTGTAAACCTGGTGAGTCGAGAGGTGGCCGGCTGGGCGCCGCGACGCGAGGCCCCGGGGGCCGTGGCTGCGCAGACCGACGCGCTCGGCGCGCCCTCAACCGATTCCGGATTCTCCGCTGCGCCCGCGGCCGGGACAAGCGTTGGCGGTGTCTCCTCTGCCGGCTCGCCGGACTCCCCGCGTCTTGCCCAACAGCCGGCCGGGACAACCCAAGGCGGATATGGGACCGCTGGACCATCGCAGGGCCCCACGGCTCATTCCGGACAGCCTGGTTCTCCCGGTTCGCCCGGTCTTCCCAGCCTTCCCCGTCCCGCGTGGTCGCCCTACCGCCCGTGAGTTGACGCGCTCGGCTTGGTGGCGGATGTTTGCGAGCGCGCTCTACCATCTGGCGAGCCGGCGGGTTTATCCCGCCGGGATTCTCAACACGCCGGGAATCGACGCGCCACCCGACAACCCGCGCGCGCCGCTCTTGCACTTGAAGCGCGCACGGTTGCGCGCAAGAACCCGACAGAGGTGGGGTAAACAGCGCTGAGACCGCGCGCCCGTAGAGCGTCCGAGAGACAGGGAGCCCAGCCCAGGATTACTGAACAAAGTACAGTTGACAAACGTACAGTAACAGAAGATAATAGGGTCAGCTTGGCAGGCGGCTTCGACGCCGGGAGCAAAGCCGCCCGCAGCGGTGTGGCCAATCGCCGGCCCGCCACAAGCCCGGGCACGCTGGAATCCAGCCCGCTCGGCCTCCCCGGCAATCCAAGAGTTCCGGAGGACACCTATCATGGCCCAAACCATCGTCCAACCGACCGGCCGCGGGTTGATTGCGCCGAGGCCTGAGCGGCGCCTGGGGCACGAACCCAAAGGGCGCGCGCCCGGACAGGCCGCTCCCGTCGGGTTCTCGCCCCCGGAGGCCCATCCCCGGCCTGAGGCACGTCCCGGACGGCTGAAACGCCGCGGGGGCGTGGAGCGGATCGACCGCATCCTGGCCGAGCTGTTGGCACTGTATGGAATCGATCCTGAGACCGACCCCGCGGCTTGCGCCAACTCGGGCGCAATGGAACCGGCAGACGTTTGATAGGGGAACACCTTTTCCCGTTGGTGCCGCGACCCAGTCCGACCTTGCGGCCGGCACAGACCCCAAGTGAACCCCATCCGTCAAGGAGGACTTGCCATGTTGGTGCTTTCGCGACGTACGGCCGAGACACTCCTGATCGACGGCCGAATCAAGGTCACCGTGCTCCAGGTGCGGGGCAAGCGCGTGCGCCTGGGGATCGAAGCGCCCCGCCACGTCTTGATCAGCCGCGGGGAGCTGCTCGAAGGCCAAAAGCGACAGCCCGTAGCGCTGCCGCGCTGACAATCCGCCTTCCGGCGCGCCCGCGTAGCGATCAGGCGCCCCGGCACCCAGCGGTGGGTTGCCCCGCGGAGCCGGGTGTGGGAAACTCGGGTGCAAGGGCCGGTTGGGTGCGTTCGTTCATGGAGACCCGGCCCTTGCGCTCGCTTTCCCATATTCGCGCTGTGTTCGTCCTGGTGGAGCAGGAGGCCGGGCCATGGAGATCGTGCTGCCGATTGTGATGCTGCTGCTGGGCATCGCGCTGGGCGCGCTGGGCGTCTGGCTGGTGGATCGGGCCAGGCTGCGCCAGGCCGAAACCGCGGCGCGCAGCGCAGTCGGCGCCGAGATGGCGGCTTTGGGCGAACGCTTGGGCGCGCGCGAGCAGACGATCCTCGAGTTGCGCGACGAGGTTCAGCGACTTCTCGGCCTGCTCCAGCAGCGCCAGACCGCGGAGACCGAGCTGAGAGAGAAGGTCTCGCACCTGGCCACCACCCTGGCCCAGGAGCGCAAACAAGCCGAGGAGAAGCTGGCCGTCCTCAACGAGGCCCAGCAGAAGCTCTCCGATGCGTTCAAGGCCCTCGCCGGTGAAGCGCTGAAGAGCAACAACCAGCAGTTCCTCCAACTGGCCAAGGCCACGCTCCAGAGCTTCCAGGAAACGGCCCGCGGCGACCTGGAAAAACGCCAGCAGGCCATCGACGGCCTGGTCAAGCCGGTGCGCGAGTCGCTCGAAAAGGTGGACGCCAAAATCCTGGCCCTGGAAAAGGCCCGCGAGGGCGCCTACCGGCAACTAAGCGAGCAGGTGCGCTCGCTGCTGCAATTCAGCCAGGATTTGCGCCAAGAGACCTCGAAGCTCACCCAGGCCCTGCGCCGGCCCCAGGTGCGCGGACGCTGGGGCGAGATTCAGCTTCGCCGGGTGGTGGAGCTGGCGGGCATGGTCGAGCATTGCGACTTCACGCAGCAGGTCTCGGTCGAAGGCGACGAGGGCAGGCTGCGCCCCGATTTGGTGATCCGGCTGCCGGGCCACAAATCGATCGTCGTCGATGCCAAGGCGCCTCTGGAGGCGTATCTGGAGGCCATCGAATCGCCCGACGAGCCCGGCCGCCGCCAACTGCTCAAGGAGCATGCGCAACACGTGCGCGAACACATCCGCAGCCTGGGGCGCAAGGCGTATTTCGAGCAGGTCACGCCCGCGCCGGAGTTCGTGGTGCTGTTTCTGCCGGGTGAGGTGTTCTTCAGTGCCGCACTGGAGGCCGATCCCGGGTTGATCGAGGCGGGCGTGGAGAACAACGTGATCCTGGCCTCGCCCACCAGCCTGATCGCGCTGTTGCGCGCGGCCGCCTATGGCTGGCGCCAGGAACAGGTGGCCGAAAACGCGCGGCGGATCAGCGACCTGGGCCGGGAACTCTACAAGCGTCTGATGGCCTGGACCGGACACCTGGCCAAGCTGGGCAAGGGCCTGGACACGGCCGTGGACGCGTACAATCGGGCGATCGGCTCGCTCGACTCCCGGGTGCTGGTCAGTGCGCGGCGGTTCCAGGAGCTGGGCGCGGTCGCGGCGGACAAACAGCTTGCGGCTCCCCAGCCCGTTGTGGCATCGCCGCGAAAGCCCGAGACCGTGGCGAATCTCGAACCGGAAGAGCCCGCGCAGCCACCACCCGCCGAGCTGCCCCCGCCGGAGGCGTGAGCGCGGACACGATAGCGGAACAGTCTCAAAACGGTAGCCACGCTCGCCAGAGCGTGGGGAGCCGCGGACAAACGCCTTGAAACAGGGGTCTTCCCACCGTCTGGCGACGGTGGCTATTTGCATGGACGCAGCGCGGGCCGCCGGCTCGCCAGACGAATCGGGCCACTGCGTGCCTGTCCCACAGGGCTGCCGGCTGGTCCGGCCGTGCTGAGGGATGACCCGATGAATCGGGTCACTACGAACCGGGCGCCGGCCGAATCTCGTTGCATCTCGGCGAAAACCGGCTAAAACAGTGCGCTGGAGGCGCTTAGTACTTGTGAAGGAATAGTCTCCCCAATTCCGTGCCCAGGCTCGGGTGGCCGGGGCTGGAGCGAAGCGAAGCCCCGGGAAGTAATACCTTTACAAGTCCTTAGCGTGGCCCAGGTGCCGGCTGGTAGTGCGCCATGGGCCCAGGCCGCCCGAGGCAGCACCGCGGCTGGGGCGGCCTGCCGCCGGGCTTCGTGCCGGTCCCTTGGATGGTTCGCATCCCCCCCAACACCTCGGAAGGAGACACATCGTGCGAGTGAGAATTGCGGGTTTGCTGGCGGCCTTGGCGGCCGGCTGGTGGTTTGGGTTTTTGGGCGGAATAAGCGGCGTGCTTCAGCCCGAACTTCAGGCCGCGGAGCCGGCACGCGACTGGCCGATTCGTCCGGTGCCGTTTTTCCAGGTCGAGCCTGAGGACGGATTCTGGCAGGCGCGTCTGAAGACCAGCCGCGAGGTGACCGTCCCCTATTGCCTGGAGCAGTGTGAAAAGACCGGCCGGATCAGTAACTTTGCCAAGGCCGGCGGATTGATGGAAGGCAAGTTCGAGGGCATCTACTTTAACGACTCCGACCTTTACAAGATTCTCGAGGGCGCCGCCTACACACTGCGGTGGCAGCCCGATCCGGAACTCGACCAGTACGTCGATCGCATCATCAGCTACATTGCCGCGGCGCAGGAGGACGACGGCTATCTCTACACCGCGCGCACCCTGGCCGGGCCCGACTACATGCCGCCGGGCGGCAAAGAGCGCTGGAGCGCCCCCGGCGGCCACGAGCTGTACTGCGCAGGCCACCTCTACGAAGCGGCCGTGGCCCACCACCAGGCCACGGGCAAGCGCAGCCTGCTCGATGTGGCCCTGAAGAACGCCGAGCTGATCTGCCGCACCTTCGCACCCGGCAAGCTCACCTGGCCGCCGGGACACCAGGAAATCGAGATCGGCTTGGTCAAGCTCTATCGGCACACGGGCGAGGAGAAGTACCTGCGCCAAGCCGAGTTCTTCCTTGAATTGCGCGGGCGCGAGGAGACCCACGGGCTCTTCGGACCCTACAGCCAGGACCACCAGCCGGTTGACCAGCAGCGCGAGGCCGTGGGCCATGCGGTGCGCGCCGGCTACATGTATACGGGCATGGCCGACGTGGCGGTGCTGACCGGCAAGCGCGCGTGGTTCGAGGCCCTGGATGCCATCTGGGGCGACATCGTGGGCAAGAAGCTCTACGTGACCGGCGGGGTGGGCGCGCGCGGCGGGGGCGAGGCGTTCGGAGAAGGCTATGAGCTGCCCAACCTGAATGCCTACTGCGAAACGTGCGCGGCGATTGCCAACGTGCTCTTCAACCAGCGCATGTTCCTGCGCAGCGGCGACGGCCGTTACATGGACGTGCTGGAGCGCAGCCTCTACAACGGCGTGCTGCCGGGCGTGGGCCTGGACGGCCAGTCGTTCTTCTATACCAACGTGCTGGAATCCGACGGGCGCCACCAGCGCAGCCCCTGGTTCGGCTGCGCATGCTGTCCGAGCAACATCGCCCGATTCATTCCCGCGGTGCCCGGCTATGCCTATGCGCTACAGAACGATGCGATCTACGTCAACTTGTTCTTTTCCGGCAAGGCGACGATCGGCCCCGACGGCCGGCAGGTGACCCTGCGCCAGCAGACCGACTATCCCTGGAGCGGGCAGGTGAAGATCGTCGTGGAGCCGGACGGGGACGCCGCGGAGTTTGCGCTCAAGGTGCGCGTTCCCGGCTGGGCCCGCGGCCGGCCGGTGCCCAGCGACTTGTACCGCTACCTCGACACCGCGGCCGAGCAACCCACGCTCAAGCTCAATGGGCAGCCGTTGCCGCTCGAACTGGAAAAGGGCTATGCGACGATCCGCCGGCAGTGGGACAAGGGCGATACGGTGGAGCTGCGCCTACCCATGCCCGTGCGCCGCGTGGTGGCCCACGAAGCGGTCGAGGAAAACCGCGGCAAGGTGGCGCTCCAGCGCGGCCCGCTGGTCTATTGCGTGGAATGGCCCGAGGTGGAGGAGGGCCAGGTCCTCTGCCTGTTGCTGCCCGACGATGAATCGCTCGCCGTGCGGCATCGGCCCGATCTGCTGGGCGGAGTGGCAGTGATCGAGGGTCGGGCAATGCGCACGCGGTTCGTGCTGGAAGACGGCAAGAAGGCGCTGGCCAAAGAGTCCGTCCGTTTTGCGGCCATTCCCTACTATGCTTGGGCC
Source organism: uncultured Planctomycetaceae bacterium (assembly GCA_964467075.1). Taxonomy (GTDB): domain Bacteria; phylum Planctomycetota; class Planctomycetia; order Pirellulales; family Thermoguttaceae; genus CAYXPN01. The sequence goes on from CAYXPN010000014.1 coordinate 29,140, forward strand.
CATCGCGGGCGCGGTGAGATGGCCGTCTGGCTGGCGCGCACTTTGGAGGCGGCCCGCCCGCTGCCCGCCCCTTGATCCGACCGAGACCCATGCAAGATTTCGACTGTGTGGTGTGCGGCTCGTGCGTGGCCGACCTGCTTGTGCGCCCGTTTCCGCTGGAGGCCGGGCTGGGGCGCAGCCGCACGATCGTGGTCGAACCGATCGAGGCCACCGTGGGCGGGCTGGTGGCCAACGCCGGCATTGCCATGGCGCGCCTGGGTCTGCGCGTGGCCGCGTTGGGCATGGTGGGCGACGATGCCTTCGGAGAGATGTTTCGCCGGCGCTTGGAAGGTGAAGGCATCTCGACCGACGCGCTGCAAACCACTGCCGCGGCACCCACCACGACCGCGGTGGTGCTCATCGACCGGCAGGGCGAGCGCAGCTTTGCCTTCCACCCGGGCACGACCGCCGCGGTGGACCGCCGACTGCTGCTCGACCACCTGGACTTGTTCGCGCGCAGTCGCTGGGCACTGCTGGGCTACTATTCGCTGTTGCCCCGGCTCGAGGGCGACCTGCCCGAGGTGCTCCAGAAAATCCGCTCCGCGGGCTGCCGGACCGCGTTGGATTCGGCGGGCGACGGCGGCCACCTGGAGCCGCTCGACCGGGCACTGGTGCACCTGGACGCCTATGTGCCCAGCCGCAACGAGGCAGCCCATCAGACCGGGCGCAGCGAGCCGCAAGCCATGCTCGAGACCTATCGAGCCTGCGGGGCCCGGGGGCTGCTGGGCGTGAAACTCGGCGAGCACGGTGCCCTACTCAGCCCCGGACCCGAGCAATTCATCCAGGTCGATCCGGCGCTCCCGCCCGAGGGTGTGGTGGATACCACGGGCGCGGGCGATGCATTCGACGCCGGGCTGCTGGCCGGGCTGCTGGCGGGCCTGGACACGGAAGCGGCCGGTCGCCTGGCCGCGGCCACCGCGGCCTGCTGCATCTCGGCACGCGGGGCCACGGCCGGGCTGCGCTCGCGCGCGGCGACCGCGCGCCTGGCCGGCGTGGTGCTTTGAGCCGCTCCCTCATGTCGCGTCATGTCCCGCGACGGGTGGCCGGGGCTGGACGCACGCCCGAAGGGCGCCGCGGAAGCCCCGGTTGTTCTGTCCGGGTGGCCGGCTATTGCTTCGCCCCGGGCGCGGATGCGGTGTATACTGGCTGCGCGTCCTGGGCGTGCCTGGGGACGGAAAAGGTGACAGGCACCATTTGTGCGCAGCACCCACCGGGCCGTTCCGGCAAATGGTGCCTGTCACCTTTTCCTCGCACCACGTTCCAACGCTGGCTGCGCGTCCTGGGTCTGCCCGACTGCCGTTGGTTTCCACCTTGTTGGTTTGCGCAAAGGAGCAACTCCCATGAAGCCTTTTACCCGCCGAACCGGCCGTCGTGAGTTCTTGCGCCGCTCCGCGCGCGTCTCGCTGGGAATTGCTGTGGGCACACCGTGGCTGCGCTGCCTTGCCGCACAGCAACACGCGGCCGCAGAGCAGCCCACCGCCGGACAAGACCCATCGGCCCCGGCCGCGCCCGACATTCAGTCGGCCTTTGCCCAGGCCGAACGCTCCGCACAGATCGCCGGCTATTCGATCAGCAAGGTCCAGCGCTGGCTCAATGAGAAAGCCCTGCCGCTGATCGACGCCAAGACCGGCTTGTATCTCGGCGACGGTCACTGGAACTACCGCGATACCGCGGCCGATTGCTACCCCTTCCTCTGCTGGGCCGCCTGGCTGGTCGATCCGCAGGCGCTCGAAGGGCCCGTGCTCCGCGTGCTCCAGGCCGAACAGCGCCTCTGCAACCATCTGGATCGCATCCCGGTGCGCTACGATCTGGCCCGGGGAACACGCGACACCTCGGTCAGCCACGACGCCATGGTCTTCGGCGCCTCGGAATACGTCAAGGACGGGCTCATTGCCATTGCCGAGGCCACCGGCCGCGGGCCGTGGTATGAGCGCATGAAGGGCATCGAGGAAGACCTCTGGAAACATGCGCGCGTGGACACGCCCTTCGGCAAAATCCCCTCGACCAACGTCGAGGTCAACGGCGAGCAGCTCCAGGCCCTGGCCCGGCTCTTCCGGGCCACGGGCGACGAGCGGTTTCTCGACTGGGCCCGCCGCCTGGCCGACTACTATCTCTCCGATCCCGACTTTGTGCCCCAACGCCTGCGCGACCACGGCTGCGAGATCATCGGCGGGCTGGGGCTGCTGTTGGGAGTGGAAAGCGAGATCGGCTCGTCCAAGGCGCCGGAATATGCCGATCGCCTGCGAGTCATGTTCGACGCCGTCGTGGCCCGCGGCACCAACGAAGACGGCCTGATGTTCAACACGCTGGACAATCCCAACAGCGGGCTGAGCGACGGCTGGGGCTATGACTACGTGGGACTGCTCTGCTACGACCTGGCCGCAGGCAAGCCCGTCTATCGCCCCCAGGTGGAGAAGACCTTGCACAACCTGCTCAAGCCTGCCTACAAGGACTATCGCTGGGAAGGGAGCATCGACGGATTCGCCGACTCGATCGAAGGGGCCATCTACCTGCTCAACCGCCTGCCCGTGGCCGAGGGCCTTGAATGGGTCGACCGCGAGATGGCCCACAACGTGGTCTATGCCGACCAGCCGCTCCCTTCCGCCCAGCTCTGGGGCACGATGAAGCTCCAGGCCAACGGGGTGCGAACCGTGATCATGCACGCCCTGATGCACACGCGCGGCGTGATCGCCCGGCAGTGGCGGCCGGATCTGAAGCTCGGCGCCGCACAGGCCGGCAGCGATAGTCTGGCCGTTGTGCTAAAGGCCGACAAGCCGTGGCAAGGCACGCTGCGCTTCGACATCCCGCGACACCGGGTCTTCTGGCGCATGAAACACGACTGGCCGCGCATGAACACCCTGCCCGAGTGGTTCACCGTGGAGGCGGAGAAGACCTATCGCGTGGTAGATGCCGAGGGGAGAGTGCAGCACTGCTCGGGCAGGCAATTGCACGACGGGCTGCCGGTCACGGCCGGGCCGGCAGAGCCGTTGCGCCTGCACGTCGAGCCGGGCGCGGACGGCGACTCGCAGCGGCCGCGCCAGTAGGCGCGGCTGAAGGGAGACGGCCGTCACGCCCGGCAGGCACGGCAGGTGAAACACCCGCTGTGTACTTCAGAGTTCAATGCCCTGCTGGGCCGCGCGCACAATCAGCCCATAGCGGAAGTACTGGAACCGGTGGCGCGCTTTCTTGCGCGCCCATTGAAAGGTGCTCTCGACCAGCGCTCGCGGCAATCGGCCCTGATCGACCAGCTCCAGCACGTAGTCGATGAACCCGTCCTCCTCGGGCGTGGCCGTGCGCAGGGCGGCCCGCATGGTCTCCGCGTCCAGTTGGGCCTGGGCCATGTCGGTCCAGGCCAGCCAGACGCCCGAGACCAGCACCAGGATAAGGATCGACTTGCCGAGTCTGGTTACCGTGCGTTGCATGGCGCGTGCCTCCTTGCTTGATTTCCGGTTCGGCTTTCCGCTTTGGCGAGAAGACAGGATTACAGGATGAGCAGGATGATAGATTGTCGTTTCGCTTTCCGCTCTTGGCTTTCCGCTTTGGGTTGCGGCCGCTATGCCGCTTTGGGATGGTGGGCCGATGGTCGGGCGAATTCGAGCCGGCTTTTACCCAAAATCCAGCCCTGCGGCAAGGCTGTTCGCCGCCAGGGCCCCCTCGCCGGCGCGCTCGGCCGGCGCTGCACAGCAAAGGCATGGCTCAGGGCTGGCACTCGCGACGACAGCCCTGGCGAGCCAAGCCGACGCCCCGCATCGGAACCCCCGCACGCCCCGGTCTGCCCGGGCGAGCAAGCCCTGACCGGTGAATTGCCGTAGGTCTTGTGGCTGCAAAGGCTTACGACCTGCCCGTTTGGTCTGCGCTCCCACCGCGGCCGGCTTTACGGCCCCGGCGCTCCTTTGTAAAATGTGAAGGACTCGCGCTTGCGTGGGAGGCTCGTGGACGCCTCGCCCCCACGGGGATGCCTCGCTGGGCGGGAACTGCGGGCCGGGTAAACTGCGTCATTGAGTCGAACGTCCGGGTAACCTGCGTCAGCGAGTCGCACGGGCAGGCCGGGTTTGCCGGCGAGTCCAACGGGCAGAGCGGTTGTGATGCCGAGGCCCGCGTTGCGCGGATGCATGCTGCGCTCAATCGGAGAGGTGGCTGAGTGGTCGAAAGCGCCGGTTTGCTAAACCGGTGAGGGCGATAAGTCCTCCGCAGGTTCGAATCCTGTCCTCTCCGCTGATGATTCGGTAAGGCATGGTAAACCCCCGTATTCCTCGGGAAAAACGGGGGTTTCTTGTTTCGGGTACGACCCCTTACCAGCCGAATCATGCGCCGCGTGCTATTGCTGGCTGGTCCAGCAGTGCCGTCCAGGGCTCATACTGCAGCGAACCCTCGGGTTCATCCCGGCGGAGTGGCCGGCTTGACCGACCATGTGTGGTCCCTTTGGGAATGGCTGACCTTCCCGGCGGTACAACGCGAGTAGGACACAAGGC